>WGFY01000071.1 GCA_015491995.1 Mesoaciditoga sp.
CTCTGTATTATAATTCAATTGGACATGATTTTGTTCCTCATCTGTATTTTGTAAACTGTTGTGGTTGAAATAAAATGTTTCAAATTCTTTAATTGACTTGATAACCTCTCTCGGAGTATACTACTACACGCAGCCGGAGGTGAAAAAATGTTCGAAAACCTTCAAGAAAAGTTGTCTCAAGCGTTTAAATTGTTGAAAGGCAAAGGCAAAATATCAGAAAGCAATGTTAGAGAAGCGCTGAAACAAGTTAAAATTTCCCTTCTCTCGGCAGATGTCAACTACAAAGTGGTTAAAGAGCTTATGGAAAGGGTTACATCTAAAGCACTTGGTGAGAAAGTCATCAAGAGCATCACTCCTGATCAGCAGTTCATTAAAATTGTGAACGATGAGCTTGTTGAGCTGTTAGGTGGAAAAGAATCAAATCTCGATCTTAAGTCTCGTCCTTCGGTGATACTGATGGTAGGACTTCAAGGAAGTGGAAAAACCACCACGGCAGCAAAGATAGCCCTTTGGCTGAGAAGAAAAAAAGGAAGAAACACGCTTCTTGTGGCTGATGATGTACACCGACCTGCTGCCATTGAGCAGTTAGAAACGCTTGGAAGAAGCATAGACATTCCTGTTTTTGCTGGTTATAGAAAAGACCCATACAAGATCGCAAAAGAAGGATTGAATTTTGCCATTGCAAAAGGAAATGATACCATCATCTTGGATACAGCTGGTCGATTGCAAATTGATGAGGATATGATGGAAGAAGTAGAAGAAATTTCTCGAATTACCAAACCAGATGAAGTGCTCATGGTTCTCGACTCGATGGCCGGTCAAGATGTTGTCAACGCTGCAGCCGAATTCGATAGACGCTTGGGTATAACCGGTTTTGTGGTGACGAAACTTGATGGAGACTCACGAGGTGGAGTTGCACTATCGACCAAGTACGTTACTGGTAAAGCTATAAAATTTGTAGGTACTGGCGAGAAATTAGAACAGATAGATGTGTTCTACCCTGATCGAATGGCCTCAAGAATACTTGGGATGGGCGATGTCGTGTCTCTTGTAGAACGTGTTCAGGAGAATTTTGATAACGAAAAAATGAAGGAAATGGAAAAGAGACTCAGAAAAGCACAATTTACGTTCGATGATTTTCGTGAGCAGCTAAGGCAAGTAAAAAAAATGGGGTCTCTCTCTTCGATGCTCGAAATGATGCCTGGTGCGGCAAAATTGAAAGATGTTAAAGTGGACGAGGATCAGTTAACACATGTTGAAGCGATTATAAATTCTATGACCAAGAAAGAGCGTATGAATTCTGGGATGATAAATTTTTCCAGGAAGAAGCGAATTGCCGCTGGAAGCGGAAGACCGCTCTCGGAGATAAACAAGTTGATGAAGAGTTACGATGAAATGAAAAAAATGATGAAAAAGTTTGGAAAATTGGAAAAAAAAGGGAAACTGGGTAAATTTCCATTTCGGTTTTAAACAATTCATGGAGGTGTTATGGAAGATCATGGTAAAGATAAGACTTACAAGAATGGGGAAGCGTGGTCAGCCCTTTTATAGGGTTATAGTGGTTGATTCAAGGAAAAACAGAGATGGGGCCTACATCGAGTCGTTGGGATACTACAACCCGATGAGAAAGCCTTACGAGTTGAATATCAACAACGAAAGAGCGCTTTTTTGGCTTGAAAAAGGAGCTCAGCCAACAGACACAGTCAGATCTCTTCTATCGAAGAACGGTGTGATGAAGAAATTACATGAGGAGAAATACGCGAAAACAGGGGAGTGAAAATTTTGGAGCTTATCGATCCTTTGGAATTTTTGGTTAAATCCGCATGTAAAGAGCCGGATCTGGTAAAGATAAACGAAAAGTTTGAAGGCCAAAAGGTGATCTACGAAATATTTGCCTCAGATGACGATATCGGTCAGATCATTGGGAAAACTGGAAGGACTATAAAATCCATAGATCTAATTTTAAGGTCTTTGAAAAAAGGGAACGGTGAATTTGAGTTGAAGGTGATAAGGTAAGATGAAAAAGAACCTTATCGAGGTTGGGAAGATATTCACCACATTTGGATTGGATGGGGAAGTCAAAGTTTATCCGTACACGGATAAAGAAACTTTTGAAGCATTTGAAGGTAGGGACATCTGGATATATGATGAGGAATTTAGTATATCGGCAAAGGTGGAAAGTTTAAAGCGTTCTGGCAAAAGTTATGTGGTGAAATTGAACGATTTTGACGCACTTAACAAGTCTAAAAGGATCGTTGGCAAGTTTTTGTGTGTTGAAGAAGAAAAACTCCCAACTGTTAAAGAGAACGAATATTACTTCTATCAAATAATAGGTGTCGAAGTTTATGACGAGAATGATGAATTTCTTGGAAAGATTAGGGATGTCATTCAAACAGGGGCAAACGATGTTTTTGTAGTTGAAGATGGAGAAAAAGAGATGTTGATTCCTTCGGTGAAAGATCATGTTTTGAGTTTGGATATAGAGAATTCTAAAATGATCGTGAAAAAAATGGTGTGGTATTAGTTGCGAATTGAAGTTGTCACCACGCTGCCTGAATTTTTTGAGCCTTTTACCAAACTCGGAGTGATTGGAAGAGCAATTCAAAGGAATAAGTTGGTTTTCGACATTTTAAATCTCAGAAATTACACACATGATGTTCACAGAACCACCGATGACTACGCGTATGGCACGGGAATTGGCATGGTGATGAAAGTTGAACCCATCTTTGAAATGTTTGACGATTACCTTTTGAAGCATTCTCGTCCTTGGCTGGTCTATCCATCAGCTGAAGGTGAGCTTTTTGATCAAAAAAAAGCCTTGGAGTTATCCAAACGTGAAGATGTTATGTTCCTTTGTGGAAGGTACGAAGGTGTAGATGAAAGGGTAATGGCTCTGGTGGATGAAGAGCTTTCCGTTGGAGACTTCGTCGTCAGTGGGGCGGAGTTGATCACCATGCTTTTTGTAGATGCGATTGCAAGAATGATTCCAGGTGTTGTTGGAAAATCGGAATCGGTCATTCAAGATTCATTTTACAGCGATCTTTTAGATTACGCTCACTATACCAGACCAAAACAATACAGAGGTATGTCAGTTCCAGAAATTTTGATGAGTGGAAATCACGCCAAGATAGGGAGGTATCTGCTCAAAGATGCTTTGAAACGGACCATGGAAAAAAGACCTGATCTTTTTCTCAAGCACGAACTCAGTCTGGAAGAAAAAGCGGCGTTGCTTGAGCTGTTCAAGGAGATGCAAAAAATATGCTGAACAACGTGTATGTTGCCGTACTGCACTATCCAATGCTTGGCAAAGATGGAAAAGTGGTTACCACAGCAGTTGCCAACATGGATGTTCATGATATAGCACGTACCTGTAGGACTTACAACGTTAAAAGATATTATATCGTCAACAATTTGCCGATGCAAAGGCAGATAGTCTTGCGTGTCCTCAACTATTGGGAAAATGGATTTGGTAGAGAATACAATCCGTCTCGGGCAGAAGCTCTCAAAACGGTGAAACTTATTTCTTATTACGAAGATCTTACTGAAGAGATAAGGCGAGAAAATGTCGCTTCACCGATAACGATTTTCACATCAGCTAAGCCGAGGGATGACACCATATCGTATGAAAAAATGAAAGAAATAGTTTTGAACGATGAAAAACCGATCCTCTTTCTTTTTGGCACAGGTCAAGGCATGCCGTTGGAGATTTCAAAAACATGTGATTTTTCACTTGCTCCAATAAGGGGAAGAGGCGATTTTAACCATTTATCTGTTAGATCGGCAGTTTCTATTACTCTTGACAGAATTATAGGAGAAAACGTTTATCAAGGAGGGAAATAAAATGGATCAACTCATCAGGGCCATTGAAATGCCTTATAAAAAAGAATGGCCCAAATTAGCCATAGGCGATCATGTTAAAGTCATCACCGCAGTTGTTGAAGGCGGGAAAGAAAGAGAGCAGTTGTTTGAAGGTTGGGTTATCGCCATGTCCGGCTCAGAAGGTGGTAGGACTTTCACCGTAAGGAAAATTTCTCACAACGCTATCGGAGTTGAAAAAATATTCCCATTCAGTTGTCCTACGGTGAAAAGTATAAAGGTTGTCGCTCACGGTAAGGTCAGAAAAGCAAAACTCTACTATATCAGGGCTTTAAAAGGTAAGAAAGCCAGGATAAAGGAAAAACGTGAAATCAAAAAATAAAGAAGAGAAAGCAATATATCGAAAAGCAAAGCACGAAGCATGGGAATGGGGGAAAGCCTTCGTGGTTGCTTTCATAATCGCCGTGGCGATAAAACTGTTTGTATTGGACACGATGGTTGTACCGACCGGTTCCATGCTTCCAACGATTCAAATTAACGATAGACTTTTTGTTGATAAAGTGACGTGGCAATATCAATGGCCTAAAGTGGGAGAGATCGTGGTTTTCTGGACGCCATTTGTTGATAAATCATCATTGAAGATGTTGGGACCATTTGATAAGTTCATGGATGCGCTCAGCCCTTCCAAATTTAGCGGACATGTTAAGTACGTAAAGAGACTTGTCGGAATAGGTGGAGATACTTTGAAATTGGTTCCGGCAGCTGGTCATCCGTATCTTTACCATTTGGAAGTTAACGGTGAGATACCGTATGCTCTTAAAAATAGATTGTATTCAAAACAGGGGATATTTGCCGATCCTAACTTTTACAAAAAGTTGGCTCATCCTGAAAAATATCGCTATGATCCTAATTACAACATGCTCATTTATTTCAATCGAGATACGGATTATACCAATTATTTTGATAAAGCCTCTCCTAAATGGGGAAAGTACGTGAGCTCTGATGCTTCGGGTAACGTTGTAATTCATGTTCCAAAAGGGTATTTTTTTGTGATGGGTGATAACACTACGGATTCTTTCGATAGTAGGTATTGGGGTTTTGTAGTTGATGAAAACATGGTTGGTGCACCGTTTTTGAGAATATGGCCTTTAAATCGTTTTGGACCTGTGAAATTGAATTACATTCAACAGGCTTTGAAATCGAAATAAGAAAATGGTATTTAGCGAGAATTGATTGAAAAACAATTGTCAAGATCGCGTTGACATTCATGAAAGTTGAATGAGCATTAAGAGCATATACGCTGCAAAAGCGTTGAATTATGCGTTGGGAGAAAATTGATAATGGAAGTTTGGTATCCTTCACACGTCGAAAGAGCAAAAAAGGCCATAAAGTCTTTAGTCAAAGCCGTTAGTGGTATAGTTGAGGTCGTTGATGCGAGAGCACCGATGGCCACTCGTCCGATGGATATTGAACCGTACTTTAACAGAAAAATCAAGGTGCTTTTTTTAAACAAGACTGACTTGGCAGAACCATACGTAACGGATAAGTGGATAGATTTTTTATCAAAAAAAGGAATAATGGTCATGACCGGTTCCTTGAAAAAAATGAAAAATGCGAACAAGATATTTGATCCCTTCAAAAAGAGCTCTGGAGAGGTCAACATCGCAATAGTTGGTATGCCAAATGTTGGAAAATCCACGTTGGTAAACATGATAAAACATCGCAGATCCACTTCCATAGGTGATAGACCAGGAATTACGCGGGCAGTTCAATGGATAAGAATTGGTGATCAACTTAAAATGTTGGACACTCCAGGGGTTACTTATCCCAGAGTTTTCAACGATCTTTTGTATGCAAAACTTGGTTTGTGCAACGTTATAGACGTTGAAAAAGTCGATTTTGAAGCCCTTGTGTATTATGAATTAAATCTTCTTTACAAAATCAACCCTGATTTGGTTGGAAAGGTAGCAGAAGGTTCATCTGTGATGGAAATGGTTGAGAGTTATGCGAAAAAACGTGGTTTTTTATTAAAAGGTGGCACCCTTGATATGAATCGTGCCCTTTTTACCATTCATAGAGAAATCACACATGGGGAGTTTGGTAGAGTTTCTTATGAAGTGCCAAGCGATTACGATCGTATCTGACGAGGAGGCGTAAAAAATGGATGTGTTTGAAAAAGTTAGAAATATCATAGCTGAGAAATTGGGAGTTGAGTCCACAAAAATTACCGAATCTTCTTCTTTTATAGATGATCTTGGTGCAGATTCTCTTGATGTCGTTGACGTGGTTATGGCCTTTGAAGATGAATTTGGTGTCAAAGTGGATGACGAGGATCTTGAAAAATTTTCAACGGTTGGGGATGTGGTTAAGTATTTAAACGATAAGATTCAAAAATGATCGTCATCTTTCAAGATTGAGAGGTGGATAAATGGGCAGTATCGATCTTCGAATGACGAAGAAAGGCGTTGTACTCTTCATTGAAGAATACGTGGATTTATCGCAGCTTTTTGCGGACATCACAAACAAATTTTCTCAATTAAACGGTTTTTTCACACCAGGCGATAAGTTATCGATAATGATCAAAGATCGCGAAAAATACTCCAAAGACATTACAGAGATAGTTTCATTTGTAGAGAAAATGGGATTCAAAGTTGGAGAAATACTCGTTGGTGAAATGAACAAAAAAACGCCAAACAAGATATCGGTAAAGCAAAAATTAAACGTTGTTGAAAGTGGATCTTCAAAACATTTGAATCCGACAAAGGTTGTAAAGAAAACCATAAGATCCGGGCAAGCGATCATACACGATGGTGATGTGGTACTCATTGGAAATTTGAATTCGGGTGGAGAAGTGATCTCAGCGGGAAATGTTTCTGTTTTAGGAGAAGCACGAGGTGTAATACGTGCCGGAGTCAAAGGTGACGAGGATTCACTCGTCTTTGCAATTTCCATGAATCCAGAACTCGTGCAAATAGCCGGATATGTGGCCCATGTACCAGAGCAAGTAAAAAACATCATTGCCCACGTTAGAAATGGAAAAATGATCTTTGAAAAATACGATGAAGTGAAATTCAACGTTGGAAGAGGTTGAATTGAGATGATGATCGTTTTTTTACGTTGAATTTTTAACTTCTTGCTTGAAATGAAGGATGAAAATGGAAAAGAAAGCCCTGTTAAGGAGGAGATTGAATTCTGAAAGTTGCTACCTTTTCAACAGAACCTGCTAGATTACAAGCTATGGATGTCCATATTTTAGATGATAAAAAGGAGTTATCATCTCTTATCGATTCCAAGTATCCAGGAAGAGATGTTGTTTACATTGTTGATTCAAAGATAAAGCTTTTTCATGCAGATATCGTCGATGCCATGAATTCTTTTCCGATGTTCGCTGGGGAAAAAGCAAAGTCCATTGTAGGTGTTATGGACATTCAAAATCAATTGATAAATTTGGAAGAAAAAGATCCTGTAATGGTGGTGTTAGGTGGAGGAACGATTCTTGACACGTGTGGTTTCGCATTCGCAACGTTTGCAAAAAAAATGAAGACGATCTTCGTTCCAACCACGCTGAGTGCTCAACTTGAAGGTTTTTTTAAGAGTGAGAATTACATCAATTTTGATAGGATCAAAGATGTCATGAGGGTAAGATTTCAGCCAAATGCCCTCGTAAATGTTGAGCAATTTTCTAAAACGCAGAACTTCGAGGAGAAGAAAGCTTCATTTGTACATTCTTTAATACTTGGTCTTTCTCATTCAGAGAGGTTTTTCAAAACGATAATCAAGATTTTAGATTCCAATCTGTTTGGGAACGAGGAGATGATGAGATATGTTCTTTTCGAAAGCCTTAGAATGCGCGCAAATGTAAGAGGATTCGTTGGAGAAGGGAGTGCACGGGCTTTGATGACTGCTTCTAAATTGGAAATACCATATTTGATAGCTTTACAATACGGCGTACTGATAGAATCTTTTATTTCAAACAAATTTGGTTTCCTTTCAGAAGAATCTTTGATAAAAGTGTACAACTCTGTTAAAATGTGTGGCAACACACATTTTGATCTTTCGAGCGCCGTTGAAGAACTTTCCTACTCCGATGAGCCGATAATGGCAAAATTACCTGTTAAGATCGGAACGGTGATGGATTATCGAATATTTCCAGGTTTTTTAACTGAGGTGATATATTCAGCACATTCAAAAGGTTATATATAAAAGGAGGGAGAGAGTATAAATGGGTGAAAAAACGGACGTTTATTCTAAAATAAGGATGGTGATCCTGTTATCCATCGTGGCCATTATCATAGCGATAATTGGATGGATGGCAACCTTGAATGGAAGAGTTACAGGCATAAAAGAAAAGATCAATAGTGAGCAAAATTCTGTTTCATCGCTTCTCACTTCTGTGGCAAGTCTTACGGAAAAAATTGATACCTTGAAGGCTTCAAGGTTGACCAGTAAAGTCAGTGTGAATCTACCTTCTCTCGTTTCTACCTACACTTCCATTCAACCTATGAAATATATCACGCTCTTGAGGAATGCACCTTTGACCATTTCATCAAGCGTGGAACTTACCACCATATCTTCCACTGATATCACAAGCTTTAAGTCTATACTTGAAAAAACGAAACTTTATGAAATAATGGAAAGCAACGGAATATACAATATCGCTTACCCCGCGTTATTTGGGGAGACTTATTCCATTCAACTTCTCTCTTCTCCTTATCCGGATAGGGTTATGAATTTGCTGAAAAATCTGAGGGGTGTCAATCAACCAGCGTTTAAAATAGATTATGCCAATCAATCTGCTTTATTCCTTGGAGTGTTTTCAACATATTCAAAAGCTAAAAAGTACTTGGCATCCATCGACTCCACATCTTTGGCATCCATTGTAGGAACGAAACCGTCCGGTTGGTTACTAAGAAGAATTCCTTAAAATAATGAGAACAAAAAGTAGAACTATTTTGGGAATCGCCTCTCTGATATTTTTAACAGGGGCGATTGTTCTTTTCGCGCCTCTTAAAATCGTAGAAAATTCAAGAACTTCCACTGATACTCAAGCCATTCCATCTGTATTCTCTCTTTTAAATGTAAACAAAGCATCTGCTAAGGACTTCGAGAAATTACCTGGCTTAGGACCGACAAAAGTCAAGGCCATAATGGAATACAGAAGAAAATACGGTCCTTTCAAAACACCAACCGATTTTCTTAAAGTGAAAGGAATAGGAAAAGCAACTCTGAAAAAGCTTTCGAAATTTCTAACAGGTTTTTCAACTTCAGTATCATTGCACAACTCCTCTAATGGACTTGTTGACATTAACAGTGCCAATGCACAAGAGATCGCATCTCTTCCATTTATAGGACCTGTCAAGGCAAAATCCATAGTTGAGTATCGAAACTCTCATGGTCCCTTCAGAAGTGTTGAAGATCTTAAAAAGGTAAAAGGTATAGGAACTAAAACATTGGACAAGATCAGAAATTTAATTGCTGTTAAAAAGTAAAAATGGTATTATTATTTTTCAGGAGGTGATTTTTTGACTGATGAAGTTTTCATGGATGTCCTTTCTCAAGGAATATTTGTACTTCTCACAGTCATAGCACCTGTTATGTTGCTGAGTCTTTTGATCGGATTGGCCATAAGTATTTTTCAAGCGGTTACGCAGATAAACGAGCAGACGCTTACGTTTGTCCCTAAAATATTGGTGGTTTTTTTGACGTTGGCGATAACAGGTGGTTGGATGATGCAGAAGTTGGTGGACTACACTCAAATGCTTTTCACTCAGTACATCGCCATGATTTAGCAGTATGAACGTTCAAAATTTTATTCAGACGAGTTTCTTGGTCTGGGTGATGATCTTGGCGCGTATTACAGGATTGTTTTCGTTTTCTCCTTTTTTAGGAGCGACTTTTATACCGACAACGATAAGAGTGCTGATAGTCGTGGTTTCGTCTTGGCTACTTATGCCTTATGCAGGGGTTAGCATTTCGCTCTCCACGCCAATTGGTATAATCGTATGGATGACATTTTTGAATTTCACAGTTGGCATGGCCATAGGGCTTTTTGCAACGATATTTTTTGAAGCGGTTCAATTTGCTGGACGAATATATGGTTATCAAATCGGCTTTGCAGTGGCGAATGTTTTAAATCCTCAAACTCAAACCCAAGTCCCCATACTTGGACAGTTAACATACCTTATAGCTGCATTTCTATTTGTTTCCATTGACGGTCCGGGTATTCTTATGATCGCCGTGGCGAATTCTTTGGAGAAAATACCTGTTAACACACTTATCATTGGAACGGGCTTTGTCCCTATTTTTTGGAAAGAAGTTGGAACCATCTTTTCTGTCGGCATTCAAATAGGGTTTCCCATAATAGCTTTCATGCTGACCGTCACCATTGTACTTGGAGTTATGGCAAGAATAATGCCACAAATGAACGTTTTCATGGTCGGAATGCCATTAAATGTTTTTGTGGGTTTGATCATGTTTTCGCTTTTGATACCAATATGGTTTACAATTTTTGGAAATTCGATAAGCTCTCTTTCAAATAAGATAGCGATTTTGATAAGTGGAATGTAGGAGAAAAATGTGGATTGATCTTTCGATCTTTGCCGATCCTGAAAAAACAGAAAAAGCCACACCAAAGCGCAGACAAAAAGCCAGAGAAGAGGGAAACGTTTCTCAATCTCCAGATCTGAATATGGCAGTTTCCCTTCTTGTGGTATCAAGCGTGGTCTATTTCACTTTTGGCTCTTTGTATTCAGGATTTTCGAAGATATTTTTGATCATGTCTTCATCATTTTCAGGTGCTGCCTCAATGTCCATCTCTGAAGCCGGATATTATCTTGCATTTGCATTTTCCACAGCTTTGAGTTGGCTGATATTCGTCATGATCGCCGGTTTGATAGGTGCGATGTTGCCGTCTGTGCTTCAAACAAGATTCGTTTTCTCGATGAAAGCCCTCATTCCAGATTTGAAAAGGATCAATCCAATTGAGGGCATCAAGAAGATGTTCTCCTTTAGAACCATCTTTGAATTTTTGAAGTCCCTTCTAAAAGTTATCGTCATAGGCTATATTGGATATGTAACGATTGCGGGGGCATGGAAAAGTTACCTGATGATGTCACAACAATCCTTGGAAAATTCGTCTATTTTTTTGGGGAATTTTATATACCAGCTCCTTATGAAATTGGGACTTGCGCTTTTGATCGTTGGAATACTGGATATTTATTACCAAAAATGGGAACATGAGAGATCTTTGAAAATGACCAAAAAAGAGGTAAAAGACGAGATGAAGGATTACGAAGGTAATCCTCAGATTAAAAACAAGCAGCGTCAAAAGATGATGCTCCTTGCTCGTAGCAGGATGATGCAAAATGTGAAAAATGCCAATGTGGTTGTCACCAATCCTACTCATTTGGCAGTAGCCATTGAATACGGAGAAAGCATGAATGCTCCCAAAATCGTTGCCAAAGGTGCTGGAGAAGTGGCTGAAAGAATAAAAAAAATTGCAAGAGAGTACAAGATACCAATCCTTAGAAATCCTCCGCTTGCAAGGGAACTTTTTAAGAACGTTGAAATAGGAGACGAAATTCCTTCAAGGCTTTACAAAATCATTGCGGAATTGCTTGTTACAGTGTACAAGATGAAAAGTGAAATATGAGGTGCGTTGATGTCAAAGTACAACGATATTTTTGTAGCTGTTGGTGTTCTGTTTATAATTTTGCTTTTGGTTTTACCCATTCCCGGATGGACTCTTGATCTACTTCAAATACTTGATATCACGATATCAATACTTGTTTTGTTGACAACCATGTACCTCAAAAAAGCCATAGATATCTCTTCATTTCCAACCATAGTTCTTATATTAACCATATACAGGGTTGCGCTGAATGTGGCCTCAACGCGCCTTATTCTTTTAGAAGGCAAGAATTTCGATGGTCACGTAATACGCGCATTTGGAAACTTTGTGGTTGGTGGAAACTACGTGGTTGGTCTTGTCATCTTCTTCATCATAGTTGTCGTACAATTTGTCGTGATCACAAAAGGAGCCGAAAGAATAGCCGAGGTTGCGGCACGTTTCACGTTAGATGCCATGCCAGGTAAACAGATGTCCATTGATGCGGATTACAATGCCGGAATAATCACGGAACAGGAAGCACGTTCGAGAAGGGACGAGGTAAGACGCGAAGCTGATTTTTACGGTGCTATGGATGGATCTTCAAAATTCGTTAGAGGGGATGCGATATCGGGTATAATAATAGTATTTATAAATATAGTCGGTGGGCTTGTGATAGGTGTGATCATGCATCATATGAGTATTGGTAGTGCTGCACAGACTTATGTTCTTCTGACGGTAGGTGATGGATTGGTCACTCAAATTCCAGCTTTGCTTATGTCCACATCGAGTGGGATAATAGTGTCACGAGCCGCATCTGCGCACTCCCTTGGTCAAGATATAGTTAAAGAGCTTTCCGGAGAACCACGAGCGTTGACGATTACAGGAGTGACAATTTTGTTGTTGGGGATTTTCACACCGTTACCAACTTTGTCAATGATATTCATAGGCTTCACAACACTCATATGGGGTTATGTGGCATCTCGTGTAACATCCAAAGAAAAAACTGCTGGCGAAGCGGTGGCAAGTGGGCGAGACGGGTCTTCACAGATTGCAGGAGCGGCTCCAATGAACACACCAGCTGATATGTCTGATATCATATCAACCGATACCGTCGAAGTGGAAATAGGATATGGTTTGATACCACTTGCTGACAAAAGCCAAGGTGGAGATCTTCTTGATAGAGTAACCATGGTTAGAAAGCAGATTGCATATGAACTTGGTCTTGTGATAAGTCCCATAAGAGTTCGTGACAGCGTGTTGCTGAAGCCAAATGAATACATCATAAAGATAGTTGGCTCTGAAGTGGCACGATACGAGATTTTTCCAAATAGACTTCTTGCAATGAATCCTGGTGTAGTAGAAGAAAAGATGGAAGGAATTCCAACAAAAGAACCTGCATTTGGACTTGAAGCTTTTTGGATCACGGAAGAACAAAGAGAAAAAGCCAGAGGGCTAGGATATACTGTTGTAGATGCCCCAAGCGTTTTTGCCACGCATTTAACTGAGGTTTTGAGAAATCATTCATCGGAGCTTTTGGGAAGAAGAGAGATGGAGATGTTGATAGATGGGTTAAGGCAGAAAATTCCTTCCCTCGTTGACGAGTTAATTCCTGGTATAATGAAGGAACATATTGGGCGTAGAGTTTTGCAAAGGCTCTTGGAAGAGAAGATCTCGTTACGTAACCTTCCACTGATATTCGAATCTCTTATAGAGCATGGCGAAAAAACGTCGAGTATATCTGAACTTGTCAAAGAAGTAAGAATTTCTTTAAAGCGCCAAATCAGTGAATCCGCGAAATCAGAAGACGGTTACGTTCATGCTGTGGCGCTGTCTCAAAGCTTGGAAGAGAAGTTGAGCGAATCAACGATCGTTTCTGAGGACAGAAAGATATTCAGCATCAACCCGGATATGATGTCGAAGATCGTGGATTCCATAGCATCGTCGTTGAAGAAGATAATGGAAAAAGGAAATTATCCTGTGATCATGTGTTCAGCTTCTATAAGAGAGGCGATGGCGAGGTACGTTCTTAAAAATATACCTAAGATACAAGTGGTGGCTTACGAAGAGATGACCGATGATGTTAAACTAAAGATAGAAGAAATCGTTAATGTGTAAAGGTGGAGCACATGAAATTAGAAAAGATTCTTGCCGCTAATATGGCAGAAGCGATGATAAAAGTGAAAAACGAGCTTGGAAGTGATGCTATAATTCTACAAACTCGACGCGTAAAACGAGGGGGGTTCCTTGGCATAGGAGCTAAGATATATGTTGAAGTTACTGCCATGCAAGAAGATGTTAAGAAGCCGTCCGTATCTTTGCAAAGAGAACAGCCTATAGGACAAGAATCCACTTCACAATTGAAAATGGAATTGGAAGATATAAAACACACGTTAAAATCGGTCAATGACAAACTCTTATCCGTTCACACGAGTGGAAGATTTCCAGAACCATTTGAAGGCATTCATTCCAAGCTTATAAATTCTGGGCTCTACCAATCTGAAGCTGCTTCAATTGTAGAAGGGGTGGCACAGAACATGACACCAATTGAAGCAAGAGACAAGACAAGACTTTCTAAAGCTCTAAAGGTGCGTTTTGACGATATGGTTAAAACCGAAAGGGTGATATTCAGCGCTTCGCAGAAGGCGATTGTTGTTGGACCAACAGGTGTTGGAAAAACGACAACTCTTGCCAAAATAGCCGCCATGATGAAGATGAAAGAGAAGATCCCGTTGACAATTGTAACTTTAGATACTTACAGAATAGCCGCGGCCCAGCAACTTAAAACTTACGCCGATATCATGCATATACCCTTTAAAGTCGTTTACACCCCACAAGAAGCCGAAGAGATTTCTTCCAGCGTGAAGGACAATTTGATCATAGTCGATACGGCTGGAAGAAGCCAAAAGAACGAATTGAAGATCACGGAGACTTTTTCGTACGTTCGTAGCATAAAACCGAATTTGATTTTTTTGGTGATCGATGCAACGAAAAAAAGATCGGATGTCGAAGATGTAATAGAACATTTTTCTCTGATGAGTCCAACGCACGTGATACTAACAAAGTTAGATGAAACCTCTTCTTTAGTTGGGATCTTAGAAGCTTTGAAAAATTCGGGCTTGCCTTTAAGCTTTGTGACAAACGGTCAAAATGTGCCAGAAGACATAATGTACGCTGATGAAGTGAACATACCTTCTCTACTCGTTCAGGAGGTACTTAAATGATTCGTGATCAGGCCACGACGCTGAGAAACGAATTGGGAACAGCCCGCTTTGTCGTTATCGCGTCCGGCAAAGGCGGCGTGGGAAAATCCATTGTAACTTTAAACACGGCCGTTTCACTTGTAAACAGCGGAAAGAAAGTGCTGGTAATAGACATGGACGTGGGCTTTGCAAATTTGGACGTGTTGGCTGGGATAAACGTTAAACATAGCCTCAAAGATTTTTTCAACGGCTTTGCACTTGAGGACGTGTTAGAAAGGACCAAGTACGGCTTTTGGCTTTTAAGCGGCGGAAACGATGCAAACGATATATACGCTTTTCAAATGGGGGAAAAGGAGAGATTTTTTTCTGAATTTCAAATTCTTGGAAGCGAGATGGACTACATACTGATAGATATGGGAGCAGGGTATTCAAAAGAAATGGATAGCGCTTACACCATTGCGGATGATTTCGTGTTGGTTTTAACGCCAGAGCCAACGGCAATTATGGACGGTTACACCTTTTTGAAGATCTTGTCCATAAAAGGGCTTGAAAGTAGGCTGTTTTTGATGGTTAACATGGCTAACGATCTATCAGAGGGGCGCTTGCTTGGAAAAAGGTTTCAAGAAATAACGTCAAAATTCACATCACTCCAATTCGAGAAATCGTATTCAATGCTCATCGATCCAAGGGTAAAACGTTCTGTTAGAGAGCAAAAGCCATTTGTGCTGTCTTACAAGCATATACAGCCAACTTTTGGGATCATGGGGATAACATCTGCCATCATGGGCGAAGACGTGGAAGTTGAAAACTCTCGGAAATCTGCGTTCACAGATAAGATAAAAAAATTTTTCAAATGGGGGAGATAAGAGTTGGCTTACTTCCTCGAAGAAGTAGATATTAGTCGAATAAAGCCTGGTTTGCCTTTAAGAATAGAGGTCAGTTCAACGATAGGATTCAGCGGTGGAATTTTCAAATCAAATGTGGAGGACGTCAAGAATGGAATCGTAGAGGCGTCTATGCCTTCTCTAAGTGGAAGGCTTGTACCCTTTCCAGCCGGAATGATCGTGAGACTTTCAGCTGTGGATAAGATGTCCTTGTACGTTTTTTATGGAGTTGTCATTGAAAACGAAGAAGAAGATGGTATCCCAGTAACGTTCTTTAAGATTAGAGGAAAGATCAGAAGGGTACAAAGAAGGCGTTTCCTCCGTATAAAATTCGTTTCTAATGGAATGCTAGAAATGTCAGAAACGGGTGAAAAAAGCCCTTTTACGAGTTTGGATATCAGTGCAGGTGGGATGAAAATAGTTACCGAAGCTCGCTTGAATTCTGACATGATCGTTCGCATCAATTTTGAATTTGAAGAGGGGCTTGAGTTTAAAAATCAAGAAGCCAAAGTTGTGAGGGAGATCAAAGAAATTGAAAATGAGAAAGATCTCTTATCCTACGGACTTTCATTTTTTGGCGTGCCCCTGTCCATGCAAGATAAGATAATGAGATTCATTTTTAAATTGGAGTTGAAGTCGAGAGGAGGAAATAGAGATTGAAATGGAAAGACCGGTTAAACGATATGCAGCTTGATGTTCTAAAAGAAATGGGGAATATAGGAGCTGGAAATGCCGCGACGGCTCTCTCGAACATGATAGAAAAGAATGTGGATATAGAAGTTCCCAAAGTCAGGATTGTCGATCTTTCAGAACTTTACAAAGTTCTCAAATCTCCTGAAGAGATAACTGCCGCAACGGTGGTTGCGGTAAAGGGTGAAGCCCCAGGAAAGATGCTGATGCTTTTTGAATCCAAATCGGCAAAAAAGTTAATTTCATTTTTGATAGGTCAAGAGCCAGAAGATCTAACGAAATTGGACGAGATGCAATCATCTGTTCTCATGGAAATTGGAAACATCATGTGTTCATCTTACATAATAGCCCTTTCGAACCTTACGTCTCTTTTTTTGGAGAGCGGTGTTCCAACGTTGGCTGTCGATATGATAGGTGCTATTATATCCGAAACTTCGATCTTGGCTGCTGAGGATTACGATGACGTGATAATGGTAGAAAATCTTTTAAAGATTCGCGATGGGGGAAACGTAAATGGGTTTATGATGATGTTTCCAGAATCTCAAAGCCTTGGAAAGATGTTCTCAAAATTTGGAATTCAATGAGGCCACCGTAATGGGAACTAAGATCATAATAGGCATAGGAGAGTATGCGGTTGTTTCCAATCCAACTGTTTTGGTTACTTTAGGATTGGGATCTTGCGTAGGTGTTTGCCTTAGAGACAAACGCACTAAAATTGGTGGAATGATCCATGTGATGCTGCCAGAAGCGAAAAATAATTCAGGAAAATTAAGTAAGTACGCGATCCCAGGTGTGAAGATCATGGTGGATGAGATCGTAAAAAAAGGTGGAAATTTACGTGATTTGGAGGCAAAAATTGCGGGCGGAGCTTCGATGTTTCAAACGAAGGGATTCAATATAGGAAAAAGAAATGTCGAGAAGATAAAAGAGATCCTTGTATCCCTTAGAATACCGCTGCTTGCTGAAGATACTGGGAAAAATCGTGCGAGAAGCATAGAATTCCACCTAGAAACAGGTGAACTCTTCATTAAAAAGGTTGGTGGGAAAGAAAAGATTGAGCTTTCCAAAATATAAATTGTGGTTTTATGTTTTTTTAACATTTGCCATTTTCTTTTTACTTCTTAATCTTGCTGGTGGAAGAACTTTCGTGGAAGCTGTTGTAAGATCGATGATATCATCTGTTGTAGTTGAAGTGTTGGTTTATTTGGTGTACGCTGTTATTTTCAAAGAAAAAAATGGGAAACTTAAAGGAAGTTTTTTTGATAAAAAGGATTCAGACAAATGAAGTGGGGTGATGATTTCTGCTAAGAGGATATGTGGACAAAGAATGGGCGGTAAAGGAGTTCACCCCGTTAATTCGAAAATTTGCATATGATCTCGCAAAATCTCTTCCTCCTTCCGTTGAAGTGGATGACCTTGTCCAAGAAGGTGTGGTTGGACTGCTGGGGGCAATAGAGCGTTTCGATCCTTCAAGACATGTGAAACTTTCCACTTATGTTGTGACGCGAATAAAGGGAGCCATGTTGGATTACTTAAGAAGCATAGATTGGGTGCCAAGAACTTTAAGAAAAAAATTAAAGGCGATCGAGCGTGCCAGAATGAAATTCATAAGAGAAGATCCAAACGTAGTCACGGTCAAAATCGCTGAAGAATTAGGTATAAATGTAAAAGAAGTTGAAATAGTAGAGCGTGAGATACTTCGAAATCAGATACTCTCTTTGGATAAATACCTTCTTTCTAATGAAGAAATAGGGGACTTAATCCCTTCTAAAGATCGTACTCCAGAGGAATTATACGAAGATGAAGAGATGATTTTAAAACTTAAAGAGGCAATCGACAGTCTAACGAATAGAGAAAGGTTGTTGCTATCGTTGTATTATGATGAGGATCTAACTTTTAAGGAGATAGCTCAAGTTTTGGGTATAAGTGAATCTAGAGTTTGCCAGATTCATTCGGTTGCGCTTTCAAAAATAAGGGGTGAGTTGAAAGGGATGAATTGATTTGTTAAGACCCGTTGATCTACAGGTTGTGATCGTTAAGGGAATTGACAACGCTCAGAATATCAGCTATTCTCAGCAGATGATGAGCTCAGCTCAACAAACGACAAGCCTTGAAGAGCAAAAGAAAGCTACGCTCAATCAAAACAGAGTACTTTCAAGAAATGAGACTAAAAATCTCAACTTTTACAACTCAACGGAAGAGGAAAATGGGGCATCTTACCAGTACAAAAAACGAGAAAAAAACAAAAAAAATTCTGATCCGTATCGAGGAAAGGTGATCGACGTACGATTGTGAGTTGGGAACAAAACGTAAAAAACGTGGCTCAAAGCTTGAACGTAAAATTGTCGAAAGTCAACCTTTATTCGGCTGGTAGAGAAGAACTGATCGTATGTATTTCTTCATTGGTTGACAAAGGCCGAAAGCCCATTGTCATTCTTTTTGATGCAAAACAATCTCGAGAGATATCGAAGATTTTGAATAAATTGAATATCTCCCACGTTGTTTTGAATGATTTGGATGTTCTTCCCTTTGAAACCTTGGAACCATCAAGAGAAAGTATTTCATCAAGAACGGAAGCCTTAAACGATCTTCTATCAAAGGAAAAGGTTGTGGTTGCGGATGTGATGTCTATTTTGAAGCGAACCGCACCTCCTTCATCGATGATGGAGAGCCGTATCTTTTCCGTCGGGGGAAAGATCCCTGAAGGATTTGCCGAATGGTTGGTGAAAAGGGGATACACACGCGTTATGACCGTAAGGAGTGTTGGTGAATTCTCCGTAAGAGGTAATATCATCGACATTTTTTCTCCCAAATTTGGGGCTGTGAGAGTTGAAACTTTCGACCGAGATATCGAATCGATACGTATTTTCGATCCTGAGACTCAATTAAGTACAACTCAGTTGAGAGAAGTGAGAATATTACCGTTTTTTGAGTTGCTACGAGAAAAAAAATCAATTGAAATGGCGAAAGAAAGATTGTTGAATTCCGATCATCCTGAGCTTCTTTCTGAGCCTGCAGAAAGACTGCAAGGAATGGCGGGATTGTTTTGGAAAGATCCTCATTGTGGAATTGATTACGTCGATGAAGACGATTACATGGTGATCTACGAAACCGAGAAATGTAAAGAAAAATATGAAGAATATGAACGTGAAATATTTGAACTGTATGACAACTCCTTTCGGCCTTTGTACAAAAAATTTTCATATGCGCCCTTTGAAAGGTTAAGACATGCCAAAGAGATACACGTTTCGAAAGTGCCTCTTGGTATGCCATTTGATGATTCTTACTCTTTTTCAACGAATGTATCCATTCCATCTGTAAGTGAGGGACACACCCCCAACCCTTTTTCTTTCATAAGTAACGAATTTTCAGAAATAAAAATTGGAGATCTCGTCGTCCATTCGGATCATGGAATAGGTATATATGAAGGGACACAGATAATAAAGGATTTGGACGGTGAACACGAATATTTAAGAGTACGTTACAGGCATGGAGCGTTGCTCTACGTTCCCGTAGAAAAATTTGTAAAAATCAACAAATACGTAGGTTCGGCAGAAAGAACCATCTTGTCGGATATAAATGGAAAAGAATGGAGGAAAACTAAAGAACGGGTAAAAACTGACATCGAATCAGAAATCAACTCCATGTTAGATCTTTATGCCCGTCGGGAAGAATCACGAGGCTTTTCTTTTTCCCCAAACACCGAACTTGAGGGAATTTTTGCCAAAAGTTTTGAGTATATGGAAACCGTGGATCAATCGAGGGCTCTGGAGGATGTTTTCAACGATATGATCTCGGAAAAACCAATGGACAGGCTTATATGTGGTGACACTGGTTTTGGGAAAACGGAAGTGGCTTTAAGGGCGGCATTTCGCGCCGTGGTTAACGGAAAACAGGTTGTCCTTCTTGCACCGACTACCGTTCTTGCCAGACAGCACTACTTGCTTTTTCACTCAAGAATGGATCCTTTTGGAATAAAAGTGATGTTGTTGTCTTCACAAAGTAACGCATCGGAGAAAAGAAAAGTCCTTGAAGAGATGTCAGATGGTAAAGCTGATGTGATCATTGGAACTCACGCTTTGTTAACTCCTAAACTATCATTCAAAGATCTTGGTCTCATAATTGTAGATGAAGAGCAAAGGTTCGGTACTAAACAAAAGGAATTTTTAAAAAAGATGCGCCTTAATGTTGACATATTGACACTTGCTGCAACTCCTATTCCAAGGACGCTTCATATGGCTCTTTCTGGAATAAGAACGATGTCGGTAATACAAACACCTCCAATTGGAAGAACGACACCTAAAATATACGTCGCAAAGTGGAATGAGAAGATAATTCAAAGTGCTATTCTTAGAGAAATTAGTAGGGGCGGTCAAATTTTCTACGTACACAACAGAGTTGTGGATCTCAAAAGAATATCCGAAAAGCTTATGGATTTGTTGCCATCCACAAAAATTGCGTACATTCATGGAAGAATGCCAAAAAAATCTTTTATGAAAACCATTGACGATTTTTATCAATCTAAAATAGACGTTTTAATTGCGACAAGCGTGGTAGAAAATGGAGTGGATGTTCCAAATGCCAACACCCTGATCATCGATGATGTGGAAAGGTATGGCTTAGGTCAACTCTACCAGCTCAAAGGCCGGGTTGGAAGATCTAACAAGAGGGCTTTTGTTTACCTTATGTATTTTAAAGAACCTTCACATGATGTTTCTGAAAGACTGAAAGCTCTGACAAAATTTTCAAACCCTGGCAGCGCTATGGAACTCGCACTCAAGGATATGGAAATCAGGGGAGTTGGTGAAGTGATTGGGCTTCGTCAACATGGTCATATAGATTCTGTTGGACTTTATATGTATCGTGAGATGTTGAAACAAACCATCACAAAACTTAGGAACGGAAAAGAGGCTGAAGGTGAGCAAGAAGTTGACATCGAACTCCCTTCTTCAGTTTTGGCTTCCGAGTACGTACCAGATCCGCTGGAAAGGATGAAACTTTATCGCCGTTTGGCCAGCTCAAAAAACATAGAAGAGATCAGACACGTGATCGAAGAGATGTTAGATAGATTTGGGCCAATCCCCAATTCTGCAAAGAAACTTTTAGATCATTCCAAAATCAGAGCATTGGCTTTGAATTTGAATGTTGAAAGCCTCAAAAAACATGGTGAAAATGTGGAGATGATTTTTAGAAGTAGAAAAGCTTTGTCGAATTTCACAAGATTTTACAAAGAAGGCTTAACAAATCCCTCTAAAAATGTTATGATCTTGCGCGATGTGATCGTTGAAAACGATCTCGAAAAATTGTTGAGAATACTGCTGGATTATAAAAACAGCATAGCACCTACAAAGGAAGGAGTGTCTTAAAAGTATGAATTGGATGCAAAAGATGAGAAAACACGCTCTTCTTGTCGTCTGGATAATCGTTATCACATTTGTGGTGGGAATCGCAGGGTGGTCAGTTGCCGCGTATATGGGAGGTTCTCGTCCTCAAAGCGCCGAATACAAACCTTCCCCAAGTCAGGCTATTGCCTTAGTCACGAAAGATGGTACCCCACTTTCTTACAAGTACTGGGTAATGCCAAATGAGCTTCAAAATTACATGCAAAATATCATTTCCAATTACAAGAATTATTACGGGAAAACGCCTGATTCCTTGTTTGAAGAACCTAAAATGCAGGTGGATGCGATCAAACAGTTGGTCGATCAAAAAGTCGTGAATTACTTTGCCAATACAAGTAATATAAGCGTTGAGAATAGCGAAGTGGATTCACAGTTAAAATCGATCGTTGCTAAATACACGTCGAACCCTCAAACTAAAAAATACATAATTAAACAATACGGCTCCATAAAGAATTTTGAAAACAAAATCAGGCCTAACGTAAAGCAAAATCTTGTAACCCAAAAAGTCATGCCGTTGGTGGCGAATGTAACTGCAAATGATGTGAAATCTTATTATGAATCCCATAAAAGTGGTATTGAAGACAAATACGATGAAGTCAAAGCATCACACATTCTGGTTTCAAGTCGGGCTACGGCTGATAAAGTTTTAAAGCTTATCAAGTTGAAGAAGATCACTTTTTCTGAGGGGGCAAAGGAATACTCGAAAGATACCGGGAGTGCTGCAAAGGGTGGAGAGCTTGGATGGTTCACAAAAACTCAAATGGTTCCACAGTTTAGCAGCGCGGCTTTTAACGCTACGCCAGGGGAAATCGTTGGACCAATCCAAACACAATACGGTTGGCATCTAATAAAAGTTGAAGGTAAAAAGATGTTTGATAATTTCAACGCTGTAAAGTCTTCGACAACCGTTTACAACGATTTATCCAACCAAGTTAAAAATGAGAAATTTTTCAATTGGCTCAAGAAATACAAAAAAGAAGAAAAGATCTCTTACCGAATTCAAGGTCAAGTGTTGCCGTATGTTAGAGAGTTTTATTCTATACCGGCAACGAACATGGCAAAGATAAAAGAATTCATAAGCGATCTCGGTTCATATGTTTACCCAACAAAAGGCGCGACGGTGAACATATCGATAGACCCAAGACTGCTTGCACTGTATGAAACCGCACTGGAGTCGTATCAGAAAGACTTACAATCTCAAGGCTCAGCACTCGAAAGCTACCATTACAGTGTTGGAACGCTTTCTGCCACTTACTTGGAGATTCCCGCAACGGTTTTGCAAAAGAAATTGGAAAATGTAAGCAAAGAAATGAATAAAGCCACTGGTACATCTTTCTCCAAATTGTTTAACGAAAAGTTGGACATTCAAAAAGTGCTAAATTACGATAAATCAAAAGAAGAGTTAAAAAAACAAGGGTACAAAAATAATGAGGAAATTAAAAAAGCATACAAAGATTATCAAAAGAAAATGGATGATTTGTCTATAAAAACAAAAGAAGTTCTCGAAGCACTTTACAAAGTTGCCCCATACTCATCCGAGCTTGTAACCAAACTTTACAGGTTAGATCCAGGCAACAAAAAGGTTGCGCTTCAGTATTTCCAAAATGAGTACAAGCTCATAGAACCTATAATCTCTAACAAACAGACGCTTCAGACGTACTCATCTAAGATAACGCCTTACCTCGGATATATAAAGAGTGGTTTGGAAAGCTTAGCCTATTTGGGGAATGCCACAAATATAAAAGTTGGGGCGTTGGTCACACTGATCAGTATGAACGAAAAGATGAAGAATTTTAAAGAAGAACTGGGATATTTGGAACAGTTGAAAAAAATAAATCCAAAGTATCCTGGAGTGGATCAGACGATAAAACAGATCAAAGACGCACTTTCCGCAAGCTCGACTCAGACAGTCAAAGCCACACAGTCCCAAGCTACGCCGGTGTTGAAAATTCCAACTTCATCTGGCAAATGACGACAAAAACAGAAAAGATTTTCAAAGGCTCCCTTAAGGGAGCCTTTGATTTTGGGAAGTTCGTGACGAAAAAACTACAGATCTGGGTAGTTTTAATTTTTCAAAGGTTTTTCAGTGATCCAGTAAACGATGGATGCTGATAGCGCTAAAACTCCGAAAAACAGATAGGCGTTGCCAACTCCAAAAGTGTTTGACAGCCATCCACCGAATATAGATCCGAATATCACCGAAAATCCGCTGGTGGTCATCCAAAAAATCGCGTGAGCATCAGATCTTCGAGAAGGGGCTATTGTGAAATTCACATAATGTAAGATAACGTAATAAATGGTGATCCAATTGAAGAATTCCAAAGTTTGAACGACTATTACGATGAATGGATTCGTGAATGCCCAGGTTAAAATCCATCGGATTCCAAACAGGAATGAAGCTGCTACAAGCACGTGTTTGATCCCTAAAAATTTCAAAATTCGATCGGCGAAAAAGAGAAATGGTATTTCAACAAGCGCTTGGATGGCTATGGCAACACCGGCAAATGATACAGGGTATCCTCTGGATTTCATCAGAATTGGTAAAAAATAGAGCCCAAACATATTCGAAGAAAGTACCAAAATATCCAAAACGAGCATTCTATAGAAGGCACTCGGAAATCCCTTAAAAGAGAAACGAAGTTTTTTTCCGATGTTGTATCCTTTTGTCGCTGGTACAAAAAGTGAAGATATTCCTATGAATGCGAATGAAAGTGAACCAATTGCAAAAAAGTAAAGATCGTTTTTCACATATCCGATTATCATCATCACAATCGAAAATCCTATCGAGCCCATCATTCGGGCCCTTCCAAAGGAAAAATTGAACTCCTTTGAATATTTGAACGAAATCGATTCCGCCACTGGAACTATTGAAGTCCATAAAAAGCCAACAGTGAAGCTCATCAAGAGAAGTAACCAGAATGTTTTGAATACAAAAATTTCCCAAATCAAAATGGCACTTATGAATGAGAGAAAGGTAAGAACCCTGTTTTTGATTTTTTTGTCTGCAACGTTCATCCAAAATGGATTCGACAAGAGTAAGATGATCGCTGAACTGCTGCCAAGAAGGCCGTTTTGAAAGTCAGAAAAATGAAGTTGATGAAAATAGCTTCCGATAAATGTGAAGAACGCCATAGGTATGTAAATGGAAAATTCTAAAAGATAAAATCTCCAACGCATGTTACCTCCTCTTTGTTGAAAAAGGAATGGAGCTGTAAGCCGGATTCTGTCTTGAATGGTCATCTATCTAGAAAATGCGTTTCCGCATTTCTCAAGCGACCTACCAGAGGGATTGGCGGGCCACCTAATATCCCCTCGATTTGGTCTTGCTTCAAGTGGGGGTTGCCAGACCAAATGATCTCTCATTCGTCGGTGAGCTCTTACCTCGCCTTTCCATCCTTGCCCCTAAGGGCGGTTTTCGTTTCTATGACCCTTCCCAAGGATCGCTCCTTCCGGGTGTTACCCGGCACCCTGCCCTGTGAAGTCCGGACTTTCCTCGGTTTCATCAACCGCGACCATCCGCCCCATTCCCTTGACAAAGTTCAATTTTCGGAGTTAAAAAACGGATGATCCTTAAGAGTTTTCATGAATTTTGAATCGGTGTAAAAAATCGTTATAGGTGTAACTGAAACATATCCATTTTCTACAGCATAATAATCGGCATCTTCCCCTGGATCGTCTTCTATTATTTCCCCTAACATCCAGTAATAGGTATTTCCAAATGGATCTTTGCGCGCCTCAAAAAAATCTTGAAATCTTCTTTTGGATTGACGCGTCAACTTATATCCTTTTATCTCGTCATAAGAAGTGGGTGGAACGTTCACATTTAAAGCCGAGAATTTAGGAAAATTTTCTAAATCCATTTTTTTTACAAGCTCAAGGGTTATCTTGGCAGCAGATGAAAAATTTGGCTGTGAATTGGAACAACTCGATATCGCTATAGAGGGTATTTCTAACATGGCCCCTTCCAAGGCTCCGGATACCGTTCCGGAATACATCACATCTGTACCAAGATTTGCACCTTTGTTTATTCCACTGAGTACAAGATCCACCTTTTTGTTTTTCAAAATAGCTTGCACTCCCAGTTTAACACAATCTGCTGGTGTTCCATTAACCGCGTATCCAAAAAATTCGTCTCCAAATTTAACATCTTTAGCCCAAAGTGGGTTTCTGATCGTTATGGCATGACCGGTTGCGCTTCTTTCAACATCTGGCGCCACGACATGAACTTCGGCTATCTTCGACATCTCCCTCGCCAAGATCGCTATGCCTTCGGCCATTATGCCATCATCGTTCGTTATGAGCACTCTCATATTTTCATCCCCAATCATCTTACAAGTCCACCATTTTACAACAATCCCCTGCTCTTTGTAAAGAGCAGGGGATAAACCCGCTATGGCGCGCCTGGCAGGATTCGAACCCGCAACCCTCGGATCCGAAGTCCGATGCTCTATCCAGTTGAGCCACAGGCGCATCTGGGGTGGCTGGCGGGGCTTGAACCCGCGACATTCGGATCCACAGTCCGACGCTCTACCAGTTGAGCTACAGCCACCACGCTGATGCTGGCGCGCCCGGCAGGACTCGAACCTGCAACCTACGGATTAGAAGTCCGTTGCTCTATCCAATTGAGCTACGGGCGCCCTTCAACATGTTGAATTATATCAACAAAGTCAGGTGTTGTCAACTGTGATACATGCAAATTGCATTGCAAAATCCAAATCGCTTCGGTAAAGAATACCAAAATTATGTTATCATTACCAAGAGGGAAGTGAAAAATGATATCGAAAAATTTAAAACTGTACTCTTACACCGCATTTTTTTCGTTTGGATTTTTCGTAATGATCCTTCCAAGTGCCTTTCCAAGAGTGCTTTCGGATTTTTCTCTAAACTATTTGCATGGAGGCTATCTTTTGTCTCTTGGTACTTTAGGCTACATTGCAGGATCTCTTGCATGCGCGCTATTTGCTCACAAAGTGGGCCTCAGGTTCATCGCGATTTTGGGACCTTTTTTTCTGATCGTCGGATCTCTTGGGTATGCGTTTAGCAAAGGGTTTTTAGAAGTTGTAGTGGCAGCTTTTACGACTAACATCGGAGCCGGTATGATAGAAGTTGGAGTAGGATCCTTGATTGGGGATATGGCTAAAGAAAAAGCTTCGAGTTCGCTCAACCTTGTCAACTCGCTTTTTGCATTGGGAGCACTTTCAAGCCCCTTTGTCGTCTCGCTTTTTATGAGAGAAAATTTTGGATGGCGCGGAGTCTTTTTTGTAGAAGCTTTAATAGTGGTGTTTGCTCTTGTTTTCGCTTTTCGCATTGAGGTGCCGGATTTTGTTCCAAAAAAGGAATCACATTTCAAATTGTTCTTCAAACCTTCAATCATGTTGATAGATATCCTTATAATGGTGTACGTTGGATATGAAGTTGGCTATTCCGCCTGGATCAGCACGTTTTTGGTTCATGTTCACGGTATGAGCGTGGCGTTGGCAGCCGCAAGTTCATCAGTTTTTTGGATTGGAATGTTTTTCGGAAGGTATATGGCAAGTTTTGTAAGGATCGAAGATGAAAAATGGATTTTCATGATATCCATGTCTTCTCTCATATCCGTCTTGGCCTTTATGTTTTCGACCAATTTATACCTTACCGTGATTTTCATCTTTTTGAGCGGATTGTCTTTTGCAAGTACATATCCAACCATTCAGGCTATGTTGACCAAGCGTGTAAAAGGAAAGATTGGGAATCTTATGGGTGTGTTTGTGTTTTTCGTTGGAATAGGCGCGGTCATTTCCCAATGGTTGATTGGAAAGGTGGCAAATTCATCTGGTGTTTTCATCGGATTTGCCGTTGTGCCAACGCTCATCGTCTTAGAAATACTGTTATCACTTATCTTTTACAAAACCAACTTTCGAACGATAGATGTGAAGCAAGAACACTTCTGAGTGGGGAGGATTTAAAATGCGCAAAAAAGATGTTGAGAATTTCAAAAAAGAGCGTGATTATTTGAACGACATGGTGATGAAATATGCAAAAACGAACATCAAGAGATTTTACAATCTTGATTCGAGCGTTTACAAGGGCGGTACCCTTTCAAAAAAAACAAAAGAACTGTTAGGGCTGGTATCCTCACTTGTCTTAAGGTGTGACGATTGCGTGGAATATCACCTGATCACTTCTCATGAAGAGAACGCCAGCGATAGCGAAATAGAAGAAGCACTTTCCATAGGGCTTGTGGTTGGAGGTTCTATCGTGATCCCTCACCTAAGAAGAGCCTTTGAAATATGGGACGAATTGAGGTGTAAAGATTTCGATTCACTTTTAAAGAAGATAGAAGCTGTGGTAAAAAAACCATCTAAAAGAGACGAAAAATTGCAATTCATATGCGGACTTTTGAGTGGAAAAATTGAACATTACGATTGGGTCGGATTCTACATCTCAAACAATTCTAAAAGAGAACTCGTTTTGGGCCCGTTCGTCGGAGAAAAAACCGAACATGTAAAGATAAAATTCGGTGAAGGTATATGTGGACAAGCCGCAGAAAGACAAAAACTTTTTATCGTTCAAGATGTTTCCGAAGAAAAGAATTACCTTTCTTGCAGTCCTAAAGTAAGATCGGAGATTGTGATGCCGATATTAAAGAATGATAAGATCGTTGGAGAGCTGGATATAGATTCTCACGAAATGAATACTTTTACAAGCAAAGATAAGGATTTTCTTGAAAGAATTTGTAAAATGGTGGTTAAGATTTTTTAAGGGAGTTGAACATGTTGAGAAAAATTTTGATGTTGATTTCTTTGATTATTGTGGCTCTAACGCTGAGTGGATGCTTCTTTCCAATTTCTTCATTTCACACACTTTCCGGTTATGTGAGAGACTCTTTTGGGAATGGCGTTGAAGGTGTCAACATCTTGCTTTCGTATCCAAATGGGTATTGGAAGCTAAAGACGGATTCAAATGGTTACTGGTCAAAAAATGGATTAGCAGGAAATGTCACGATAACACCAACGGCTAGTGGATGGACCTTCAATCCAACAAGCACGACTGTTGTTGTAAATAAGAAAGTAGGAATTGATTTTTTGGGAAAACCGGCAACTTACACGATCTCTGGGTATGTCAAAGACACTTTCGGAAAAAGTATTTCTGGCGTGACCATTCTGTTTGGGAAAAGCGTTTCTTGCGTCAAAACAAATGCTGAAGGCTTTTGGACAAAAGGGGGATTGAGTGGAGAAATAAATGTAAAACCCCAGAAGAGCGGCTGGCTCTTTACCCCATCAAATGAAATGGTAAACGGCATGAAAGATGATGTGAATTTCACTGGAACATTGGGAATTGGCGAGAAAACAATCATACCGTTGGGCAACACTCCCTCCGGAATAGCGATAAATGAAAAGGATGGAAGAATGTATATTTCCAATTCTTCCACCAATTTGATAAGTGTGTACAACGTGTATGGATATACTAAAATAAATGATATGGTGGTGGGAAATGGACCAGAAGGTATTTGCTATGATCCAAACCACAAAAGGCTCTTTGTTGCCAATTCTGCCACCGATACGATAACCGTTTTAGACGCTTCAGACGATAAGACTCTTCAAACCGTTTTCATAGGTGGGCAACCACAGGGTATGGCCTTCAACATGAAAACTAACAAACTTTACGTGACGAATTCGTTCTACAACGCCGTTTGTATTTTAAGTGCATCTCCAACAAACGTGATAGGCATAGTTCGAGTTGACAAAGGCCCAAAATCGGTGGCGGTTAATTCCGTCACAAATATGGTATACGTGACGAACCAATTGGGTGGAACTCTAAGTATCATAGATGGGGAGACAGGCGATGTTGTGGATGATATAAAAATTGGTGGGAAACCTTTAGGAGTTGGAGTCAACGATGAGACCAACATGGTGTACGTCGCGAACAACTCCGATAACACGGTAAGTGTGTTAAATGGTGGTACGGATAGCGTTGCCACGACGATAGAAGTCGGAAAAAACCCAAGCTATGTCTATGTAGATCCAACGAAAAACAGGATATACGTGACCAATTCCGGAGATGATACCGTGAGTGTTATAGATGGGTTAACAGACAAGGTGATCCAAAATATAAAAGTTGGAGCTGGGCCGACATGGATAACTGGAGATTCTAAAATGGGAACTGTTTACGTGTCTAACAGCACTGAAAAAACTGTAAGTGTCATTTACTGAAAGGATGAAGAGATTGAAAGTAGCCGTTGTTGATGCCGGAAGTAATTCATTCTTACTCCTGATAGCCGAAGAAAAAAAAGGACATATAGAATACCTTCTTGACGTCTCAAAAGTGGTTGGGCTTGGACATTTCAAAAACGGAATGGTCGATAAAGGCATTTTTGAACGTGCAAAAGAAACTGTTTTAGAATATCACGCTCTATGTGATGAGTACGATGTTGAAAAACGCGTGATCGTTGGGACTGAAATTTTCAGAAAATTGAAACCGCTTTATTTTGAAGAACTTTCAAAGGGATTTGATGAATCAAGCATACTTTCAGGTAAACAAGAAGCGAGGTTGTCGTATTTATCTGTGATAGAAGATGAGAATTTCCTTTTTGCCTCCAATCCTGTTGTCGAAGATATAGGAGGAGGAAGCGTTGAGATAGCTTACCTTCGAGAAGATAAGTTCTTTGCCAAGAGTTTTCCCATTGGTGCCAACGTTCTTAGTGATGAATTTATAAAGAAATACCCGCCGGATTCACAACTGTGTGGCGCAGCCAATTTGATACGCGAAGATTTGAAATCTCTTCCTCAAGGGGAAATGGTTTCAATTGGAGGTACGGGAACGACGATATCAAGCATTTTGAGGGAAAGCGCTTTCAATCCAAAGCAAATTCATGGCAAGTACATAGAAATGTCTAAAATCGAAGAACTGTATGAGAAGTTGTTATCGATGGATCTTGATTCGATCTCAAGGTTGAACGGCATGGAAAGAGGCCGGGAAAGGATAATAACAGCTGGAACTTTAATACTCCTTGAAAGTGTAAAAAAAATTAACGGAAAAGGTTGTTATATCTCTGTTAGAGGACATCGTTACACTGTGGCAAAGGATATTTTGGAGCGTGGTCATGATAGTAGTTCATCTTAAAAAAAGAGGGAAAGAGAAGATCGAACGAGGTCATTTATGGATATACGCAGATGAGCTAAAGGATGTCAACGCTGATGAGGATGTTGGAGTTGCAAATGTTTTTTTCGACGATGAATTCTTAGGACGGGGTTTTTACAACGGTAAGGCCAACAATTCTTTGAAGATCTTCACAAGAAGGTATGAAGAGATAAATGAGAAGTTTTTTGTTAAACGTTTTGAATTTGCCTTGAATCGTCGCCAAAATCTTCCACTCTTTAGAAGGGAGTTCAATGCCGAAGGTGATTTCCTCCCTGGATTGATAGTTGATAGATTTTCGGATGCCCTTGTGGTTCAAATACGCGCTCTTTCTCTTGAAAGCCTGAAAGATAAAATTGTGAAGGCACTTGTGAAAGTCTACAATCCCAAGAGCATTTACGAAAGAAGCGATTTCGAATCACTTCCTGAAGAAGGGCTCTTAAGAGAAAAAGGATTGCTGTACGGTTCAATGCCAAGTGAAAAAACATTGGAAGAAAACGGTTTGAAGTTCAAGGTGAATATGGTAAAAGGACAGAAAACTGGCTTTTTCTACGATCAGCGTGATTCAAGAAAGTTTGTAAAGAAGATCGCATCAAGGGGAAAAGGGCTCGATCTTTTCACCTACACCGGAGGCTTTGCAATTTCTATGGCTGTTAGTGGAATGCTTGTCGACGCAGTTGATATCTCAGAAGAAGATCTTGAAATTGCCGGTGAGAATGCCAAACTTAACGGTGTAAATGTGAATTTCATGAAAAGAGATGCTTTCGATCTAAAAGGGCTTGGAATGTACGATTTGATAGTAGCCGATCCACCTTCACTTGTAAAAAAAAGCTCTCAAAGGTCAAAAGCTCGCGATTTGCTTTTGAAATTGATGGATCAGATATTCGATCATCTAAAAGAAAATGGAATCGTTGGTATTTGTTCTTGTGCTTACAATATAGACAGAGATATGCTGACTAAAGTTGTGGTGAAAAGTGCGACGAATAAAAAGAGGATGATCAGGGCAGTTGGATGGACTGAATTGCCGATAGATCACCCACATCTTTTGTCCATGCCTGAAACAAATTACTTGAAATGTTTGTGGATAGAAGCTTTGAGTAGCATGATATACTTTAGTATGGGGTGATTTTATGTTCAAAGTTAGACTTTATGGAGATCCTGTTTTAAGGGTAATTGCGAAGGAAATAGATCCCGAATCTTTAACAGATGAATTTATAAAAAAAATGAGTGAAACCATGTACATGGATGATGGAGTTGGATTGGCTGCGGCGCAGATAGGTATATCGGAAAGATTCTTTATGTACGATGCCGGTGAAAAGCTGAATGTTGTGATAAATCCAGAAATTTTAGAACGTTCATCTGAAGTAGAACTGGGCGAGGAAGGATGTCTAAGCATTCCGGACATTTTTGAAAAAATTTCAAGATCTTTGAAGATAAAGGCCAAGTATTTTAACAGGCAAGGGCATGAAGAGATTCGTGTTCTTGAAGGGTATGAAGCACGTGTTTTCCAACATGAATTCGATCATCTTAACGGGAAACTCTTCATAGACTATCTTAGCACCGTCAAAAGAAGGCTGTTGAAACCCAAATTGGATGAGATAAAACGTCGAAGTGCCGAGATTCTAAAAGAGATGAGAAATCTTTCTCATAAGCGAAATTAAAAAGATCGTATCTTCAGCATCTCTCTGTTGAAAAGGGAAAGTTGGAGACATGCTTGAACTACAATTCATCTTTTGTAATTTGCACCGTTTGATATGTGTACTTGATGAGTGATAAGTGAAGCCCGACAAAAGCCGGGCTTTTATTTCAACACTAAAATTCATCAATCGAATTCTTCCATCATTAAAGTGGCAGGATGTTTTTTCGTCATCCATTTTGCATGAACATCTTTTAAACACTTGATCCAAGAAGATAAGTGAGCATGTTTTTAGAGCCACCGATAAATGCTCCTATTCTTGCACCAAGTCCTGAAGCGGCAACCCAACTTGAATTTGGAAATGTATTGTGAAATAACCATTCAGTGTTATATTATACATGCGTGAATTCAAGTACATGGAAAGTCAGGAAAAGCATACTAAAAGCCTATAAATTTTGTATATACCCGACAAAAGAAAAAGCAGTCGATGATGATGATGTTGTTTCATCGCTGATTGGCGTGAACACTGGAAGAAGATGTCAAGAATTTTGGCAAATTTCTAAAAGCAAAATAATCCTGAAGGGGGATGACGAAAATTAAAAGAGAAGAGATAATAAGTGAATTTTCATCATCAAATGCCTTGGAAATCGAATGGGGACTGTCAAAATATCACAGGGCAAAGGGTGGAGAGGAATATTCAAAGGCTATAAAAGAGATTCAAGAGATCATAGGAGATTCCAAAGTGCTAAGGTATCCTGCTGCCAAAATTTACAACAGCTGGCGAACACCTGTTGGATGGAATCTCAAAGGTGGATTTTTAAAAGTTGTCAATCCATCAAAGAAATACTTGGTTGCAGATCTATCGCTTTTACCCATAGCTGCCATTTTCATGTCAGGTCCTTCTGAGGGTGTTGAAAATTTAAGGGTAATTGATGTTGGGAAAGGTGAAAGAGTTGAAGATTACACAGAAGATGTGCGAGGTTCGGCCATTTTGGCGAACGGTGACATATCGAGAGTTTACGATATAGCCGTCGAGAAATTCGGAGCAAAGTGCGTTCTTTCCTGCTTCATGAGGGCTCAAGTGAAAGAAATAGGTAGAGTGCCTGAACTCCTTCCTCAAGCCATCAATTACACTTCCTTTCCGGCATACGCCGATGGAAAAGCGTTTGGATTTGCGCTTAGTTACGATCAGTACAGGTGGATGAAATCACTTCTTCGAAAAAGGCAAGTTGAGATCAAAACCCAAATGAACGTCGATCGGGGAAGCGATGAACTTGAAGTGCTTGAAACCCATGTGGGAGAAAAAACGAATACAAAACCGATAGTCATGATGGCACATCTTTGCCATCCCAGACCCGGTGCAAATGACAATGCCAGCGGCTCGGCGCTTTTGGTCGAAATTGTGAGAACTTTGAAAAAAATAAATTTAAACCGTGAAGTTGTGGCACTCTGGGTTCCTGAAATGTACGGTACAGCAGCTTATTTGACAGATCACAAAGCCGATTTTGAACTCGGGATAAATTTGGATATGGTTGGGGAAGATCAAAATAAAACTGGCTCAACATTGCAAGTTTCATCCACGGGTTGGTCCTTGCCGTCTTTTGTGAACGACATCGTTTACGCCAATCTTGAAACGAATAAGTTCAAATTGACCACCGGTAAATACTCAGATGGATCAGATCACTTCATATTTTCCGATGTATCGGTTGGTGTACCGACAACATCTCTTACCCAATGGCCGGACAGATTTTACCATTCCAGTGAAGATACGCCGGACAAATCTTCTGTCGAGTCTTTTGAATGGATAGGTAAAGGAGTCATAAATACCATTTTGGACATCACCTATGAAATGCCGCGAGAAACGGCAGCAAAAATTCAGGCAAACATACTGAAAGAGTTCGTGATGGGTTATAATATGTTCGAAGATCCATTGGTATCTAGTTGGATCACGACGATCGCCATGAAAAAACTTGACGATCTTTCTAAATATGCGAACTCTGAAATGTCAAAAAGAATGGTGAAAGCTCATTTTAAACCCTTTGAATTGCCAATTAAGTCCAGAAAATTACGATCCATAAGAGGACCTGTAGCCGATTCTTGGATGAGTGAAAAGGATAGAGAATGGTTTTTCAGCATCAAGAACCTCACTAGTTTCTGGGATTTTAGATATGAATTTTTGAATTTCATGGAATTGGGCTTCTCAAAGCAAGATGCTGTCAAACTTGCAAAAAGTGAATTTGGAATAAAAGAAGATCTGAGTGATCATTTAGAGTACTATCTTGAAAGACTCTTGAAGGAAAAAATCATCGAGCTTTGATTCAACTCGGTTAAAAAGGTGGCGATTTGGTGAAAGCTGAGTTTGAGAAATTATCTGAGATATCGTTGAGTGAAATAGTTGATTTGGTGAACGACGTCTTTTTGGATTACGTCATCCCCATAAAATGGGATATGTTCTCTTTTGAATTAGATGTGAAGGAAAACTCCATTTCTTTGGAAGACTCCTATGTCATGAAAGTAGACGGTGAGAAGGTGGGATTTTGCATAAATGCGATCAGGCCTAACCGAGCGAGAATCGATGCTTTCGGAATCAAGCGAAATTACAGACGCAGAGGATTCGGCAGTGCTTTGCTTGATTATTGTATAGATTCCTTGAAATGGAAAGAGGCAAAAGAGATTTCTTTGGAGGTGGCAGAAAAAGATATGGTCGCATCTTTTTACGAAAAGCATGGGTTCAGAGTTCAAAGGACTTTGCTTTCCTACTACGTGGATAAAAAAGTAGAAGCAAAGCCTTATGATTTTGAAAATGCTGTTATGGATGAAATATACAACATATCCGTTTTCAACATGAAAGAAAAACTGCGTTTCCTGAATTGGCAACGTGAACCGATAACATTGAAATTATCAGACGATAGATACGATCATAGCTTTCTAAAGGATAGAAACAAAAATGTCGGTTATGTCGTTTGGGGAACGAGTGAAGATGGCGCGTATGTGATAGATGCAGCGCCAAAAGAGTTTGAGGAATACGATGAATTTTTCAAAAGAACTCTGTTTTCTATTCAAAATCTTTTGTCACTTGAAAAAGTGATAATCATGAATGTTCCAGAAAATGATCCTTTGAACAAAGCCGCACTTTCGGCAGGAATGAAACCTTTTTTCAGACAATGGGAAATGATAAGGTTTTGAGAATGCCTGAATTTCGGGCACCAGAAAAATTTGGAATCAAGCATACACATGCTTCCGTTATCTTAGGAAGCTACGATTTGCCTGTAAAGGCTCAGAACGTGGTTGAGCTTGGATGTGGCAATGGAGTAGCACTTATATCATTGGCGCTTTTGAATCCGTTTGTAGAGAAGTTGATCGGCGTGGATATCGATCCAAAAGCATGCGAGATTGCCGAAGAATTTGTTAAACTGAATGATTTGGAAGATAAGGTGAAAATTTTAAATATCGATATGTTGAATTTGCCCCAAGAGATTGGCTATGAGGTCGCTGATCTCGTCTTCTTCAATCCCCCTTTCCATCTTTTTGGAAGGATAAGTAGCGACAAAAGAAGATTTTTGGAAAGGAACAAAAACGTTTTCAAGGATTTTGTTGAGACAACTGCGAAGATTTTAAAAAATCGAAAGTACTTCAGATTCATCACCTCTCCACCTAATTTGGTCGTAAACATTTCCGACCTCCTGAACTTCCGTCTAATTCCAAAGGCTTTCGTTCCAATTTATGGAAAAAGGGGTACAAATTCAAAGTTGGTGTTGATCGAAGGTGTAAAGAATGGAAATCATGTTGGTCTCAAAGTAAAAGAGCCGATATTTCTCGATTCGGTTTAAACAAAATTTCGTGAAATATCATTCACCAGTCTTAGCAATTGGAGTGTTATAATTGCATAAGATTTATGAAAGGATGATGTAGTTGAATTTGCTGGCAATTGATACATCCTCTGACTGGCTGAAGATAGCCTTGAAAGCGGATGGCGAAATCAGAATAACCACCTTGAAATCTCAAAATAGACATTCAGATTTTTTAATGAATGAGATAGATCATGTGATGAAATCTGCGAATTTTGATATTGGGAAACTTGATGTGATAGGATGCATAACAGGTCCAGGACATTTCACCGGAATAAGAAGTGGTATGGCTTCCATAAAAGCCATGGCTTTCGCGTATTCGCTAAAAGTGATGGGACTGACTTACCCAGAATGTTTTCGAACTGAAGAACCGATTGTCCTTTTAAGAAAAGCTAGGAAGGGATGGTGGTATTTTTCCGAATTCAACGGAAAATCGTGGGATTACTCGTTGGAACCTTCGAATTCTCTTTCGAAACTTTTGAAAGAGAAAAAAGCGATTTCAGAAGAAAAGATAGATAATTTGAACGTAAAAGCCATCACCAGACCCATATTCACGGGTTTTGACATGATCGAAGTTATGGAAAAGTTTTTCAAAGAAGGTAAAAACATTCACGATCATATAAGCATAAAGCCTTTTTACGTTCAAAAACCAGTGGCGGAAGAAAGGCTAAGCGAGAGGAAACGGGGTATGCGATGAAAGAAAGCCCACGTAAAACGCTGAACAGGCTAAAAAGAAATATCATCGAACTTGAAGCGCAGAAAATTTCAGAAGGCCTTGAATCTTCAAATGATGTCATCGTTGTGGCCACTCTGAACGAATTGAAGAGATTGAAAGACCCATTTCACATGCACAAAGGAATGGTTTTTCTCTCGAGCAGTTCAGATGATGTGATCATCGCGGCACTCAAATATTTGAATGCCGTGGAACATCCACTCTCACTTGAAGAGATTACACCTCTTTTAAAAAGGGGTATGAAAATTCGAAGAGAAGTCGCAAAAATAGCAAGACTTATGGAATACAGCCAAGCTTGTGAAATTCTCAAGAAACTCATCAAAGATCATTTAGCAGAAGTTAAAATTGCAGCGATGCGCACCATCTCCGAAATTGGATGCGAAAAGCTTTTGAAAGATGTTGAAGAAGTCGCAAATGATGTAAATCCAAAAGTTTCCGTGGTTGCAATTGGGACACTTGCAGAGCTTGGTGGAGATGTCGAAGGCAAGCTTTTAACGGAGATCGTATCGAATGCATCTCTGCCAGATAAAATCAGAATTGAAGCTTTGAAAGTGTACGTAAAAAATTCGATTGGACCGTTAAAATTTCTCAAGGAGATTGCGACCTCTTCCCATCCCGCTTTATCATCTAAGGCACTTGAACTCATGGGAGAGATGAAATGTGATGAGGTTTGGGATACGCTTGAAAATGTTCTGTCGGATTCCAAAAACATTCCGTTACGTATTTGCGCTGCGCTTAGCGCTTTAAAAAGTTGTAAAGATAAAACTGAAGTTGAAGATGTTGCCATTGGCTACCTCACTCATCCATCGTTAAAGGTTAAGATATCGGCATTCAAAATTGTTATGAAGACGGAAAACATACGCGCCGTTGAATTTGTAAATGACTTTTTGAAATCTGAGAATTCAGAGTTGATAAAGGTTGCGGTACCATTTGTTTACAAATATCCAGATGAAGATAACGTTCAAATGCTGAAAAAAATGGTTGAAGAAGGCAATGAAAAAGCTATAATATCAGCTTTGAAGGTCTTAAAAAAATTGAAATTGAGAAACGAATCCGCGTCGAAATACCTTGATAGAAATTATCCAATTAACGTGAGAACTCAAGCTTTAAGAACTCTTGCAGCTGTAAATGATATCTTCGATGAAGATCTGAAGGGAATTGTGACGTCAAGCGAACCTTTGGAATTCAGGATCGCGGCACTCGATGGATTGGCTACAATTGCCCCAGAAAAATTGTTGGAATTGGAGGAAAGCTGAATGAAAACTTTAATGGTCACAAGTGGCAAAGGCGGAGTGGGAAAATCCACGGTTGCCGTTAATCTCGCGATGGAGCTTTCTTTAAGTGGTTACAACGTTGGGCTTATGGATGTCGATATCCATGGTCCAAATGATCACATAATGCTTGGGATAGACAAACCTAAGATAATGACTGATGGTAAGCGTTTTACGCCTATCGAAGTTGGAAGCTTGAAATTCATGACAATTGCATCTGCAATAGAAAACGATACTCCGATAATATGGAGAGGTCCGTTGAAGGCAAAACTCATAGATCAATTCATCCAAGATACGGCATGGGGTGAGTTGGACTACATGATACTTGACTTTCCACCCGGAAGTGGAGATGAACCTCTTGAGGTCCTGAAAGTGTATGACAACAAAATGGATGGCGCTGTAATTGTTACCACGCCTCAGAAGGTTGCGCTTGGAGATGTTGAAAAGATCATGAATTTTTTGAAAAAAATGAAAGTTCCGATAATAGGGATTTGGGAGAATATGTCTTACTACACATGTCCCCATTGTGGGAAACGGCATTATCTTTTTGGGAAGCACACTGATGAATTGGCAGAGAAGATGGATGTCGATGTGATCGCGAGAATACCGCTTATTCCGGAAATAGGAGAAAGATTTGGAGCGGTCAATCTCTTCCTTACGCGAAGTGAGGGTGAGGTAAGAGAAAAATTCGAGAAGGCCGTCAAAGAAATAGTTGAGGAATTAGGCTGAGACCTTTTAAAAGGGGGGTATGATGAGAAAACAACGTATTAGATTAGGAGTGATTGGAGCTGGCATAGCGGCGAAAAAACTACATCTTCCAGCTCTTAGAAAACTTTCCGATTTTTACGAGATCACGGCCGTTACAAGTGGGCACATAGAAGGTGCTGAAGAATTTTCTCAAATGCTCGACAACAAGGCGCAAGTTTTCAACAATTACCATCACCTCATAGTTTCTGGCATGATAGATGCAGTTGATGTGGCAGTTCCACCACAATTCAACTTCGATATAGTGCAAGATGCACTTAGGAACGGGATCCATGTGATATGTGAAAAGCCAATTGCCGAAAATACGATGTCAGCCAAAAAAATTTTGAAATTGGCAAGGGCATATGATAAAGTTTTTGTTCTCGCGGAAAGTCAACGCTACGATCCGGAGCTAAAACATATTTCAGAGCTGATTCGAATAGGAAAAATTGGAAAGCCATCTTTGTTTGACTGGAATGTCATCGTTAACTTTAGGGAAAGCAACGAATATGTCAAAACTTCGTGGAGGAAAGCCCCAAAACATATCGGTGGTTTTCTTTCAGATGGAGGAGTTCACCATATGGCGGTATTGCGCGAGATATTTGGAGAAGTGGAAGAAGTTTCGGCAATGGTAACCAAGGTGAACGGTCAAATTGGCGGAGAAGATACGATGACGTTGAGTATGCAATTTAAAAGTGGGATGATCGGGAATTATTCTGTGAGTTACGGTCTTCGAGCGCCTGCACACAAGAGTTTAAAAATATACGGGACTTCCGGTAAGATGCGGGTTACTCCACGAGAAATAGAAGTGATCAAAGAAAATGAGGAAATAGAGAAATATCCAGCACAGATAGTGAATCTCTTTGAAGAAGAGTTCAAGGAGTTCTATCGTGCCGTTGCCGAGAACGCATCTGTTAAAACGGGCACTCCAGAATCAGCTTTGATTGATTTAGCCATTATAGAGGCAGGCGTAAGATCTTCAAAATTAGGCTGTGTGGTTAAAATTGACGAATTACTTGAATAAAATAGTTTTAGAGACGCCCATCGGTAACCTTTACGTCTTGGGGAAAAATGAGAAAATAGTGCGCATAAGTTTTACCGACAAACCATTCTCCGATTCTAAAACCGTTAAAAAATTGTCAGGAATGATGAGAAAAGCTGTTGAAGAGATGGAAGAATATTTCGGCGGGGAAAGAAAAAAGTTTGACTTTGACTTCACCTTTTTGAATGGGACGAATTTTCAAATATCCGTGTGGAAAGCAACTGAAAGAATTCAATATGGCAAGGTGAAATCCTATTCTGATATCGCACGTGAGATAGGAAGACCTAAGGCTTACAGAGCTGTGGCAAATGCGTTGGGAGCCAATCCACTGGTCATCGTGGTGCCTTGCCATAGGATTATTTCCCAAAGTGGTATAGGCGGTTTCACTTCTGGAGTATGGAGAAAAAAATGGCTCTTGGGCCATGAAAAAAACACGCACGAATTAGAGGAGGATATGTTATGATCGTTAAACCTTTTAAAGCGCTTAGGCCTGTAAAAGAATATGCCGAAAGGGTCCAATGCCCACCTTACGATGTTGTAAGCCTGAATGAGGCGAAAAAGGCGGTGAAAGATCCGTATTCTTTTATGAGTGTGATCAGGCCAGATGCCGTTGCAAAAGAAGGCGAGAGCATATATGAAGTGGCAAGCATGGAACTTAAAAGGCTTGTTGAAAAGAAGGTGTTAACACGCCATGAAAAGCCTGCTTTTTACATGTATTCTCAAATGATGAACGATCATTCACAAACTGGTTTGGTTGCGTGTGTTGATACCAGTGAATATCCAGAACGTATAAAACGTCATGAACTTACAAGAGCTGACAAGGAAGAAGAAAGAACCAAACACATGCTCAGCACGCGTGCAAATACAGGGCAGGTGTTTCTCACGTATAAAAGCGTTGATGGAATAAAAAAACTCCTTGATCCTACAAAAGCAAATCTACTTTATGAGGTGAAAAGCGAAAACCCGGAAGTAATCCATCGTGTTTACTCAGTTGACGATCCCATGCTGATAGATGAGATTACAAAAGCTTTTAGTGCGATACCTGCCTTTTACATAGCTGACGGACACCACAGGGCGTCCGCCTCCGCGCGCGTGTCCAAAGAAATTGGTGGGAACGGAGAATGGAATTATTTTATGGCCACTATTTTTCCACATGATGAACTCGACTTAATGGGCTACCATAGGATCGTAAAAGATTTGAACGGCATGAGTGCTCAAGACTTTTTGGCCCGTGTTAAAATCGCCGGTTTTGATGTCTCTGCAGTTTCTAATGTGGTGGAACCAGCTGCAACTCACCATTTTGGAATGTATCTGAATGGGCGATGGTATGAACTTAGAGCACTTGACGTGGAAGAATCGGATCCGATAAAACGTTTAGATGTTTCCATATTGCAAGAAAGAATTTTAAGTGCGATATTTGCCATAACAGATCCAAGGACGGATCCAAAAATAGGTTTTGTAGGTGGAATTCATGGAGTAAATTCCTTGCAGAGCTTCGTCAACAGTGGAAAATACGCAGTTGCATTTGCACTTTATCCAACTCAAATAGAAGATGTCATGAATGTTGCCGACGCGAACTTGTTCATGCCGCCAAAATCAACTTGGTTTGAACCCAAATTACGTAGCGGTCTACTTGTACACACTTTTTGAAAAGCTTAAAATTCACTGAGTTTTACGAATTTTGAAAGGAGAGGAGTCAAAATGAGCGAATTCAAAGTGGTGAGTTTTATAATTGGAGATGAAGAGTACGCGTTGGATATAATGAAAATAGACAGTATCATAGAGATAAAAAAGATATTAAGCATACCACAATCTCCGCCTTTTGTTGAGGGAGTTATAAACTTTCGCGGAACCGTTGTCCCGGTGATAAACGGAAGAAAGAAATTTCTTATCAAATCGTTGAAAAATGGGGATAAACGAAGTGAAAGGGCAATAGTCGTGAATTTTGAAAATAAGAAAGTTGCCATACTCGTTGATGAGGTTAAAGAAGTTCTTACACTTTCTCAGAACACCCTGGAAGAACCTCCATCAGAGATTTCTGATGTTTCTAACGAATACATAAGTGCGATTGCCAACATAGATGGGCGCATGATAATCATCCTTGATGCCGGTAAAATCTTGAACAGGAAAGAAAGTTCAGAGATATCCAATATGGTAAAAAAAGAAAGTGTTGAGGGGAGGTAGTGTGATGCTTTCATCAAGTATCACATGACGTTCTTTGAATGTGAACAGAGCTTTTATAGAGCATGAAACGGGTCATTTCGGATGGCTTAAGGAAAAAATGAATGAATTTGGCGTTGAAGTGTTAACAAAAAATGACTTTAACGATCTTTTCAATCTTAATTCTGAAATTTCGAAAACTGCTGAAAACAACGTTGAAGGTATAGATCTAATGGCGATAGATCTTGAAGAAAAGCCAACCAAGCTGGATGAGAATTCAATATTGAACGGTATCGAGCCTTGGAAATATTCCGTGATTTACTCATGCATGAAAAATTACAGGAATTCCATTATTCTGGTTGATCCAGATGATTTTGAATTGGTTATAGAATCTCTGAACGAATGTGGTGACATAACTCTGCAAGACAGAAGACTTTTATCGCTTAAAGCCTTGTACAGGCTGTTGAGAATAGGATCGTTAACTCACAAAGAGTTGAGTGAGCTTTTCGCGACAGAAAAGTTTGAAACTTTGATATTGGAAGAGATCGTACCATTACGTTATGGAGAGAATCCCCATCAATTTGCACACATATCAAAAGTGGCAAAAGAAAATGCTTTTTTTGATTTTGTGGACGAAGATACGCTGTTCGGTATGAGCTACAACAACCTCATAGATCTTCATCTTGCGATGGTAACTCTTAAAAATCTTGGTGGTAGATTCGCCATTAGAGTTCATCATGGAAGTATAGTAGAGGTCAAGAGACAAAACCTTGATTTCAAAGAGGCACGAGGAGTGCTTGTGGCCAACTTCATAAACGATGATTTGACAAAAGCACTTAAAGAAAATGAATTGGACGTGGTGGCACTTCCGAACACTTCAAAGATAAAAGCAAGGAAAATTTTGGATTTTGATGAAGATAAAATTGTTTTGAGCGATAGAACATACAGATATCTTGATAAGAACTTCATCATTCAAACTTCTGATCCATTGAATGAGATGCGTTTCATCTCTGAAGAAAACGATGAGCAATACAAATGGGCGAATGTGATCGCCGCACTTTCAAATTCCATGGCCTGTTGTATATTTAAAGGTGGTGAAATGTTGGCGCTTGGAAGTGGTCAACCAGATCAGATTGATGCATTGGAGATAGCTCTGATACGTGCCAAAAGAGAATCTAAAGATGTCACTGGCGCCATATTCGCGTTTGATGGCCCTATAAAAGATATGAGAGTGGTTGATGCTTTGATCATGATCGGATCCGGAACGATCATCGAACCTGGTGGATCCAAAAAAGACAAAAAGGTCAAAGAAAGAATAGAAACCGCTGGCATGAAAATCGTTTTTTCAGGAAAAAGGCGGTACAAACATTGAAAATGGTAAAAGTTGGTCTTGTTGGCCTTGGAACTGTTGGTGGCGGTTTTTACGATATATCAAAAAAGAGGAAGGAATTTCAGATCACTAAAATATTGAACAGATCTGAAAGAAAATACGTTACTCACTATGTTCCTGACGAGATGATAGCAAGCGATCTGCATGATCTGATTGAAAGAGTTGACATCGTTGTGGAAGCGGTGGGAGGGATTGATTTTCCCAACAAGGTGATATCTCAAGCGCTTATCAGTGGAAAAGATGTCGTGACGGCTAACAAAGCGTTGATCGCCGATAAAGGAGATGAACTTCTCAAACTTTCCGAGAAAATGGGAAGGAAATTGCTTTTCGGTGCAAGTGTGGGAGGAGGAATGCCTGCTCTTCTTAACCTTCAATACCATTCTTTAGGAAAGGTAACACGTGTTTATGGAATTCTCAACGCAACTTCAAATTTCGTGCTTTCAAAAATGTCTCAAGGAATGGACATGTCAAGAGCTGTCAAAATAGCCCAAGAAGAAGGATATGCCGAGCAAGATCCAAGCGACGATATTTCCGGAATGGATGCCACACGCAAACTTGCGATAATATGTGCATACATCACAGGAAAACTTCCGAACTTGAAAGGTATCTTTGTAAACCAGCTCCAAATTAACCAAGAACAAATATCGTACGTTGAAAGCATGGAAATGGTTGTGAAACCGATAGCCTACATGAAGATCAAAAGCAATGGAATTGAATTATGGGTTGGACCAGCAGCACTTTCTAAAAATTCTAAGATGGCCAAAACAAACGGAACTGAAAATTGTTTGATCATCGAAGGCGAAAGCGGGATCAATTCTTTAACAGGTGTAGGCGCTGGTCGAAATCCAACGGCATTTTCCGTGATGGCAGACGTCATATCAATTGCAAAAGGCAATGCTACACTTCCTTATTTTAAAAAAGATGAAACCCTTAACATTTTAGAACCGGCCTTCAAAGAGATAAAAGGTGTAAAAATAATCGACACTTAAGCCCTTTCAACGATCCAATCGACTATCGTTTTCCTGAATTCATGAGAAAGTTTTGGATCACAAAAGATCTCATGATAGGCTCCTTTGAAGATCTTCATCTTTTTGTCCTGTGATGATATCTTTGAAAAGAGTCTTTTCGTTCCTTTATTTGGAACTACCTTGTCTTGTTCTCCTGCAAGCAGTAGTACCGGCAGCGTGAATTCGTTCGCTTTTTCAAAGAGGATGTCTATGTTCTTGAACATCTCTGCTGCCAATCTCGCACTGATTTTGCTATGAACAAGTGGATCGCTTGTGTACTCCTTAACTACGTCGTCGTTTCTCGACAAATCTTTTGGATCTATATCATTGTTAAAGGTTAGAGTTGGCAAAATGGAAGAAAATAGCTTTACCAAGAGTTTCAAAACACCTGAAACGTTTTCGAATGTAAAAGCGCCACTTGAAAGGATAACCCCTTTAGCAGCACTGTTGGGGTATTCTTCAACGAATCTGGCGGTTATGAGTCCTCCAAGGCTATGACCTAAGATGAAGAGAGGAACATCACACTTTTCACCTTCAACGAAGAAGTTCAGATCATCCAAAAAATTTTTGAAGGATCTAACATGTCCTTTTTTTCCAGGATTTTCACCATGTCCCCTTTGATCAAAACCAACCATTTCAACATTTGCTTCGCTGAACTCATCGAAGATCACATCATAACGTCCCACATGTTCACCCAATCCATGGACTACAACGAGCTTTGCCTTGCGATCTTTGACAGTCCATCTTTTAACGGTCGTTTCTCTACCGTTTATGTCAATTTTTTCTGTTTTCACAACAAATTCCCCCTTTAAGTCGAAATACCATCGAAGATATTTTAACAGAAAATCAAGTGATCTGTTAAAATTCTCTTATACCCAATACGTTTTAGATTTGCGACTTTCCATGCTTTAAGCGAGTAGAGCCGATGCGTCCTGTTGTGTCTATCAATTTGGTTTGGCGTGTGGATTTGGATTGAAGTGAGTGAACAGGAGGAGGATACAATTTGAAAAAAATGGATGAGTCAAAAGTTGAGAAAGTCCTCGGAGTTTTAGGCGGAATGGGTCCAGCAGCGTCAGCCAGATTTTTGGAACTGATGGCTGAAAAAGTTCCGGTTAAACGTGATCAAGAACACCCTAAGATCATCATGCTCTCAGATCCACAAATTCCGGACAGAGGGGAAGCCATTCTAAAAAACGGCAAGGATCCGAGCGAAGTTATAAAGAGGGACCTTTTAAAAATCGTGGAATGGGGCGCGGATTTGTTGGCCGTTCCGTGTAACACGGCACATATCTTTATAGAAAAATTCCTTGACCAACTGCCAGTTCCACTGATAAGCATAGTGAAGTCAACCGTTAAGATGGCATCGATTAGAAGTGTGAATGGAGTTTGGTTTCTCTCCACAAAAGCGACAAAGAAAAGTGGTATTTACGAAAAACACGCTCAAAAATACAATCTCCCGCTTTATCGTGTTAGCGAGGAAATAAGCGGTAAAGCTCAGCGTGTTATAAAAATCGTTAAAGCAAACGATAAAGAAAAAGCCGCGTTTTTTATGAAAGAGATCGTCACAGAATTATGGCACGAAAAAGATCTTCCAATTCTTGCCGCTTGCACCGAATTGCCACTTGCATATGAAGCAAGTGGGCTTCCAATGGAAAAAATGGTGTCAAGCCTTGATGCTCTCGCCAGTGCTTGTATTGAAGAGTTATATGGCGAAAAGCAGGGATGACTCACGAGCCATCCCGATGCTTAAGCTGACAACATGTCATCTCATATTTGATTCTATTTCTGCCATCCCTTCTTTGAAGTAAGCGTAAGGCATATCTGGGGTGTTGTGGGCAAATCCAATTTCACCGTGCCGATCAACCATGATTATCCCAGCTTCCGTCCCAACCGTGTTGTCAAGATAGTTCATCACGGCTTCAGCAGCATGCGGGGCATCCAAGCCCATTCTTAAAAAATCCGCAGCTACCTTGGTTATCAACACTCTCATCATTCCTTCACCTAATCCGGTTGACGAAGCGGCACCATTTGGTGTCGCATAGGTTCCAGCTCCTGGGATAGGTGTATCTCCAACTCTCCCGAGAAATTTCAAGAAAACCCCTCCGGTAGATGTTGCAGCAGCAGTTTCGCCGTGTGAATCAACGGCCACAGCTCCAACTGTTCCGTGGAGAAATTCAGGATGTTCCTGAAAGAGTTTTCTGAGCTTTGGCCAATCTTTGTAATCACCGTTTATGAATTGCTTTCGATATTTTTCCCACTGTTTTTTTCTCTCTTGAGTGGTTGGATCGTGAGGTTCAGAACCCATGAGTTTGGCGAAGTCATTGGCACCATTTCCTGCCAACAGCACATGATCCGTTTTTTCCATAACTTTTTTTGCAAGGCTTATCGGGTGCCGAATGTTTTTAACCCCTGCAACGGCTCCAAAATCGAGATTAGGACCGTAGGCGATTGCAGCGTCCATCTCCACTTCTCCGTCAAAGGTTAAGACCGCCCCTGTTCCCGCATTGAAAGTGGGATCATCTTCTAAAACCTTTACAGCTGCTTCAACGGCGTCAATGGATCTTCCATCCTTTTTCAAAACGTCAAGACCGGCTTCCACCGCTTTTTTGATCCCAATTTCGATCCTTTCAGGATCTTTTGAACGAATGTTCCCAGCTCCACCATGAACTATTATGGCGTACAAAGCACTCCCTCCTTCTGTACCAAAAGTATCATTTTTGTTTTCTAACGCTTCTCTCCAATGCAAGATCATCCATAATCTTCTGCTCCTCTCTGATCATAGCCAGATCGTACGCATCTTTTTGAAGCTGTTTAAGATTTTGCAACGCTTTATGTTCTCTATAAAGCTTAGCGTACTTTTCCCTGAGATCGTCAAGATGCTTTTCCATTGAAGAGAGTTTTGAAACCAACATCTTACGGTTGGTGTATAAAGACTGTATGTAATTCATCCATTCTAAGATCACATGAACGCCTTTGGTTTCATCATCCATTTTCTTTTGAGATTTTGATATTTCTTCGGTCATTTCTTCCACATCTGTCCTCAATTTCTCAATTTCTTTGTTCACTTTTGATATTTCAATTTTGAGTAACTCCACAGATGAACTTTTGACATCGAGTAATTTTTGAAGGCTGAATTTGAATTTTCTCACGTTTTTCTCCTAACTCAAGCTTTCAAAACTTTCATCATCTCTGGAAGTAACGTAGAAGAAGTTGCAAGAATACTTTTAGAATAAATTGAAAATTCTTCCGAAAGAAGATCTACGATAACTCCTCCAGCCTCCTTTACCAGCAGCGAGCCAGCCGCCATATCCCATGGCTTCAATTCGTACTCCCAAAATCCATCTATTCGCCCGCACGCAACGTAACAGAGATCTAAAACGGCACTTCCAAATATTCTAAGAGCTCTGATTTTCCCGAAAAATGCTTCGTAGTCACTTAAAACTTTTTTTCTCATATTCACCGCGCTGTATTGATATCCCGTGTTTAAAACCGATTTTTCGAGTTCCGACATTTCGCTAACGTGCATTTCTTTACCATTTAAAAGAGCGCCATTGCCTTTGATCGCTTCAAACATCTCGTCCATGAACGGATCGTAAACCACACCAACTTTAGGTTCACCATTTTCGACGATCGCGATTGAAACACATGAGTGTGGCACACCTTTTGAAAAATTCGTCGTTCCGTCGATTGGATCCACGATCCACAGCAAATTATCAGGATTTGCGGCCTCACTCTCACTAGTTCCAGTTTCTTCACCAAGAATAGAATCTTGTGGAAAAGCTTTTAAAACCGCCTCTTTCACCCTATTCTCAACTTCCACATCGATGTTGGTTACAACATCGTAAAATCCACTCTTTGTTTTTGTCCAACTCAAAGAGTTGATCTTTGACTTTGCAAATCTTCCAAGATCTTTGGCAAGGCCCTTGGCGAATTCAAGCCTTAAAAATTCCTCTTTACTCATAAAAACTCACACCTTTCTAACCGTTATGCCCTCTTTTGAATCAAGCATATTGACAAGATACATGAACGCTTCGTTTATCTCATTATCCGAAAGCGTTTTCTCCATAGAACCGTAAGATATGGTGATCGTGAGGCTGTAAACGGTCTTTGGAATGCTCTTTCCCGTATAAAGATCGGAAACTCCAACACTCATAACGTATTGAGAAGACTCTTTTGCCGCCTTTACGATCTCCTCTGCTTTGACCTTGCCTTTTTCTATGAACATGGATATGTCTTTGAATGAAAGAGGATATTGAGAATACGCACGATATTTTGCTTTTTTCTCATTTTTGAACGCCGCATTCATGTTCACTTCCGTGAAATAAACAGGTAGTTTTACATCAAGAAACTTTAAAATATCTTTTGATATCTCTCCAATTTTTCCGATAGTTTCTCCATCTAAGATGATTTCTCCACTTCTGCCTTCTTCGAATCCACTTAAACTTTTTTGAGAGAACCCGACATCAACATGCATGGAATCAAAAACATTTTCCAAATCCCCTTTGATGTTAAGCAAAGCCACATTCCTTTTGTCAGTATAATCTTCAGGGTTCATTCTACCTGTTGATATCATTGCCATCATCTCTCTTTCGCCACTCTTGCTGAATATCCTACCTATTTCGAACAGTCTTACCGATGATCGTTGATGCTTAACGTTGTAGGCCAAAATGTTTAAAAGCCCAAATACAAGATCCGGCCTCATCATGGACATTTCCGGTGAAAGCGCGTTTATTATCTTCGGTATTCCATCTGGCTTTTTTGAACCAGAATAAAAGATGTCGACGATTTTAGGATCTACGAATGGATATGTTAACACTTCGTAATAGCCTAATCCCATCACCATTTTCTTTACTTTGGATTTGAATTCCCACCACGCGTTCTTTTGGGTAAAAATAAACGGTAACGAGTGTGTTTTTGGAAGATTATCCAAGCCGTAAATTCTTGCAAATTCTTCTATGAGGTCAACGTCTTCCAATATATCCCTTCGGAAAGTTGGCACCGTGACAAGCCAGCCATCATCTTTTTCGATCACGTCCATTCCAAGCCTTTCAAATGAATCCACAACTTTTTTCGAATTCGAAGAGTGAGCCGTATAAGAGCTTATCTTCTCTCTTGAAAGAAAAACTTTTTCTTTTTCAACGCGATTAGGGTAGATATCTGTCGCCCCAATCACATCACCTCCACCAAGTTCTATTATCATTTCAGCAAGCCTACCGGCGACGATCTCCGTATCATTTGGATCCACACCCCGTTCAAACCTGAAAGACGCATCTGTTGAAATGTTGAGGCTTTTAGAGGCCTTTCTCACCTGTACCGGATCGAAAGTGGCTATTTCGAGAAGGACCCTTTTTGTCGAATTTGTAACACCACTTTCTTTTCCACCTATAACACCGGCTATGGCAAGTGGGATTTCTCCATCGGTTATGAGAAGCTCTCCACCACTGAATTCGTATTCCTTGGAGTTCAAGGCAAGCAGTTTCTCCCCTTTTTGTGCGTTTCGTACGATCAATTTCGAAGATGGGATCTTGTCGTAGTCAAAGGCGTGAATGGGATGACCAAGCTCCATCATCATGTAATTGGTTGCATCTGCGATGTTGTTTATTGATCGAAGGCCAACCGATGCGAGTCTACGTTTTAACCAAAGTGGAGAATTTTTGACTTTAACGTTGTCCACTCTTACCACCATGTACCTCCAGCACCCATTCGATTCCACGCTCACCTTGAGATCAGCGTTTGGTAATTTTATCGAAGGCTGTGGGACTCTGTAATCCTTTCCCTCAACTGCTGCGACCTCTCTGGCCAACCCAACATGAGAAAGGCAATCCGGTCTGTTTGGTGTTATTTCGAGTTCAAAGGTGATAAGGTCAAGATCCAAGATCTCTTTGATATCTCTGCCAATTTTCACCCTTTCACCGAATTTGAAAACATGATCAGAATGTGATTCTAATCCTATCTCTTCAAGAGAAAGCATCATGCCTTCGGTTTCTATACCACGAATCACGGATGGCTTCACTTCCGTTCCATCGACTGTTGATGCCTTCAAAGCAGACGCAAATGCCACAAGATCACCAACTTCAATTGACAAGTCGGAAGTAATCGTGATGTACTCTTTTTCCCCCGTGTTAACCTTGCATACGTTGAGTTTGTCGGCATTTGAATGTGGCTTCACTTCCACAACCTTTGCCGAAACAACTCCGTAAATTTTCTCAAAAGGTCTTTCTATCTCTTCAACCTCGCTGCCAGACATCGTCAGCTCATTTGAAAGCTCTTCTATATCATTCGTGGAATCCACGTATTCTCTAAGCCACTGAACATTCAATTTCAAATTCAATCACTCCTTAGAAAAGTTTCAAGAAATTGAGAGAATTTCTCGGAAATTCACGTATGTCACCCACGTTGTATTTCAACATTGCAAGTCTTTCTATACCCATTCCAAATGCAAAGCCCTGCCATTTGTTAGGATCGAGTCCAACGTTTCTCAAAACCTGTGGGTGCACCATTCCCGAGCCAAGAATTTCAAGCCAGCCACTTTTTCCTTGCGGAAATGATATGTCAACTTCAACACTTGGCTCTGTGAACGGGAAATAGTGAGGGCGAAATCTAACCTGCTTATCTTTGCCAAGAAGGGTTTTTATGACCTTTTCCAGCGTGCCCTTGAGATCCGCAATTGATATGTCCTTGTCTATTGCCAGTCCTTCTATCTGAAAAAAAGCAGGAAGGTGAGAAGCATCGTAATCTTTTCTGTAAACCCTTCCTGGAGATATGATCCTCAATGGGGGTTTGCGTGCTTCCATCATTCGAATTTGCACGGGTGAAGTATGTGTTCTCAGCAAACGGTTTTCATCTATGTAAAAAGTGTCATGAAGATCTCTGGCAGGATGCCATTCAGGCGTGTTAAGTGCCTCAAAATTGTAATAAGTATTTTCGATCTCTGGGCCTTCTACCACTTCAAAGCCCATGCTGTTAAATATGTTGACACACTCTTCCATAACACGTGTGATCAGGTGAAGCCGACCGAATGATCGCTTTGCACCAGGAATGCTAAGATCAACCGATTTTTCAAGTGCTTTGTGCTGAGTTTCTTTTTCTCTCAAATCCTTTATCTTCTCAGTTAAAATGGATTCGATCTCGTGTTTGACGTTGTTCAAGGCTTCGCCAAATTCCGCACGTTCTTCCTTTGGAAGTTCTCTCATTCTTTTGAATTGTTCTTTGATGAATCCTTTTTTACCGAGAATGCTGATTTTCGTGTTATTGAGCTCTTCAAAATTTTTAATGTTTTCCAATTTATCTCTTATGGAATTCATGAGTATATCTCTTATATTTTTCTCCATCAGAAAAACCCCTTCATTTTTATGGATTTGTTGAAAATTATAGCACTCTATCATGAAAAACTCCACATGTTTTTATAAGGGAAGGCATTTCATCAAAGGACATTCAACATCATCGAATGTATCTTATCATGATCAATCGTCACTTTTCAAAAAGTTTTCAATCGTTTGTATCTTTTTGATGTACGATGTTCGTTTTCAAATTGAGTAAGTGTTAAAATAGGGAATGTAAAGCGCTTTTTATTCCGAAATTCGGGAAATATACCGCGTGTTTTATGGGAGATGCTGAAATGGATTTTGTCCATCTTCATTTGCACACAGAGTACAGTTTAACGGATTCCGTTTTGAGAATAGATCCTTTGATGGACGCCGTTAAAAAAATGAATATGAGTGCTGTGGCCATCACAGATCATGGTACTCTTGGTGGTGTTGAAAAGTTCCACTCTGCAGCTTTAAAGAGGGGAATAAAGCCTGTTGTTGGTTGTGAAGTCTACATGGTTGGAAATGGGAGAAAACGCCATCATCTCACTGTAATCGCAAAGAGCAAAAAAGGATATTTCTCACTCGTTAAGGCCATGAATTCCCTTTCAAAAGAAGGGAAAAGGGGTTTTGATGATGAAGATATCTTTTCTCTTGAAGATGTTATCGTTTTATCAGGGTGCATAGGTGGAAAGATCCCTTCGGCGATCTTGAACGATGATTTCAAAAAAGCAAAATCCCTCATAGAATCTTATCAATCCCGCTTTAAGGACGATTTTTATTTAGAACTTATGAACACGGCTCTCCCTCAGCAAAAACGCTTAAATGGTGTTCTCCTTGAAATGGCAGAAGAATATGGAGTAAAGGTCGTTGCGACAAACGATGTGCATTTTTTGAAACGTGAGGATGCCAAAGCACACAGTTTGTTTGTATCCATTGGGCGTAACATGCATTGGAACGGAGATTTTCTTTATGGAAGCGATGAGTATTATCTCAAATCTGCACAGGAAATGGGCAAGCTCTTTGGAGATGTTAAAGGTGCTTTGGAAAACACGACTGAAATTGCTCGGAAATGTGAAGAGTACGATCTAAGCCCAAATTTTGAATTGCCAATTTTATCTGAGAATGGCGATTGCAAGAGTTTGAAAAAAGAGATCGGTTTTGGCACCTTAAAGGATCTAAGACTTAAAAGGGCGGAAGATGAGCTGAAAGTTATAGAATCTCAAAAATTTTGCAGGTATTTCCTGATCGTTTCCAACATCGTGAAAACGGCAGAAAAATTGAACGTCTTAGTTGGTCCTGGAAGAGGCTCGGCAGTTTCGTCACTAATTGCATATTTACTTGACATTACAACTGTGGATCCTTTGAAATACGATCTTCTTTTTGAAAGATTCCTGAACAAATCGAGAAAAGGTGATCCAGACATAGATTTAGACGTAGAAGACGCTAAAAGGGGAGAACTTATATCTGAAATTGTGAAAAAATATGGAGAGGATGAAGTGGTTCAGGTTGGAGCTTATGGTACTCTTGGTACCAGGGCCGTGATTCGAGCCGTTGGAAAGGCCTTGGAACTTGGTGATCGAATAATTAACGATTTGGTTTGGAGAGTCTCTGGATATTCATCTATAAAAGAGGCTTTGAAAAAAAACCCATCTCTTGTCAAAGTCGCAAAAGATCCATCCATTGGAGAAGTTTTAGGTTACTCTGAATTTTTGGAAGGTTTGGCACATCACAAAACGATACACGCCGCAGGCATTATATTATCTGAGACACCGATAAGAGACAGGCTCCCTTTGATTTTAAACGATGGGACGTGGGTAACGGAATTTGATATGAACTCTCTCGCACGTTTGGGAGTTGTAAAAATAGATATTTTGGGCTTGAAAACGTTGACAAACATAAAAGATACCTTTGGTAAAGGCGCAGACAGAAAAAAAATAAGTTCCTTATCGATCGAAGATCCGAGAATTTATGAACTTCTAAAATACGGGAATACACTTGGTGTTTTTCAATTGGAAAGCCCTTCAGCCACATCTTTGACAAAAAAAATGGCTCCAGAGCGTTTCGAGGATTTGATCGCTTTACTGAGTTTGAACAGACCAGGACCCATGTATTCTGGAATGGCTGATGAGTATATAAAAAGGAGACATGGACTTTCATCGGGCAAGGACGAGCTTGGACTTGATGAACTTCTTAAAGATACCTATGGAATGATAGTTTATCAAGAACAAATTATGAAGATAGCGAGTGAAGTAGCTCAATTCACACCTTCGAAAGCCGATATGTTTAGAAAAGCGGTATCTAAAAAGAAAACGGACATAATGGATGAACTTAAAGACGAATTCATAGAAGGGTGCGTTGATCATGGATATGGGCGTTCAAAAGCCAAGAAGCTTTTCGATCTTATAAACTCATTTGCGTCTTACGGATTTAACAAATCTCATAGCGTTGCTTATGCACACATAAGCGCATGGACGGCTTATCTAAAAGCGGTCAAGCCGGCTCAATATCTCGCGTCTTTAATGAATTCGCACATTTCCAATATGGCAAAACTTTCTATTTACGCGGGTGAAGCTAAAAGACTTGGCGTTGAGATTTTACCTCCAGATGTTAATGAATCCAGTGCACTGTTCAAAGCCGATTTAAGAACGATACGAACCGGGTTGGTAGCGATTAAGAATGTGGGTATTAATTTTGGAGAAAGTGTTGAGAAAGATAGGAAAAAAGGCAAATACGAAAGCGTTCAAGATTTTCTTGTCCGTTTGAAAAACACGCGTCCAAGTAAAAGGAGCATGGAAGCTCTGATACTCAGTGGCGCTTTTGATTCCATATGTTCAAACAGGAGATACATGATAGAAAATCTCGATCTTATATGGGATATGGCAGAGGGTGGTTTAAAGGCTCTTCAACAGCAACTTTTTGGTGGGACAAAGAAGTCAACTCTTCCATCGGTAGAAGGGTATCCGGATTATGAAATGACTGAAAAGATTCGACTTCAAAGGCAATATTTTAACCTTGTCACTTTAGAATTGGGTGATAAAGGGTTCTCCATAGTCATGAGAAACGGGAAGGGAAAAGTGGTGTTTTACATCTTCGAAAACGGAAAAAACATCATGGCAACCGATGGAGAAATCGAAATGGAGATATCACTTCCATTTCCCTTGGCAGAAAGTGGACCATTTGAAGGAGAATTTACTTACAAAGATGGTAAGATCACCCTTGACAAATTGCTGAAAACACCGGATTCTACTTTCGTGTATGTGGAAAATTCTGACGCTATAGAAAAGATCATGTCAGATTTGATTGATGCCAAAGGCGAGAAAGTAATTCTAAAGCTAAAAGGGATCTCTATGATAATAGAAGATAAGACATTAAAAGAGGAGGCGCGCTAACTGTGAGCGATGAAGAGTTAAGAAAAAAGTACGATGTCTGGGATGAAAAAACAAATGAGATGTTGAAGAAATTTCCAGAACGTGGGAATTTTAGAACGACGTGGGAGGAAGATATAAAAAGGCTTTACACTCCACTTGAATTGGGAGATTATTTTGAGATAGGTTTTCCTGGGAAATATCCTTACACGCGTGGCGTTCAAAATACCATGTACAGGGGGAAATTATGGACCATGCGGCAGTATGCTGGTTTTGGCACTGCCGAAGAATCCAACAAAAGGTATAAATATCTTCTTGAGCAAGGGCAAAGTGGCCTTTCGGTGGCTTTTGATCTTCCAACTCAGATAGGATACGACTCGGACGATGCGCATTCACTTGGTGAAGTCGGAAAAGTCGGTGTCGCCATAGATTCGTTGGCAGATATGGAAACCCTTTTTGAAGGTATCCCGCTTGGGAAAGTTAGCACATCCATGACCATAAACTCAACAGCTGCGATACTTTTAGCCATGTATTTGAACGTTGGCGAGAAACAAGGGGCAAATAGAGACAAACTGCGTGGGACGATTCAAAACGATGTGTTGAAGGAATACATAGCACGCGGGACATACATTTTTCCACCTCAGCCCTCTATGAGGGTGATAACCAACATATTTGAATTTTGCTCTAAAGAAATGCCGCTTTGGAATACGATAAGCATAAGTGGTTATCATATAAGGGAAGCTGGCGCGGATGCTGTCCAAGAAGTGGCGTTCACACTTGCGGATGGGATAGAATACGTCAGAGCAGCTGTAAAAGCTGGACTTGATCCGAATGTCTTTGGAAAAAGATTATCCTTTTTCTTTGCAGCGCATAACGATTTCCTTGAGGAAATAGCCAAGTTCCGTGCCGCTCGGAGAATGTGGGCGAAGTTAATGAAAGAGAAGTTCAACGTTACAAATCCATCCGCCATGAAACTTAAATTTCACACTCAAACATCCGGTTCAACTTTAACAGCGCAGCAACCTGAAAACAACATAGTACGTGTTACGCTTCAAGCGTTAGCGGCAGTTTTAGGCGGTACACAATCACTTCATACGAATTCGAGAGATGAAGCACTTGCCCTTCCCACAGAAGAATCCGTCAAGATAGCGTTGAAAACACAGCAGATAATAGCGTATGAATCCGGCGTGGCAAAAACAGTTGACCCGTTGGCAGGTTCCTACTACATAGAGAGCCTTACAGATTCGATAGAAAAACACGCATTTGAGTACATAGACAAGATAGAAGAATTAGGTGGAATGGTAAATGCAATAGAATCAGGATACGTTCAGCAGGAGATCAGCAATAGATCTTACGAATATCAGAAAAAAATCGAATCTGGCGAACAAATTGTCGTGGGAGTTAACAAATTTACGGTTGAAGAAACATCCTCAAAACGTTTGCTTAAGGTTAATGATGAAATTGAAAAAGGACAAATAGGCAGATTACGTGCTTTGAAGAGGGAACGCGATAACAAAAAGGTTGCAAAGAGTTTAAGCGTTCTCGAAAATGTGGCGAGAACGGATGACAACCTCATGCATCCAATAATAGATGCTGTAAGAGTTTACGCAACTGTTGGCGAAATTTCCAACGTTTTGAGAAAAGTTTTTGGTGAATACAAGGAATCAATTACGATATGAAAGGTATGTGGAGGCGAAAATCATGATAAAAGTTATGATAGCAAAACCTGGTCTTGATGGACATGATAGAGGCGCCAAAGTTGTGGCCAGAACGTTAAGAGATGCTGGAATGGAAGTCATATACACTGGTATAAGGCAAACGCCCGAACAAATCGTTCAATCTGCCATAGATGAAGATGTGGACATCTTGGGCATATCCATACTTTCTGGTGCTCACATGAAATTGGTTCCCAAAATACTCGAACTTTTAAGAGAAAAAAAGGCGAGTGTACCAGTCTTCGTGGGTGGTATAATTCCTGATGAAGATGTGGATAAATTGAAAGAAATGGGTGTGATTGAAGTCTATGGCCCAGGAACTTCAACATCTGAAATTTCTGAGCAGGTGAAGAGCTTTGTCGAACATTCAGACACATGAATATGAATTGTTGAAAGGAATGGAAAAGCGCGAGAGGCGCATTCTGGCCAAAGTTTTATCCTTGTGTGAAAGCGATCCGGGCAAAGCCAACATTCTACTTGGAAAGCTTCCGAAATCAACGGCTCACATAGTTGGAATGACCGGAAGCCCTGGCATAGGAAAATCCACCCTCGTGAATGCCATTCTTAACGAGATGCCGGAAAGAAGAGTTGCAGCAATAGCGGTGGATCCGTCAAGCCCTTTTACAGGTGGAGCTCTGCTGGGAGATCGTGTTAGAATGCAATCACATGCCACATCCGAAAATATTTTTATAAGGAGCTTTGCCAGTAGAGGATCACTTGGCGGACTTTCACCATCGATCTATGAAGCTTGCAACGCTTTTGAGTCCTTTGGAATGAACTACGTGATCGTTGAAACGGTTGGCGTTGGGCAATCAGAAGTCGATATAGTCAATGTGGCAGATACCGTTGTCGTAGCTCTGTCTCCAGACAACGGTGACGAAATTCAAATGATGAAAGCTGGTTTGATGGAAATCGCAGACATGTTCGTGATAAACAAATTCGACAATCCAAAGTCACAGATATTACTTTCAAGACTTCGCGCCGCTATGGCAATGGGAAGAAAGGAAATTCCCATTTATCTTACTAACGCTTTAACGGGTGAAGGGGTAAGTGATTTGGTGAAGGCGTTAAACGAAAGATTTCTCACCATATCTTCAAATGGTGTTTTGAAAAAAAGAAGAAAAAATAGATTGATTCATCACGCTCAATCCACGTTGAAAAGGGAATTGGATTTTTTGATCGAAAAAATAGATTTAGAAGAAGAAGGAATCGATCTTGATGGATTGAGGAGAAAACTCATTCACGCTTTATGCTGGAATCATTCTGAAAGTCGAAAATAAAAAGTTGAAAGGATGGTGAATTCACCTTTTGGTGATTGATTGTGAAAACTCTGAAAATAGACCATATCGGTGTTGCTGTGAAGTCCGCCGAGGAGGCTTCTAAAATGTTTTCAACCGTTTTAAAGCTTGAAACGGAAGAAGAACTTTTAGAAGATCGAAAGTTAAAAATTGTGATGGTGAAGATCGGTGAATCACGTGTAGAACTCGTAGAAGATCTCAATCCAGACGGTACCGTTTCCAAATTCATCGAAAAACGTGGGGAAGGCCTTCATCATATGGCATTTGAAGTTGATGATGTGAACAAAGCGGTTGAAGAGATGAAGAAAAACGGTTACAGGGTGCTTTCTGAACCAAAACTTGGAGCAGGTGGCATGCTCGTGGCATTCGTTCATCCAAAGGACACTCACGGCATTTTGTTAGAACTCGTTGAAAGGAGGAAGTGAAATGGACAAAAACGAAGAACTCTTGAAACGTAGAAAAATTATACAAGTTGGTGGTGGAAAAGAGAGGATTGAAAAGCAGCATACGGCTGGAAAACTCACGGCGAGAGAACGTGTTAATCTTCTCCTTGATGAAGGAAGTTTTATCGAAATAGACGATCATGTAAAACATAGATGTACTTATTTTGGACTGGATAAGAAAACATTTCCTGCCGATGGAGTTGTAACTGGACTGGGCAAGATCGGCGGTAGGAATGTGGCCATCTTTTCGCAAGATTTCACAGTTCAGGGAGGTTCCCTCGGAGAAATGCATGCCAAAAAGATCGCTAAAATACAAGACATGGCCATGAAGCTTGGCATACCCATGATATCCATAAACGATTCCGGTGGTGCACGCATTCAAGAAGGAGTCGATTCTCTTTACGGTTATGGGGAAATTTTTTACAGGAACACACTTGCTTCTGGGGTGATCCCACAGATTACCGTTATAGCCGGTCCCTGTGCGGGTGGTGCGGTGTACTCTCCAGCGATCACGGATTTTGTTTTGATGGTTGACAAAACTTCCAAGATGTTCATAACAGGTCCCGAGGTTATAAAGGCGGTAACCGGAGAGAACGTTACACAAGAATTGCTCGGGGGAGCAATGGTGCACAATTCAAAAAGTGGCGTGGCTCATTTTATCGCAAAAAACGATGAAGAAGTTGCTTCAATGGTTAAAAAACTCTTATCCTACATTCCTTCCAACAACATGGAAGAGCCTCCCTTTTCTGAGCCGGTGGAGGTTCCTTTGGACGAATCTTTAAACACGATAATTCCTGAAGATCCTCATAAGCCTTACGATATGATGGAAGTGATCAATCGTGTAATCGATCCAGGAACGTTCTTTGAAGTTCATTCCAAATTCGCGCGTTCCATGGTAACAGGTTTTGCGAAAATCAACGGACACTCAGTTGGGATCGTTGCAAATCAACCCAGAGTTTTAGCTGGAGTTTTGGATATAGATTCATCTGATAAAGCGGCACGGTTCATCAGATTTTTAGATGCTTTCAACATGCCGATCATCACTTTTGTCGACACCCCTGGGTTCTTGCCTGGAACAACTCAAGAATATGGCGGAATAATTCGCCATGGAGCGAAGTTGCTTTATGCATACAGCGAAGCATCCGTTCCAAAGATAACGATAATAACTCACAAAGCTTACGGCGGAGCGTACATCGCCATGGGTAGCAAACACTTAGGTGCTGATCTGGTTCTCGCATGGCCAAGTGCAGAAATAGCGGTTATGGGTCCAGAAGGTGCCGCAAACATAGTTTTTAGAAAAGAAATAAAAGCTTCCTCCGAGCCGGAAAAGACACGTCAAGAAAAGATAAAAGAGTATGCTGACATGTTTTCAAATCCTTACGTAGCGGCATCACGTGGTTATGTTGATAGCGTTGTGTTTCCTTCTGAAACTCGCTATTACCTTGTGCGCGCTTTGGAAACTTTTTCCTCAAAAGCCGAAGGGAAACCCTCCAAAAAGCACGGCAACATTCCATTGTGAGGTGTGATTGAATGGAAAGTACATGGACCATTTCAACAGTTGGGATCATCATGGCTTTGGGAGGACTGGGCTTCATAGCGATATTCTTTGCCTTAATTGGTGGTTTTTTCAAAAGAAGTGCTCAAAGAAAACAAAAAAAGGAAGCACTTGAAGTTGGTCCATTCAAGTCAAACAGAGTGGTGAAAGAGAGTGAAGAGAAAGAAAATGCTAATTCTGTAAAAATATCCACTCTTGATGATGAAGAAATTGTTGCCGTGATAGGCGCAGCTCTTGCAGCGTACATGCCAACGAATGGACATATCGTTTCTGTCAAACGCTTAGGTAGAAAGTCCAACAATCTTTGGCGCCTGCATAACGCTCAAAATGTATGGAGAATTAAGAGAAAATAAGAAAGGGGTAATAAAATGGGCAGAAAATATGTGGTTAAAGTCAACGGAAAGATGTACGAAGTGGAAGTTGAAGAGGTTGGGATGGCCCAAACTGCGCAGCCAATCCAAGGAACTCGGTCAACTCAACCAATTCAAGCATCCCAAGCATCTCAGCCTCAAACACCGCCTTCACAAAACACTCTTGCAGCCTCAGCACCTACGATCACTGAAGCCAAACCGATTGAACAGCCTACATCATCACCAACAGCGGTGACAGGGAATGAGGAAAAAGTTACCGCTCCAATGTCGGGAGTGGTGCTAAAAGTGAACGCAAAGCCCGGAGATTCGGTTAAGGACGCTCAATCTTTGATCGTGATAGAAGCGATGAAAATGGAGAACGAAATATTGGCCCCAAGAGATTGTAATGTAAAAGAAATATTTGTGAAAGAAGGGCAACAGGTGGAAATGGATCAACTACTTTTAACAGTTGAATGAGACATTTGCCCTTTGAGGAGGAAAAAGATGAAAACTTTTTCAGATGTGTTTGATAAGATAAGAGAAAACAAAAGAAAAATAGTTTTGGTCGGTGCTGAAGACTTAGAGGGTATCAAAGCAATTAATGATGCTGCAGAGGCTGGAATAGTCGATGCCATTTTAGTTGGCGATGAGAAGAAAGTATCTCAAAACCTTGATTCGTTGAGAATAAAAGGAAAATTCGAAATAATTCACGCAGAAGATGCACACGAAGCATCTAAAATAGGAGTTAGCCTTGTTTCAAGTGGAAAAGCTGGCATTCTCATGAAAGGACTCATCAAAACCAGTATACTACTTAAAGCGGTTTTGAATCCTGGATGGGGACTGAGAAGCGGGAAACTGTTAAGCCATTTGGTTGTGGTGGAAGCCAAGGATTACGATCGCTTTATAGGAATTACCGATGGTGGGATGATCATAAGACCAACACTTGATCAAAAAATTGAGATAATAAAAAATGCAGTTGGCTTTTTTCACATGATGGGAAATGATAATCCCAAAGTAGCGTGTATTACCGCTGTTGAAGTCGTTAACTCAAACATGCCAGAAACTGTTGAAGCAGCCCAATTGGCCGTCATGTGGAAACGAAAGCAAATAACAGGATGTGTTGTAGATGGCCCGTTAGGCTTTGACAACGCAATAGATCCTAGGGCGGCAAAGGTGAAAAACATAACCGGTGATGTGGCGGGGAATGCCGATATACTGTTAGTTCCGGATATACATTCCGGGAATTTTTTGGGAAAATCTTTTGACTACTGTGCACATTACACCATAGGTGGCGTTGTGCTCGGAGCAAAAGCACCTATAGTGATAGTTTCAAGAGCGGACGAGGCAAAGGCAAAGCTTGCCTCCATAGCACTTGGGGCACTTTCAGTTGAAAAATAGGGAGGGAAAAATGAAAAAAAATGCGGTTATAGCAATAGGAGGAAATGCAATTCAGGGTCCAAAAGAATTGCCAACAGCGGAAGTGATGAGAAAAAACCTCTGGACGACATCTTCTTATTTGAGCGACGCTTTGGACGATTTGAACGTCGTCATCACACACGGGAATGGTCCACAAGTTGGAAACCTTTTAGTTCAGCAAGATCATGCAAAGGAAGTCATACCACCCCTTCCGTTAGATATAAATGACGCATACACTCAAGGTATGCTGGGATATCTTATCGTTCAATCGTTTGAGAATCAATTTATAAAGAGAGGATTGCCACGAAAATGTTCGGCAATTGTCACTCAAGTCGTTGTGGATCCAAACGATCGAGCCTTTAAAAACCCAACAAAACCGGTTGGACCTTTTTATTCAAAAGAAGGAGCAGAAAAACTTGCAAGAAAAAAAGGTTGGAATATGAAAGAAGATTCTGGAAGGGGATACAGAAGAGTCGTACCTTCTCCGCAACCCTTAGATGTGATTGAAAAAGAACTGGTCAAGAAACTCATGGAAGATGGTGTCATAACGGTGACAGTTGGTGGTGGTGGAATACCGGTGATGCGAATGAAAGATGGTACCATTGAAGGTGTGGAGGCTGTCATAGATAAAGATAGGGCGTCCTCCCTTTTGGCACGCATACTTGATGTGGATATTTTCGTAATACTCACAGGCGTTGAGAAAGTTTATCTTGATTTTGGAAAGCCAACCCAACAAGCCATAGATAAGATGACCGTTTCTGAAGCAAACTCTTTTATGAATGAAGGTCATTTTCCCGTTGGATCAATGGGGCCCAAAATAGAGTCTGCCATTTCATTCGTCAAAGCCACTAACAGACGATGCATCATAACTTCACTCGAAAAAGTTGCAGAGGCTCTGGAGGGAAAGAGTGGGACATTCGTAGTACCTGACTGAAGAGGTAGGCATATGCTTGAACTTTTAGCTCCACGTGATTTTAAGAAAAAGTTAGAAAAATTCGCGCCGGTTTTTTACAAGAAAATCGAAGAAGAGATATATTTGCGTTTTTGGGATGTCATCGTGATCAAAGACCCCCAAAGTGCTTATTTGGCCGCGAAATTCTCCAAATTCGGCACTCTCACCGTGAATGTCGGTGAACAGCGTTTGAAGGAAGTTCTCAACCTTCATGTGGATGATTTGATTTTGACACTTGATCTCATGAATAAGATCGTTCAGGAACGTAAAAAAAGAAATGTTGTGGGAAAAGTTGAAAAGCTCTTGATGGAACCGATCATGTTGAACACAAAGATGGAAAGAGCTTACAAAATTCTTTCTCAAAACTCACTTTCAAGAACTTCAGTGGTAATTGCCGAAGATGGACTTTTGGAAGATTGGATCTTATGCCCTCTTATTGAAAACCACGAAGTGATGGATTTTGGAATTCTTTCTGAAGAAGAAGGTTTGTTGAGGATGTTTGGCACGAAAAATCACCTGCCACTTCTATCTAACAAAAGAGTTTTGGTTCTCATGAATTGTGATAATTGCTCAGAGCATACCATTTCTAAAATTGCACGTTCATCTTCCCAAGGACAGTTCTCTCCGTATTTTAGCGAAAAAACAGAGCAATGTGTGGCAAGAACGATGTTTCATTTTGAAAACGAAAAAAACATCCCAGAGCTTTTGAAACAATTTGCCGGAACAAGTCAAGTAAGAATACCGCCCATCAGAGAAGTGCACGAATCTTTGCCGAAGATCTTCAGGTTTTTCCTATCAATTATGGGTCAAAATATGTCGATGGTCAACATGAAAATTTCTCAGGATGTGATAAACAGAATAAGAAGGTCCAAATGGAATGAGAATTGGAGAGAGTTCATGAGCTTTTGTAAGTCATTTGCCTCCGGAGAAGACAAAATGGAGCACCGCTTGAGTAATGTGAAAAACATGCCTAACTTAAAAGAATACACGAAAATGGTCTTAGCTGAAGCCGAACGCGATCTGATAAAGCAAGCCATACATATATACGGTTTGGAGCGAAAGAAATTATGTGAGATTCTTAAAATAAATCCCAAAACGTTGACAAAAAAATTGAAACTTTATGGATTGGACGAAAGAGATTGAAAACCGTCATAATATATTTACCCCTTGACCCGGATAAAGCCAAGATGGCGAATTTACCGATAAAACTTCCGATTCTCGCAGAAGATTTTGAAAAAGTGGTTAGCAAAAACGAGCTACCATCAGATGTGATCTTACGCGGTCTGGAAGCTCAGGTAAAGACCGGTAAGAAGGTGGATTATTACTTATCTTATCTCGTTTACATCCTTTACGATCGTTCAAGATATGAAATGAATCACAGAAATTTTGACAAGGCTCGTGAGTATGTGAAGAAGGCAGTTTCCTATAGGAAAGATTACAGGTATCCATTCCACCTTGGAATAATAGAAAGAGAAAATGGAAAGCTTGAAGCCTCAGAGATACTTTTGAAAGAATCGATCACGATGAATGAAAATTTCTTACCTGCACGTTTAGAACTGGCAAGAACCTTTATGGCTAAGAATGAATTAGAGGATTCGATAGAGGAATGTAGAAAGATCATGGAGATCGATCCGAATTTCACCCTTTCCTACATCGTAATGGGAGATGCCTACCTTAGAATTGGACAGGCTAAGTCCGCGCTAATGCTTTATCAAAAAGCGCTTTCCGTAGATCCCAATCTTTTATCTGTTCATTGGCGAATAGGTGTTGCGGCTAACATGCTGCAAAAGTTTTCGCTTGCTCAAAGAGAACTCAAAGCCTCAATTTCGAAAAATGAGGGTGGCTGGCAGGCAAAGTACAACCTTTCTTATTCGCTGTATAGATCGGGTAAGATCTTCGATGCTCTTAAAGTACTTAAAGAGTTGTTGAGAGATGGGATAGAAACTCCTGAAATCGTGATGGAAATGGTGATAATTCAAAAACTCCTTGGACTTTACGAAGAGGCATTAGAAAGTGTAAAGTTAGGAGAAAGTATGCATATAATGGAAAAAGGATTTACCCTTGCCTCGATTGACATCTACGCTTTCAACGCTATGACAGACAAAGCGGCCTCAATTTGTACTGAAAATCAGGACCCAGACTTCGTTTCCAGAAAAGACCTTTTAAGATTGGAAGGCAACTGGAAAGTGAATGTTGACATTCAAAGACTCGCAAAGCTTTTAAGTTCAAAGAGTACCGAACTTTCCAACCGATTGGGAGATGTGGAAAATGGAATCGTACCGGGAGAAGAAGTTTTTGACGAATCTTTGCTCATCTTGTTCAACGAGATTGTAAAGATTCATGGTACTCATCCGTATTCCGCGGAAAAAACTTTAACACAAAGTGCTATGGCGTTTTCGGGTTCGATCGAGAGCGTTGCCTTGTTTTTGCTTCTGTACAGGGTGTACCTGAGAATAAACGCTTTTGGAAGCTCTATGAAAGATGCGATTGAAAGCGTAGTACCCTCAATCTCCGATATTTCATGGAAAATTGGGAAAAGTGTTGCCCAGATCGTAGATGACGAGAAGAGATACGATATGGAAGAAAACGCTTCAAAAAAGATCAGGTGCCCCGCAGATGGTAGCAATTTTTTTGCATCAGCCTTCCTCACTTTAGAAGGGCACCCAAACCCTCTTGCATTTTTAAAGTCGACAGGCGTTTCTCAGATCAAGTTTGAAGTTCTAAGGACAATTATTTTGTCGCAGCCTTCATTTCAAGAGTTCTGATCATCAAAGCGTAGAGATTTGAATTCACTATAGAATGAAGGAATTCTGTTTTTCTCAGGATCAAGTTATGATCTTCAAGCCTTTTCCCTTTCTTTAAGAGCATTGGATGCTTTGATGTGGGTTTTTGATTGGGACCAAATTCACTCATGGGCTTCATATGATCTCTTTCATTTATGGCAAAGTTTTTGAACATGTCGCTTAAAGGTCCATGCCATTGCCTTAAGAAATTCAAGGCGATTCTTTTTGCCTCTAAGGCTTGCTCAAGGGTTATAACAGATGCGACTGAGTTCTTAAAACTCTCAACGGCTTTAAGATATGCTTTTTCAAGAGATTTGAAGGGTTCCTTTGCCTTGGATATGTCCTCCTTATTTCCATTGAGTAGTGCATCTCTCAAAGAAGTGAGGGCTTTGATCCGTTCTTTTTCAATTGAATTGACGGTATTTTTGAGTTTTTCCATGCTGCTTGAAAGAGATGCAGCCTGAGTTGGAGTGATACTTAGTTGATTTGCAAAGGAAAGAATCTGAATTTGAACGTCAAGCTTCATCGTTGAAGACATCGTGAAATTCGCGGCAAAAGCTGCCGATAAAAGTAAAGGCACAAAAAGTAACACTAAAAACTTCTTCATTTCAACCACCTCCAAATTTTTTTGATTCGTAAATTTTGACCTTTTGTTTTTGAGAAAGTTGAATTTTTTCATATTTCTTTCACAACTTTCAAAGAAGGTCCTGCTGCCTATAGGATTAGGTGGTTCACACGTACATTTTCACATACTCTATGGTAAAATATCCAAAAGACTCTAAATTGAAATGTGTTTTTGCATGCTCAAAAAAGCGGATTAAGAGCCCTGAAAAGTACTGAGATGATTTCAATATATGGAGGTGTTTTATGCCAAAAGAAAGATGGAAGAAGCGTGAAAGGAAGAAGTTCAGAAATCTGTTGATCACCATAGCGGTAATCGTTGGGCTGACTCCGGCGATCGTAATGGGCTGGTTTGCGTACAACGAGATGTTCAATTCATTTGTGGACAATTTAAAAGTTTCTCAGATGAGCACAGCCCAGATGGATTCTCAGCTTTTAGATCAGATCTTCATGAGTGATACGGAAATAATAGGACATACCTCAAAAGATCCAAGATTACTTAACGTCCCAACTCTTACAAAAGAAAAATTCGAGAGTTCGAGCGACCCGTTAAGAATGTATTTTGAGGGCACCATAAAAGATTATCCGTTCTTCTCAAGCTTGTACGTTGGAAGTAAAAACGGCGATTTCTTCATATACCCAAGTCAAAAACTTCCTCAAGGTTACGATCCAAGAGTTAGACCATGGTATAAAAATGCCATCAATTCTGATGTTGCCATCGTTACGGAGCCGTACAAAGATGCTTCAACCGGAAAGTGGGTTATAACGGCGGCTCGTAAGGTTTACGATAAAAACGGAAAGGTGATAGGTGTTGTAGGGGGAGACATCTTTCTCAACCAGTTGAATAGAATGATGAAATCCGCCAAATTAACACCACATTCGTACTTGGCCGTTATTTCACCAACTGGTAAAGTTCTAATAGATCCCCACTCAAGCCTTATTGGATTGGAACTTTCAAAATACGATTGGGGAAAGAAGATAGTTGAGGAAAAGTCTGGGACCATTCAGTATACGCTTGAAGGCGTGAAAAAGCTCGTGTCATTTACCCCGATGAAAAACGGATGGATAACCCTTTTGGTTACACCACTTTCCGATGTCATGGATATGACAAACAAACTGAGAAACATGTCGATCCTTTTGATAGTCTTAATAGGCGGAGGTGCCGTGTTGGCACTCATTTTCATTTTGAATTACGCAACAGCACCTTTAAAGGAATTCACCATTCTCGGAAACAAATTCGAAGAAAACGATCTAACCCACGAATTCAAAGTGAGCAGAAAAGATGAAATTGGAGATCTCTTCAAAAGGTTCAACAAAGCTCTTGAGAACATCCGCAACGTGATGAAAGACATAGCACACTCCTCAGGAAAAGTTGGGAATGTGGCTGAAACTATAGAAGACCACGAAGAGAAGCTTGCGAATATAACAGATAAAATAACATCTTCTTTGAACGAATCAAAGGCGAGTTTTTCTAACATGGCGTCTTCTGTTGAAGAAACGAACGCCAGCATAGAAGAGATAGCATCTGCATCACAAACACTTGCAAAGGCAGCGCAAGAAGCAAGCGGGGCAGTTACGAATATAGATGAAACCGTCAAGGAATTGTCGGACATTGCAGATGCGACAAAACGTTCTATGTCTGACACTGAAAATTCTGCCAAGGAAACGGCTTACATAGCCGAAGAACTCGACAGATCATCCACGAAGATAGGAGAAATTGTCAACGCCATAAACAAGATAGCGGAACAGACCAATCTTTTGGCCCTTAACGCAGCAATAGAAGCCGCTAGAGCTGGAGAAGCAGGTAAAGGTTTTGCGGTTGTTGCAGAAGAGATAAGAGGGCTCGCTGAGGAAACCAAACTGTCTACGGCAAACATCTCTAAAATAATAGGAGAAGTTCAATCAAAGACGAACAAGGCGGTGGAAGCTACCAAGAATTCCACTCAATCCGTTTCGAAAAGCGCTCAGCAAGTAGATCACATGGCATCAAAATTCGAAGAGATCGTGGCAAACATCGGCCAAATAACTTCCACCATAGAAAACATAGCCGCCGCATCTCAAGAACAAAGTGCTTCAACGGAAGAAATAACTTCTGGCATTGCAGATCTTACCAATCGAATGCAACAGCTTGACGAAGAGATGAGTACGCTTTTGGAAAGCGTAAAGGAGCAAGACACCATAGGGGAAGAGCTTTCAAAAGCCGTGAGCGATCTTCAAGAAGCGTATTCACTGTACAAGAAATCCCTTTCAAAAATGAAATACGAGTGAGCTAAGAACGATTAAAGATGTAAAAAAGGACGGTGTATACACCGTCCTTTTTCTAATTGAAATGTCTTCAATTTGTTTCACCAAAGTTTGAATGCTTTCCATATCCTTGGCCAGTAATCTATCTCCAAATGCAGCATAACGCCTAATGTTCCTACTATTGCAATGTACAACGTTTGGCTTTCCTTCTTGTAAAAAGCTCCATACAAAATTGCCCCATAAATTATGGCAAAAGTAAAACTATGGGCAAATTTGCGATGTTCAAAGATTTTAAGCCTGAGCACCAACGTTATCAATCCGTAAGACGCTACTGCCCCTCCCAAGATGATTATAGAAAGAGCCAAAGGGTAAAAAAGTCCTTTGAATTCATTCGCGATCATCGTTTGACTCCAATTCAAAATCGTGTAAACCCCCAAAATACTTGCCAAAACCTTTAAAAAATGATGAATAGGAGCATTTTTACTGTCTATATCTGGAAGATCACCACCAACGATGTAGACAAAATATCCCAATGTCAGCTCGTAAATGTTCACGCTCAAAGTATGCCCTATCCCTTTAGAAATAAAAAAAACAGCCATATAAGCGATCGGGTAAGTGAAAAGGGCCGCGTTGATATGCCCCTTCAGATTTGCCATTTGTTATTCTCCACTCTTTCCACCATGCTTTCTTGAGCTCTTAATGGTCAACAAGAAGATTCCAATAGAAAAAATGACAAAGCTTATCAAGATGCTCACGTAAAAATTGTCTTTCAAAAACACCTGAAAAAATTGCCCACTTGGAAATGAGACGATTCCAAACTTCGTGAGCGCTGGAAAGATCATTCCACACAGACCGATTAGAAGAAGTACAATTCCAAGCCCTATTCTTCCAATCATCATGATCCCTATAAAGAGTATGATTGAGAATGAAATCACGCTTGTGATCAAACTGTTATGAGTTTTGAACACAAAATTCATGAATGGAAATGAGTTCTTTGCCACCAGGTCTGCCTTGATCAGATAGACCAAACTTAACGTTGCTATACCCACAGAGAAAAAGATGAATCCAAAGAATTTTTTCATCGATTGCCACACCTCCATTTTTTACATCGTCAGCTTCATATTCACCTATATCAGAATTTGAGAAGTCCTCTTATCCAATTGATGAACGGATTGACAAAGCCAAGGTAGCCTACTTTCCATAAGAAATATCCGCCTCCGGCTATGACGGCTATGACAACGATTAAAATCGTGAAAAACAGAATTACATGCCGCTTTCGTTCTGCCCTTATCGATTTTCCACCAGCCCTTGTGGAATGCTTTACATACTCCCAGGCTTCTATCACCTCGTTTGAAACTTCTTGTGTTTTTTTATCGTTTTGGATTTTTTCAATCGTATCTCTGACCATAGTGAGATCATATCTCTCATGCGAACTAACCTTTTTATTCTTGGAAATCTTTCCTCAAGTAAATAAGAGGCCTTCAACAACAACTCATCTGTTTTTTGAGCTTGATTCAAAAATGTCAAGTAACCATAAGAGGTGTTAGAAAATATAGGCTTGATACCATTTTCCACTATCGTGGTCGCATCAGAATTTGAGTGAACTATAACGATCGCCATTCTCCATTCCCCCTTTTTGAAAATTTGGCCCCTTCAAACAAATTTCAAGCTCTATCTTTTACATCACTGAATTCCTTTTTTGAGGTTAAAGATCGCATCTTTCACCTTTTGTGGATCTTTAACGCCGTATATCACCAACGATGGATCGGAAAATACTGGAACGTTGAGTTTTTTTTCAGTTCCAACGAATCCACCAACACCGCCTTTTTCCACCATTCCACCACCAAAAACTCCATTTGTTCCCATTCCCATGCCCGATGAGGTTATAGGTACTATTGTGCCTATTCCAAAAATTCTTTGAAGGAAACCTCTGTAAACACTAACTTCTGTTATTTCCTTCGGGAAAATTATATTATCTTTTTTAGAAAAAAGGCCGGATTTTAGTTCTATCCCATTTTCCTTTGATATTTCGTAAGAAAAAGTTAGCCTGTAAAGCTGAGCTACGATCATTCCTGTTATCGAGACCATCATGTAAATTTTTATTTCTGAAGAATTCTGAAGCCATTTAAGGGTTTCCTGGTAAATTTGATTAGAAGAAAAAGACGAAAGCTTATCGTAGACAAATTTGAATTGCGGTGAAAAAGCTAAAAGATCCAAAATTCCTATCCATAAAAACCACCCTATCTTCACTCTCTTGAAAGAAAGAATCAAGGCTGGAAGCATGGTAATCAAGATCCAAAGCGATACGTACCACACAAACGACATCTCACTTTTAAGCCATATAGAAAAGAGTGAAAAGAGGAAAAAATAAGTGAAGATGAAATACCTCAAAAGAAAAGAAGTTACACTAGGCCTTACCTTCAAATAACTCCCCCCTTGAATCAAAGCCAAAGTCCTTCATAACGTGATTACTTCAACTCTCCTTTAACAAACAACCTCATGTTATTTTAGCATCTTGAAACATCTTAGTCAACCTTTCAAAAAAATCGTTCAATTGCTTTGACAATTAGCGTGATTGAAATCACTCTTAGTCGTGTCCTTTTTTGTTAAAATCGTGGGTGATTACAAGAAAAGGAGGGAAAAATTTGAGTACTGTAATTTTGATAATCATAGCCAGTGGATTCTTTGGATTTTCAATTTTCAAAAGCAAAGAAAAAACTAAAGAAAGCTTGAAAATTTCCAAAAACCTGTTGGCAACAACTTTTGTCGAGATAATAGGAGTGATGGCTTTGGTGGGATGGGTTTTGGCCATTATTCCTCCATCTCTTATCAAACAATGGTTAGGGAACTCCAACCAATTTGTCAGCATTCTATTTGCAGCCACCATTGGAACGGTTACGATCATCCCCGCCTTTATCGCTTTTCCACTTTCTCAAACGCTACTTCAAAGTGGGGCATGCATAGCGGCAATAGCCGCTTTCATAACAACTTTAACGATGGTAGGATTTGCAACCATGCCAATAGAAATGAGGTTCTTTGGAAAAAAATTCACTTTACACCGACTGTGGTTAAGTTTCTTGGCGGCAATCGTCATCGCACTCTTGATGGGGGTGATATTAGGATGAAAAAGCTGAAAACGATCATGAAGAACAACAAGCTCATATTCTTGAGTGTTTTACTCTACGCGATAACCTTTTTCGTAGCACCCCAAGTGTTTTTCAAAAGTGTGGAAATGACTAAGGGCTTTCTCATCCAAATGGTTGAAATCATGCCACCCATATTCATCATATCTTCATTGATAATGGTTTGGATCCCTGTGGGAGTCATAACAAAAGCCTTTGGAAAGGACTCCGGGTTCAAAGGAAAACTCTTATCTGTACTCGTTGGTGGATTTTCGGCGGGCCCTGTTTATGCAGCGTTCCCAGTAGCCCAAGCGCTTTTCTACAAAGGGGCAAGCGTGGCGAACACGGTCATCATAATAAGTTCTTGGGCGGTTATAAAGATCGTTATGTTCATGGTTGAATCCAATTTTTTGGGTATCACGTTTGCATCCACAAGATACGCTTTGACCATACCGATCATAATAATCATGGGATATGTTATGGAAAAATTGGTGAGTAGGGAAGAGGTCTTGAAAGAGATAAGCAATACAAAAGTGGTGTATAAATCTGATAAAGATGTTTTAAGAGAGTTGCCGAATATGAACTGTGGCGCCTGTGGATACAAATCTTGCAAAGACTTTGCCCAAGGCGTTATGAGAGGGGAAGTTGTAATCGATGACTGTGTCATCAGACAGCGGGCAAAAAAAACACAACCGACTCTCAAAGAAGATTACCAAGAGAAATAGCACGTTGTTGAATTATACAGGTGAATGACATCATCTTTTAAGGCGAGCATGTCCTGCTCGCCTTTTTAACAAATCAAAAAGCTGATCAGCACTTTCACGTGGTGCCTGTCAACGATCCTTATTACTTTTTTATCCTCAAGTACTTTGAACTTTCTTGATACGACCTCCCTTACACTACCAATATCACCGGCTATCTTTTGCTTGGATTCAAAGTACACCGTTGACGACTTTTGCTTACGACAAAGGAAACAAAGGTATCTCATCAATTTTTCTTCAACGGATTTTATAAGCAACAACTCTATCACGTTTGACAGGTTGAACACCTTGCTTCCGATTTCTTTCAAATAGGATTTCATGAATTCTTTGTTATCGAAAAGATTTAGAATGACTTCATAAGGGACTTCTAAAATTTCCGAGTCCTCTGTGGCTATGATGTAAGCCGGATAATTTTCGAATGCAAATATCAGACTCTCTCCGAAAGTCTCGTTTTTTCTTACATAGCTTAGAATCTGCTCGTTACCATTTGTGAAGTACTTTAAGATTCTAAGAGAGCCACTCAAAACAACGCTTACATGTTTTATTTCATTGCAAGGAGAATGAAGGACCTCGCCTCTTTTGGCCTCCAACAACATACTCTGCTCTTTTAAGATCCTCTCCTCAGCTTTATTCAACTTTTTAAAAATCTTCACATTCGTGATCTTTGACGGCATTTTTTACTTTTTTACAAGCGGAAAGATGAGTTTTGCAATTTTCACATCAAAAAGTGTTAAAGTCATCATCGCTCCTTTGCCTTTCCCCATGAATATTCAAAACAAATTATATCATGCGATAGCGTACTTAATGAAGTGGGCAATTGTGATAGAATAAACAAAGAATGTGAGATAGTTCTAGGAGATAATTCACACTTTTTTCAATTTTACAGCCGTTCCATAAGCAAGCATTTCGGCAGCTCCGGACATGATCTGGCTTGTGGCAAAGCGCATCATCACAACTGCATCGGCGTCTAATTTTTCAGCCTCATTTGTCATTCTTTCAATTGCCAGTTCCCTTGAACGCGTGAGCAACTCTTTGTAACCTTTTATCTCTCCGCCTACCAGCGTTTTCAAACCGGCTGCAATGTCAACACCAACGTTTCTCGAAAGAACAGCATTTCCTCTTACAAGTCCTAAAAATTCCTTCACTTCATAACCAGGCACATTTTCCGTCGTCATTACTATCATGATACACCTCCTACAAATCCATGTATTTGAATTGCAAGTATTCACCTATAAAAATTGCAGTACACATAGAAAGAATTACAACTGTTGGGAAAATAGCAATTCCGGCACCTTTCAGGACATCGCTTTTACCCATGTATCCAAAGAGATTAAGAAATCTTGTCTGTTTGAAAAGACCTGAAACATAAATACCGATATAAATCGCTATGTCTAAAAGAAAAGGTTTTATCTGGTCTTTGAAGATAAGTGAAGCATAAGTTCCAATTTGGTATAACAAAAGAGTTCCAATCGTTGCCATCACAGTCCAGTAAAACATCATAGAAAATGGGAGAGAATATTTCATGATATAGGCTGTCAAAAGATATCCGAAGCTTCCAGCAAACATCACACTTATCACGGATAAATATCCTGTCAAGATTTTGGACGAATAAATTTCCCAACGGTTCATTCTTCCAATTAACAGATATACAGTACGCTTTTCTCTTTCCTTGCTGAAAACGGGGAAACTGAAAACGATCGCCACTAAAGCCGACAGTTGAATGTAGTTCTTTCCGAACCATTGAGAATAAGTGTAATACGAAAAATCATTTGAAAGCTTGCTCATAAGGGATAAAGCGTTTTTGTAAGGAGAATTCTTCAAGTACTCTTTCATCATAGGTGAGTTCAAAAGACCAACGGCAAAATTCTTCAACATCACTACTGCTATTGCTGCCCCCACCATGATGATCATCATCACAATGAGTCTCGATTGAATGGTCTTGATTTCTTTGTACATTTTCATCTCTTTTCACCTCGGAACATGTCGAGAAAAGTTTCTGAAAGGTTGGTGCCATTTTTTTCTTTCAAGTTGTCAAGTGTCCCGTTGTACATGATGTTTCCTTCTTTTAAGATGATAAGATCATCACAGACTTCTTCAACTTCCGAAAGAATGTGCGAAGAATACAAGACGGTTTTTCCACCCACTACATTTTCATTGACAAGATTGAGAACTTCTTTTCTTATAAGTGGATCAAGACCCCATGTTGGTTCATCCAAGACGTAAAGTTTCACATCTTGGGCAAAAGCCAATGAAACGTACAATTTCGTCCTGTTTCCCTGCGATAATTCTCCAATTTTCCTATCCATCGTCAAGCCCAATCTTTTTGCCAATTTTTCAAACCTTTCAAATGAAAAGTTCGGTGCGAACGAACCAAAGATCTTCACCATTTTTGGCACTTTTATCCAATCGTAAAGGGATTTCTCCTCAGGTACAAAAGAAGCATCCTTTACACCATCTGGAAAAGGCTGTTTCCCCAGTGTCAAAATCTCTCCGGAAGTCGGTTTCAACGTGCCGAGCAAACATTTAAGGGTTGTTGTTTTCCCTGCGCCATTCGGGCCCAGCAGTGCAAAAATTCTTCCACTTCGAATTGAAAAGCTTACGCCCTTCAAAGCTTTGACACCATTTTTATACACTTTTGAAAGTCCTTTAGCTTCAATTACATCCATCATCAAACACCTTCTCCACAATTTCAGATGTCCTTTTTTTAATTTCCTCTTTTGAGAGAGAGAATCTTGACATCTTTATCACGATCCTTTCCAAAGTTTTATCAAGCTCTTCCAAACGTTCTTCAAAAGAACGCTTAGAAGGGCTTGCCACACGATAACCTATACCAGGCTTTGAATACACGTATCCCTTCGATTGAAGGACGAAGTAAGCTTTTGCAATCGTATTTGGATTGGCTTTGATATCGAAGGCCAATTTTCTGACCGAAGGAAGTCCATCGTCTTTTTTCAATTCGCTGGATAAAATCGCATCCTCGATCGTTCTAACAATTTGTTTGTACACAGGTACGTCTGAATGATAATCGAGACTTATATGCATTTGTTTTCACACTTTCGTACTATTGTACTAATACAGTGATATTATAACAGACAAAAGCAAGATATGTCAATCAAGACATAGAAAAGAGCTGTGACGCGTTCAAGCGGTTTTTATTTTTTGAAGAGTGTGGAGATTTCGTACTCAAAGCCGAATTAAGTCATCAAATGTTTCTCTACGCCTTATGAGTTTAAAATCTTTTCCGTCAAAAATGACTTCAGCAGGTCTTAAAGAAAGATTGTAATTTGAGGCCATTGAATATCCATAAGCTCCCACATCGTAAATTATTCCAAGATCTCCAACTTTTGGAGTTTTAACTTCTCTATTTTTTCCAAATGTATCTCCACTCTCACAAACACGTCCAACCACATCGACTAATATCTTGGAACCATTGGAGAGAAATTCAATGTGATGATGGGCGTTGTAAAGTATGGGTCTTAAAAAAGTTGACATGGAAGCATCAACAGCGATGAAATTCTTAAACGAAGAGTGCTTGATTTCCAAAACTTTTGTAACAAGATATCCTGCGGGACCAATGATAAATCTCCCAAGCTCTAAATGTATGGGGATTCCAATTTTTTTTAGCAGAGGGACAATTTTTTCTCGGTATTTCTCAGTACTCAATTCGGTACCGTTGTGAAGATAATCTACTCCCCACCCTCCGCCGATGTTTAAAAATTCGAGTTTTAGATCTTCCTTATCTATGAAAAGTTTCAAAGAGTTCAGTGTGTCGATAAAGGGCGAAACGTCTGTTATTTGAGATCCTATGTGACAGTGGAGGCCAACCAATTTCAAATTCGCTGGTAAAGTATGAATAAGCTTTGAAGCTTCTTTCATGTCCACGCCAAATTTATTTTCCCTAAGACCTGTCGATATATGTGGATGAGTTTTGGCATCAACATTCGGATTTATCCTTATGGCAACGCGTGCCGATAAATTTTTTGGAAACCTTTCGACTTCTTCCATAGAATCCACATTGATGTATCTCACCTTGTCTTTTAGATAAATTCCCAGTTCATCTTCAGTTTTTCCATTTCCATTTATCACCATCTCATCGGAGGTAAATCCTACGGATTTTGCCATCTTGTACTCGCTCATCGAAACGACATCGGCACCACATCCAAAAGCTCTCATACGCTTCAACAAATGGAAGTTCGAATTCGATTTGAATGCAAAAAAAATCCTGTGTTCAACTCCTTCCAAGGTCTTTTGCACCTTATGAATACGATTTTCTATTTCTTTTAAATCGTAGATGTAAAGTGGCGTTCCAAAATTCTTTGCAGCTCTCACGAGCATTTCTTCATTCATAATAGACTCCTATTGATAAGATTGTTGATATACTTAAACCTAAAAAGTGTCATTCCGGATTTCCATAGCTAACTTGTTCAATTCCATCTGAACAAGAATCATGAAGACAGGTTTTATGACAATTGACAGCAAAAACCATGCCACTGTGGCGTTATCTTTCTTCACATAATATGAAAAACCATCTGAATACTTGTACAAAAAATACAAGTCCACTATTGGAATTATGTAAAGCCATGCGGTTGGTATATTCGCTCCCAAAGAGTTAATTTCACTTTTAGTTTGAACATACCAATATATCATATAGAGCCCAAATGTACTTACGGCAAATACAATTACAAGTACGGGGCTCCTCCATTGAGTATGCATTCACCACCCCTCCATTTTTACAGGAATACTCCAACGATCAAATTTCGTGTTTCTAATCTTGTAAAATAGAGACAAATCAATGCGTCGATCTCAAATGTATTTTGACATATAGTCTCTTATAATGCAAGTGATTTTTCAAAAACATGAAATGCGATTTGTCAAGAAAGACCGTTTTAAAATGGCCATTAGGGTGATCAGTCTTGCGTCAATTTTTGGAAACTCACAGTGGCAATAGCCGAAGTGACAACCGTAAAGCATATGAGCACCACAACATCCATCCATATGAAATTCCAACCTACGTTCAAAGTGATAACCTTTCTGAGGGCATCTGCCGCGTATGTTAATGGAAAGATGTACGCTATGTATTGCATGATTTTTGGCATCTGTTGAATTGGGAAAAAAACGCCTGAGAAGAACATCATCGGAAATGTTATTGTCGTCATACTTATCATCGCCGTTTCCTGATCTTTCATTGCTGCCGTGAACATAACACCAACTCCTATGAAACTGAATGTGCTGAGTAAAAGTAAAAATATTGTCCACAGCAAAGATGTACCGGTGAACTTCACCCCAAAAAAGAGCCATGAAACGACGAGAATTACCATGGCCGTTGCAATTCCTCTTATTGACTGGGCAAGTATCTTGCCTATGACTATGCTTCCACGACTTATCGGTGTTACCATGATTCCGTCTAATGTCCCGAGCTCTCTTTCTCTTGTTATTGAGGAAGCAAGTCCTGTCATGACACTCATTATGGCTATCATGGCCATAAGACCCGGCACGGTGAAATCGTAGTAATTGAAAGCCGTCCCATCTGCATTCACAAGTTTAGATTTAACGACGTTTCGCTTGGTGTTTTTTGTGCCTTCACTTCCGAACACACCCACAAGCATTTGTGACATCATGATACCGGCTTGAGGATTGGCAGGGCTTGGTATGACATCCATTGCCACAGATCTGTTAAGTGCCACTGACAAAGAAAAATCTTTGGGTATTATGGCACCTATCACTATTTTCCCACTTGCAAGTGCATTTATCAAATCTTGACGGGAATTGTAAAAGATCATCTTGGATGCAGCCGTATTTGATAAAGATTTTTCAACTTTTGAATTGAAGATCAAGTCCTTGGAATATACGCCTATGCTTCCACCATAAGATCCACCTGCTTTGGGGAATATAAAACCAAGCATGATCATCAGGATGATGGGCATTAAAATAGAAAATACAACCCTTGTTCTTCCTCTTAAAAACGTCTTCAAATCCTTCCATGCTATATCCCAAAGTCTCATTTATTTCACCTCTTCGTTCAAGGTATTGCGCATTCCTTTTTCCACGTTGTTATCGGATCCTTCTGATAACTCGACATATACATCTTCAAGGGATGGCTCAAGCGTTTTGAAACTTCTTATCTGAATGTTTAACTTTGCAACATCTCTTAAAAATTCACCTATATCCTCAACCTCCACTTTCAAATATCCACCTTCCTGAATGAGGATCTTTCCCTTGATCTTATCCTTAGCAAGTGTTTCATCAGTTTCCATCTCAACGATCTCGGCTTTTTTGAAATGTTTTTTTATCTCTTTCAAAGTGCCCTTCGATATTATCTTTCCTTCACTCATTATCGCCACTTCATCCACATTCATGAGTTCGACATCGTGAAGCACATGGGTTGTGTAAACGATTGTCCTTCCCTCTTCTCTTAAACCAACTATGAAGTCTCTTATATGTTTTGTTGAAACAGGGTCAAGCCCGAGAGTGGGCTCATCGAGGAATATTATCTTCGGATCCGGAACAAGTGCCCTTGCAAGATTTACTTTTTGCCTCATACCAGTGCTCATTTTGGATATCAACATGTCCTTGAAGGTCCAGATGTCGAAAAGTTTTAAAAATTCCTTTGCCCTTTCCTCTGAAATGGAATCTTTTATCCCATAAAGTCTTGAAAAGAATTTTATGTTTTCCATGGCCGTCAGATCGTTATAAAGTATGACCTTTTCCGCTACAAGACCTATGTTTCTTCTTACATTTGTTGGATCTTTCAAAAGATCGTAACCGGCCACCTCTATGTACCCATCTGTTGGGACTGCAAGGTTTGTCAAAACTCTTATCGTTGTGCTTTTTCCTGCACCATTTTGGCCCAAAAGTGCGAAAAGCTCTCCGTATTTCACTTCAAAGGAAATTCCATCAACGGCCTTGACTTTTTTGAAATATTTCTTCAAGCCCTTTACAACTATTGCTTTTTTGGTGTTCATTTTAAATCCTCCTTAGGATCACCTTGATCACTGAAATTTCTGTGAAAGAATTATTAAGGCTGAAAGTCTGTCCGCTGCTTGAACTTTTTTAAACGCGTTTCATGATCTTCAACAGCTATGGCTCTATCTTTCATCAAGCCACTCCTTTATTTGTCCTTCGACATCTTCTAAATCTCTTATCAGTCCTTCCACATCTTTTCTTTTTTTCCAATTGACAGCGTGTATACGGTAAAATAATCTTTTTAAAACATCCTGAATCTCTTTCGGCATAGATGTGTAAGGTTTATCCATGGCTATGCCAACTTTGCGCATGAGATTTTTAAAGATCTCTTTATTTGAATGGATGTCTTTCAAAAATTCCTTTCCTTCTTCTGTAAGATAATAAAACTTTTTTCGACCTTCATTTCGTTGGTTCAAAATGCCGTTTTTTGTGAGATCACCTAATTGGGGATACACCGTTCCAGCAGAAGCGGGGATCCCTTTTTCCTTACAATATTTCAAAAAATCGTATCCGGTTATCTCTCCTTTTTTCTCAATGAAATTGAGAAGTAAGAATTTCAAAAATGCGAACTTTGCCATGTACTCACCTTCTATCTTTTTAGATATATCTATATAGATATATTATACTCAATACTTCGACATGTCAAGTGATGAGAAAAAGTTCATCAATTCGAAAAATACACGTTATATTTTTCAAGGAAATGTATGGTATAAATAAAGAGGGCGGAGGAGTTCGCCTAAGCTTAAAAGCCAATGACTCCTGAAAAGGAGTCATTTTTTATTTTGGAGGTGTAGACGTGAAAGTCTTTGAAATCAAACAAAAGATCGTGGACAACGTATCGAAAGTTATCTTCGGCAAAAAAGAAGTTGTAGAAAAACTCGTTGTAGCTTTTATGATAGGTGGACATGTCCTTATAGAAGATGTTCCAGGAACCGGGAAAACCATGCTGGCAAGGGCAATATCCATATCTTTAGGATTGGATTTCAAACGCGTACAATTCACCCCTGACTTACTTCCTACGGATTTAACCGGTTTGTCTATTTACAAAAAAGAGAGCGAGAAGTTCGAATTCAAAAAAGGGCCGATTTTCACCGATATACTCTTAATCGATGAGATAAACAGGGCAACACCAAAAACTCAGTCTGCCCTTTTAGAAGCTATGGCTGAGAATCAAGTAACGGTTGATGGAGTCACGCACCCCCTAAGTGAAAACTTCTTTGTCATAGCAACCCAAAACCCGATAGAGTATCAAGGAACCTTTCCACTTCCGGAAGCTCAATTGGACAGGTTCGCCTTTCTCTTAAGAGTTGGATACCCAGGTCATGATAAGGAAGTGGAAATGCTTACTTCACAGATGAAACATCATCCTATTTTCGATGTGAAGACTGAGGTCTCAGCCGAGGAAGTCTCATTCATAAGAAATTCGGTAAAGAACGTGACTGTTGACGATACCATTAAAGACTACATAGTCTCCATTGTCGAACATACACGTCACAACAAAGATCTTTATTTGGGAGCCAGTCCAAGAGCATCTATAAGCTTAATGAGGGGTGCAATGGCCTATGCACTTATCAGCGGAAGGGGTTATGTCATACCTGAAGACGTAAAAACCATTGCAAAAGAGGTTTTAACGCATAGGCTTATTCTCACATCGGAAGCGCGTGTTCGTATGAGAAAAGTTGAAGACGTGATAGAGGGGACTTTTGAAGAAGTTCCTTTACCGGTGATGAAAAAAGATGAAATATGATCTTTCTCCCCTTATAACTCTTAGCATTTTTTCTGTTTTAATGCTTTTGATAAGTTTTGGACCCTTTAGCATTGCTGTTACCGCCGTTACACTTGTAATGTGGTTGTATTTCGTTCTCAGCATAGGTGCATTTAAACGTCTGGAAGTAAAAGCAAGTGTTTACCCTTCACGAGTTTTTACGGACGATCCAGTTGAATGTGAGTCGTATGTTCGTAACCGCTCTAAAGTTGCCTTTTCGCAAGTTGAACTGATAGATTTTGCGGCGGAAGGCTATGCAATGGAAAATGTTGTGCTGTCATTCGAAGAAGAGCTGTCTGATGAAAAAAAGAGCCTGGGTGAAAGGCACATCAAAGGATCCCTTAAACCAAAAGAAATTCTTAAAGTCAAGTATGTAATGGGATTCAGAACTCGTGGGGAGCATGAATTTCACAGCATAAGGTTATCAATTAAAAGTGTCTTGGGACTTTTTAAAATTGAAAGGGTATTTTATCCTAAACGCCAAGTTTTGGTTTTTCCTCAAATACTTCCCATAGATAAATTCAAAACGATGCTTGTTGATCCTACAGAAGGAGAAAAATCCAATTTCAAACTTTTAGAAGATTCAAGCCATATAGTGGGAGTTCATGAATACAGCAGAGAGCCATTTCAGCGTATACATTGGAAAATCAGCGCTCATCTGGACAAGTTGATGGTTAAAGAATATGAATACACGGCTTCCTCAATTATTCGAATGTACGTTGACTACAACTTGCCTAAAGAAGTTTATGCGAGAAATGTGTGGTCCTCCATAAGAAAAGATTACGAAGAATACGCTTCCATAGCTTCTTCTGGAATAATCAAATATTTTGCAGATCATGGCATGGGGATCACACTAAAGGTATTGGCTGATAAGATCTACAAAGTTTCTCCTCAGATGGTTAGAAAAGACTACGTTCCGTATTTAGATGTGTTGGCGAGAGAAAAAGGGGTTAACGATCCAAGTGATGACATATCAATGGAAAAGGTGTTGGGAAAAGATATGTATTCGATGTCAAAGAGCACCACTGTCGTTTTGATTTCCCTTTATTTGACAGATAACGTTGTGCCTAAATTGTTGACCATACGCTCACGTGTTTCAAGAGTCGTTGTTTTTGTCATGCCGTATGGGTTTAGAATGCCATACCATAAAAAATACAGGACTTTTGCAATTTTACCTCAAGAAGTTAAAAAGTTAAGGGACCAGAGTGCCTTGCTCATGGAAAACAACGTTATGGTTCACGTGATGATGGACAATGAGTCTGTAGATGAGGTGATACACGGATATGAACAAAATCCTTTGGAAAATCGCTGACGTTTCATGGCTTGTGGCATTTGAACTGCTCCTTTCGATGGCAATGAAAATCCCGCTTATTGGCATGGCATTCATTCCAATTCTTCTTTTGTTTACATGGCTTTTTTCTAAAACGGTTTCCAAATTCGGAAACTCTTGGATAGTATGGTCTATTCCTTACACGCTTTCGGTCATATTATTTCTTGGATTATTCACAAGAGAGAATATTTTAACCTTCACATTCAAAACATTTTGGCTTTCGCTCGCCACGTGGTTTACTTCGCCCGTTTCTCCGTTTGGAATGGCGGTTTTAATATTCGTTATTTCTTATGTAGTTGCGTATTTGACTGCTCATCTTCTTAAAAACACTTTGAACACTTTTATAGCTCTTGCAGTATCTGCGGCAATCGCAGGGATCGCAACCCAATATTGCTGCCTGACATTATCGTTGGGATTCATGCTTCTTTTCATATTGGCGTTGGCGTTTAACAACGTTCATGGTAAAAAGAAGCTTACGAGACAATTTTTAACCATCGTCATGATAACAATTGTAATTGGGAGCGCCTTCTTTCTCTTTGGAACGTATTTCAAACCATCCACTCCCTTAGAACACTTGTTCGTATTCAAAACAACAGTCACTCATCATGTTTTATCAAGCAACAGTTCTCCACTTGTTAGCCGTTCTGTTGCTCAATCTCCTATACAAGGAATTCCGCATTTCCGAAAGATAGTACGGAACAGTGGAATGGAGAACACGATGTTCGAGATCATAATGGACGTGGTTGGAATTTTGATCATAAGCGTTGGTATAGCTGCCATCATTGGGATGTTAGTCATTAAGAAAAAAAGAAAGAAAAAAGTTCATTGGAAAAACCTTCTTTATGTCATATGGATTATAGTCTCAGCATTTTTTGTGTTGATGCTGGTGATGTACACCTTTGGAATGTTGAATTTCAAGGCAAATCGTACTTTTAACTTGACATATTCCACACCATTAAACATCCCAAATTCAGCTGGAAGGCCACTATCATTTGCAAGTACAAACACTTCTTTGCCATCTCAAGGTGGTATGCCGCCGATCACGAACCCGATAATTTGGATTGCTTTGGCTGTCATGGGAATTGTCATTATCTTGTACATGACATTCAAATTTGTAAAAGATGCGAGTTATGCCAGTGAAAAGGAAAAGAGTGGAAGAAGTACCGAATGGATCTCGGATTTTGATAAATCTAAAAATGTAAATTTTTCTGGGAAACCCTGGAAAATCGTACTCTTTTACTACAATTTGTTAAGAGATATCAGCGGTAACCATTCTGCAACGCCTTCTGAATTCGAAAAAGTGCTTGAAGAAAAAATCGGTTCCCAAAACGCCAAAAAGATAACAGAAACATTTGTAAAGCTTCGTTACGCACATGACGATATTTCTGAAGAAGACGCTTATTTTGTCAGAGAACAAGCCAAACGCATCATTTCAAAAGATGGAAATTGATGATTTACCTCTGTTTTGTTTTTTTGCTTTCTTTTTTATGCACTGCATAAAAACATACAAACTCCCATAACTAAAAATAAATATTTGGTTCAATTGTTGGAAAAGATTACGCGTTATATTATGCACTGCATAATAAAATCGTGGAGGTAAGATGATGGAAAAAATCGGTAAGTTCGTGGCGAAATACAGGTGGTTGATAATATTGCTTTTCAGCCTTATAACGGTGTTTATGATTTATGAGTCGTCAAAAATACAGATAGTGGATGATGTGACGAAGTACGTTCCGTCAAATGATCCAGAAGTTTCTTTTTTCAACAATGTGGCAAAAGAGTTCAACATGGACAATCTTGTTCTTGTTGGCCTGAAATACGACGATCTCTTCAATTCAACTTCTTTAAAAAATTTGATAAATATCACAAACGGCATTAAAAAGCTTAAAAATGTGAAATCAGTTCTTTCAATGGTAAATGCTCCCTGGATAATTTCCGGAAATGGTTCTGTTCAAGTTTCGAAGATAGAAAACGTTCTTCCAAAGGGAAAAGGCGGTTTTAAAAAATTAAAAAATGACGTTTTGAATTCCAAAATATTCAAAGGACAATTCATCTCTCCAGACGGAAAAACGGCTATGGTGATTGTCAGTTTGAACTCCAAAAACACCAGTGTTGAAAATGTGCAAGCAGCCAAAAAAATAGAAAATTATATAAAAAAAGTTTCTAAGGCACAGAATGCTTATTTTACTGGTATTCCTTCTTCGAATGTCGTTGCAAAAAAAATGGCGTTGGAAAATTTTAGGCTCCTTGTTCCGTTGGCGCTTTTAGCCATTTTTATTATTTTGTTGATCGCTTTTAGAAATTTATGGGGAGTTTTACTTCCATTGTTGTCAGTTGTCATCTCATCAACATGGACGATAGGGATGATCAGGCTTCTTGGCTTTACAATGACACTGGCCAATATAGCCATTCCAGTTATAGTCATAGCACTCGGGAATGCTTACGGAATATACATCGTAAACAAGTATTTTGAAGAACGGGATGAAGATCATACGATTAGAGTCTCACACACACTTCATGATGTTGGCGTGGCGGTATTTCTCAGTGCACTTACCACTATTGCCTCTTTTCTTTCCCTTTTAACAGTTAACATAAACCCGATTAAGTACCTTGGAATATTCACAGCTTTGGGTATATTTTTCGCACTCTTGGCAAACATGCTTCTCACGCCAGCTATTATATCCTTTTCAGACAAGCACGTTCTTTCAAAAAAAGATGAGTCTACTTATTGGAAGAAATTTGGAGAGCACATCTTAAAGCATCGTGTAGGATCCATGTTAATAGCGTTTATGGTAGTTGGTGTACTTGTATCCTTTATACCACTTATAAGATCTGATATGAGGCTTTCAACTCTTCTTGGAAAGAACAACGAACTTGTGAAATCGATGAATTATTTCAACAAGAACTTCAATGGAAACGATTTTATACTTGTGGATTTTCATGGAAATGCGACAGATCCATATCTTTTGAGATCTGAAGAGTTAATTTCTATGTATTCGAAAAGGTTTAAAGATGTTGGAGGTACTTATTCGTTAGCCAAGATCGTACGAGAGCTTGACAAAAAATTCAACGCTCAACCCTATATCCCATCTTCTAATGACAAAATAGAAAGCCTTTGGTTTTTGCTTCAAGGAAGCGATCTTTCACAAATAGTAAACGGTGATGCAACTGATACCATTGTACAGATAAGGGTAAATCCTGATTCACTTAAGAATATAAGGAAAATTAAAAAAGGTTTAGAGTCTTTCATAAAGAACAAAATTTATCCTTCATATTCTTACGTAAAGGTGAACAACTTCGATAAGAAGCTTGTCCAAAATTCCTTGTCCGATTACATGAGCGCGTACATCTATGCCACTCAAGCCAAGGCCGGCACGAGTGATATTCGAAAGATCATTTCAAATGTTGTTAACATTTCAAATTCGAATCTTCTTAAAAATTCACCCACATTCGTGACTGAAAAGTTCATGAGCTCTCTCTTATCCTTTGGAATGCTTGATGGGCTATCAAAGAATACAACATCCAAAATCAAAAACACCTTGTTTGAAGTGTTTAAGAAAGGTTATGACGAGCAGAAATTGAAAAGCAGTTTAGAAACTTTTATGAGCAAAGAGGATGCAGAATCGATAATGGATATCGTGAAGATGCAAATTCCAAATGTCCTTCAAACTCTTAGAAGTGTCTATGCTGAATCGTTGATAAAAAAATATGTGAAAGGGCTCTCTGAAACTCAAATTCGTGAATTGGCTTTAAGCATTTCAGGTAGAACAGTCATTGTTCCAAACAAGAATGGCAAACACGCTTTTAAAGTGAAAGTAACAGGGATTCCGATAATGTACAATCATGTATCTAACATGCTTTTCAACGCTCAGTATGAATCCATGTTCATATCGGCGATAGTGGTTCTCATTCTTATTGCCATACAAATGTCTTCATTTTGGATCGGCTTACTTGGATTAATACCTGTGGCTCTAACGATTTTGTCAAATTTTGGAATAATGGGAGCGTTTTCAATACCGTTGAACATGGTTACAATTTCAATAGCTTCTATGACTATCGGAGTTGGTGTAGACTACACGATCCAAATTTTCAGCCGTTTTAAAGTGGAAATGAAGAAGGCTAAGAGCGTAAATGACTCCCTCATTGAATCCATTTCAACATCTGGAAAGGGCTTACTTTTTAACTCTTTGGCAGCTTCCGCTGGCTTCGCAACGATGTTTTTTTCGAATATAGGCGGTTTAAGAGAATTTGCGATTCTCTCCATATCCACCATGGTAGTTTCATTGATTTTAACTTTGTTGGTACTGCCTTCCATGCTTTCTTACATACCGAAGGAATATTATAAAAAAATCTTTAAGGAAGAAAAGGAGTGATTTTTTATGAAAAGATTTATGATTTTATGTTTGATGTTTTCTCTAACGTTGTCCATGGTTTCTTTTGCCATAACTGGACAAGAAGTGGCTGACAAGGTAAAAGCGGCAAATTCAAACTTCAAAACTCAGAAGGCTAAGATGGAAATGATCATATACGGTGAAAATTCTCAACCAAAAGATTATCATCTTACTATCTACATTTACAACTTTCCGAACAAGGATTATGGTCTCATTCGTTTCACATCCCCCGCCGGTGTTAAAGGTATTTCTTTTTTGAGTAAAGGGGAGGAGTCTCAATACCTTTACATGCCAGCATTCCACAGAGTACAACGAATGGCTGGATCGTCTAAAGAGTCAAAATTCGTTGGTTCAGATTTCACCTTTAACGATCTTTCGTTGATCTACGAACAAAAAGAAAGTGGAAGATACAAAACAATTTTAAAATCCGAGAGCAAGGACGACTACGTTTTGAGTATAACACCGACAATATCGAACCCACAATATTCGAAGATAATCATGTTTATAGATAAAACACACCTTCTCCCAACAAAGGTTATATTTTACAAAAATGGAAAGGTGTGCAAAACCATGATAAGTTCTGAGTTTGAGAAAATCGACGATCATTGGGTGGTTAAGAACATAGAGATGATGACATCTGATGGAAGTTCTAAAACCGTTTTAAAACTTTCAAAAATAAAATTTGATCTGTCTATTCCACCTTCTTTTTTCTCGTTAAGGACTTTAATGAGACCCATTTTAAGGTATTAAGGTGATAAATATGAAAAAGGTATTTTTGATTTTTTCGTTACTCTTCTTGGCAATTGCGGTATTTGCCACACCGCAGATGTCTGGAAAAGCGGAATACATCGTGCGCTATATCAACGGGAGATTTGTCCAAGAGATAAGAGATGTGAACTCTTCCACTTTGAATATAGGAGGGAATTTTATTGGAAAGGTTTCATTCAGTATTTACGAATCGAACACAATTGCCGATGTTTTCTCAAAGTACGTGCATTCGCCGATAATATCTCAAACTTCAATGGCCAAACTCGTTTTCAACGAATTTTACATACAATATGATGGTGAAAATATCGAACTTACAGTTGGAAAATATTACACGGGATGGGGAACGAGCCCTTTGTTAAACCCAATTGATTTGCTATCACCATACGATTTCACAAATGCTTTTGATTCCCCAGTTAAGTTGCCTATAATGGGTGTCAGAGGGATATATTACATGGACAATTCACAAATAGAGCTTGATTTAATACCGGAGTTTTCTCCAGATCTTTTTCAAACGTTGCCTGCAACATTTGAAAATGTTCCATCAAAACCTCAAAATGCACAATTGGGCGTAAGATATGAAACAACTCTTGAAAATTACAACCTCTCTCTTGATGCCTACCATGGTTTTTCACACGCTTACGTTCCAGTAAATGATGTGTTGAAGCACCCTGTCTTGAATGGAATTGGATGGGAATTCAGCGGACCTTTTCCGTTGAACAAAAATTATGGCTTCTATGGAGAAACCATGTATCTTCTTTCCAATGGAATTTCAAATGTCACCGGTCTTGTTGGTATCAATGGATTTGGAAATGATTACAGTTGGGCTCTGGAATATTCCAGGGGATTACCTGGACAATCGCCATTTGATCTTGAAAACACGTTGATATTGTATGGAACTAAAAATTTCGCGAATGAGAGCTCATTGAAGACGGCCGTGTTTCTTGGAAAAGTTCATGATTCATACGGAGCTCTTGTGAATCTGGAAATTGGCTTTCAGCCGGTTCAAAGTTTGAACATAGCCTTGGGATTTAACTTTTCAAAAGGTTTAAAAGGTGTGGATTACTTCAGAACAAACGAAAAAGAAAATTCTTTTTACATTAAAGGTTCAGCGTATTTCTAAGTGAATATTTGATATAATGAAAGCATGGAAATGACAAGAAGGTTGATAAAGCGATATTCGAACAGAAAGCTTTATGATACGGTATCAAAAAAATTCATAACACTTAAGGATGTGGCAAATTTCATAAACAAGGGTGAAAGTGTGCGGATCATCGAGAAAGATGATGGGAAAGACGTTACATCTAAGGTGACCGCACGCCTTATTCAACAACATTTTTCAAAAGGAGGACGCTTGCTGGATATAAGCGAGAAATCTCCATTAGAACTCTTAAGAAAACATGTCAATGTTTTCAGAACCAAGCATGCGTTGGAAGTGCTTTTGGATCTTATAAATCTTCGTTCTAAAAACAGAAAAATGTTAAGTGAAATAGTGAATGAGCTTATCGAAGAAGGTTTTTTAAATAAGAAAGTGGCTCTTGAAGCCGAATCAGAGATATGGAAATTACTGTCTGAAAGAGATTTGCTTATAGAGACTGAAATCGTTGAAAGAATGAAGGAGCGGTTAGAAGAAGTTGGCTACGTGGATAAAGAGAAATATGAAAAATTACAGAGAGAGAATGCCAAACTCAAAAATAAAATAGAAATGTTGAAAAATTTTAGGGGGAAACAAAATGATATTCACTTTGACGATGAATCCAAGCCTTGATAGGTATCTATACGTCGATAAGTTGATTGAAGACGACGCGGTCCGTGTAAAAAAGTACGAAGAGTACGCTGCTGGAAAAGGGATAGATGTTTCAAGAGTTATAAAGGAGATAGGTGGCACTTCTATAGCGATAAGCCCCCTTGGGGGAGAAAATGGCGAAAAGATCTCTTTCATGCTTGACAAAGAGAAGGTTTTATACGCTGCCATAAGGGTGAAATCCGAAACAAGAATGAACATCATAGTTCAAACTCCGAAAAAACAATACAGAATGAGCCTTCCAGGCCAAAGCCTTTTGGATGCGGAGTTCTCTTTGATCATGGATATGATCGATGCCACCATTAGAAAAGGAGATACGCTTGTAGCTTCCGGAAGTTTACCCGAAGGTTTTTCATCAAGTGTGTACGATGGAATCGTCAAATCTGCCAAATCCAAAGGAATAAAAGTTTACGTTGATGCGGATGGTGAAAACCTTAAAGCGGCTGTAAAAGAAGGACCAAATGGGATAAAACCTAACGTTTATGAACTCTCTAGGCTGTTAGGGCGAAAATTGGAAACGGACGAAATTCCAAACGCTTTGCGTGAGATAAATAAACTTTATGGAATAGAAGAGATTCTTGTCACTCTTGGCAAGAAAGGCGCGATTGTTTTCTCACAAGGAAAACTGTACAAAATAGATCCTGTTGATGTTAAAGTCATGAGCACCGTAGGTGCAGGTGATTCCTTCCTCGCGGGTTTTGTGTACAAAAGAGAAGAATCACTTATTGAAGCTTTGAAATTGGCTGCCGCGTGTTCCACCGCAACGGTGATGACGCCTGGAACTACTCTATGCTTGCGCGAAACTGTCGAAATGTTGAAAGACAAGGTGAACATCGAAGAGATATAGATGGTGTACAGCAAGTGCTGTAAAAGTTGAAAAAAGAAAAAATCCCTGTATCCAATCCCTAATGAGGAAGGTTAATTTATTCGGAAAAGGGAATACAGGGACCGTGAAAGTCGAAATTATTACACTTTGATGTTTTGAAAAGAATGATTAGATTTAGGATCTGAGCGTTTTATTTTGACAAATTGTGAAAGATGATGTTCTTATCACGAAACGGGTTATAGTTTTCAGGATACAATCCTTTTAACCAACTTCTATAGACAAGGCGACGCGATGGTTGAATAAGCCAAATCATCATGGCTTGATCGTAAACTTTCATGTTGATCTTTTGGTAAATTTTTTGGGCTTTACCAAGACTTGTGGCTGAAACGGCCGCGTTTATCAGAGGAGCAAAGTTCTTTTGAGTGAATACTCTAAATTCATGTCCAAGAGCCAAAGCGTAAACACCGGATGGTGAGAGATAACCGTATACACGATTGTAGGAATTAGCGCTGAACCAATCCAAAGTGATCAGTGGTGTTTTGTTGTTAAGAAATTCATTTACAAGAGAGGCCCACAGAGTCGGAGCTGGAATGATTTTAAATTTCGAATTTACCCGCATCGCATAAGTTTTTAATATTTCGCAAGCTTGTTTCATGGTTGGATCTGTGGAATTATAGATGATCGCAACTTTGAATCCTTTCTTCCAAACTTCACCTCCGTACGCCTTTTTGAAATACTCTGCAGCTTTCGCAAGGTTTTGATGATATTTGGGTGTATTCGGATTGTATCCCAACAGTCCTTTGTATATAGGGCCATTTGGTTCAGTTCCAAGTCCATTCCACACTTCTTTTATGTACACTTGATGCGGGAAAAGATATTCAAAGCCCTTTCTTATGTCCAAATTCGAAAAGAAGTCTGGTGGAATTCCGTTTCCATCTAATTTCCCTGAGTAGATGTATTTACTGTGTGGATTGACGCTAAAAGCAAATGAGATTTGATATTCAGCAGAACCGGGAATGTTTTTTGAAATGCTTATTCCTTTGATGTTTTTAACCTGTCCAATGTATTGGGGAGGAACTGATATTATATCGGCATTACCTCGAATCAGATCTAACTTTCTAGTTGTGAACTCCGAGACAGTTTTTATGATGGCATATTTTATTTTCGCGGATTTTCCCCAGTATTTATCAAATCTTTTCAACATGACTTCTCTTCCTCTGACCCATTTGTACACTTCAAAAGGTCCAGTTCCATTTGTGATCGAATAAAGTGGATCCTTTTGACGATCTGGATTGTGATATTTCCACCACGTATCGGCTGTGCCAGGCCAAGCTCCATTCGCAACAGCCCATTTTTTGTCTACGATCATCGCCACAGTGCTGATCAGAGAATTGAAAAAGGGAGAATAGGCCTGAGCCAAATGAATTACAAGATCATTTCCCTTTATCTGAAAATCCTTTGACATAAGATTGAAGGCGTCAACGAGAGCTTTTTTATATTTGGAATTTTTAGGAGTGTTGGTGTCTTTAACAAACAAATCGTTCCAAGATTTGACACCGGCGAGTTTTATCGCCCATTGTGTTAGATTGGTAACGTATTTACCATTTATTTTGGGAAGTAATGGTTCTGACAATTCGTAAGAATTTCCTCCCGCCATGCCAATCACAACGTCCCTTTCAAGAGAGTACACAACATCTTGAACGGTCAGTAGATCTCCGTTGTGAAAGCGAACTCCCTTTCTCATGTGGAATATGTACGTTTTTCCATTATCACGAATGGTTCCGTCTTTGACAGAGGGAACATTTGTCGAAAGCGCTGGGCTATACCTTGTCAAAGAGGTACCCGCTAATTGAATAAATGTTTCGTATACGTTGTTCAAAACCTGTTCAGAAGCCGTATCGATCACCATTGCTGGATCGAGAGTTTCCGCCGCCCTTTCGTGTTCGTAAACGATGGTATTTGGATGGGGAACGGATGCAAATATGAATGTCACCACCAATGATATTGATATGAAAAGAAATAATTTGATCTTCATAGAATCACCTCCAAGAATTTGTAGTGCAAAGTTAATCGAACTTGTAGATCCTTCCGGCTTTCATAACAAACTTTACGTTTTTCAAAAGAGTTATATCTTCAAGCGGATTTCCATCGACCGCTATTATATCTGCCTCTTTTCCGGGTTCAAGAGTTCCCACCACATCATCCATTTCAAGGAGTTCTGCGCCCCATTTTGTGGCCGACATTATCGCATCTGTAGGTTTTACGCCTGCCTTTACCATCAACTCAAGTTCTTGAGCGTTTCTCCCGTGTTTGTTAAAAGGTGTGGCGGCGTCTGTACCCATTGCGATTTTCACACCGGCTTTGTATGCTCGAGTAAAACTATCGATGTGTTGATCCATTATCTCTTCTACCTTTCTAACTGCGTAATCTGGTATTCCCGCCCCTTTTCCATGCTTTTTAATGTTAAATACGGCTGAAAGCGTGGCCACTAAAAACACACCTTTCTTTTTCATCAATTGTATGGCTTCGTCATCCAAAAATATTCCGTGTTCTATTGAATCAATGCCGGCTCTGATAGCGTTCTTTATTCCTTTCGTACCTTGAGCATGAGCTGCGGCTTTTTTGCCGGCTTTGTGTGCTTCCTCTATGGCAGCTCTCATTTCGTCTTCGTTGAATTGAGGTGAACCAGGTTCATCTCCTTCAGACATAACACCTCCTGTAGCCATCAATTTGATAAAGTCGGCTCCCATTTTGAGTTGATAACGTGCCGCTTTTCTTAATTCATCAACCCCGTCAGCAATGACACCGAATCCTGAATAAGTTATTCCCGGTGCCAACCACATGTCTCCATGTCCACCGGTCATGGAAAGGGCTTGCCCAGAAACTTTCATTCTTGGTCCATCGACCAAACCTTTTTCAGCGGCCTTTTTCAATGCCACATCGAGAAATCCCCTATCTCCCATCGTTCTTATGGTTGTAAAACCAGCTAAAAGGTCACTTCTCGCATTTACATATGCCTTCAGTGTTGCCGTTGGGAGTAGATCTTTCAGCATGGCGATTTCCATGTTGGGATCTCCATTTCCACCTAAATGTACGTGCGAGTCTATTAAACCTGGAAGCACAGTATATCCCTTCATATCAACGATCTCGGCGTTGGCTGGGAAATTTGTGTCGTTTTTGCCTATCTCCATTATCTTCGTTCCTTCTACTACCATCATCCCATTTTCGACGAAATCACCGCTGCCGTCTATCAAGTTCAAGTTCTTAAGTACCTTCATCTTTATCATCTCCTCATAATATTGCGTTTTTTTATGTTGTTCCTCAAAGAATTTTCGTGAGGATTCCTTTCAATTGATATAAAAAAAGCCACATCTGTAAAGATGTGGCTGGTGGATTTGCTTCGATTTAAAGCGTAAGCTCAAATCTCTGCTCATCCACCAGCAGGTAAAATAAGTACTACATGTATTATTTTTTGTTCGGTTCCCAAATCCAACAAAACACATTTTTCAGTCATAATTTCTCCTTATCGAAAGATAACTTTGCGATTATCCTATCATTTTGTTATTGACTTTGTCAAGTTAAAATATGGTTTCAAAAATATGTGTTAGAAATATTTTAGCTATAACATTTCAACTTTACAGCACTTACTGTACACTATCTACAGGAATGAATTTACAGCAATATCTTGACATAACCTTGACTTTTTTAAGATGGGCATGAAAAATGTGAGATATCACATTAGACGAAGTAAAAAAGGTGTTGTAGGGGCAATTCATGAATTGCCCGTACTTTTGAGCCGTGATGATCTGCAAAGTATCGAAAGATTTAGCCGTAGCGGCCGCGTTAGCAACAGAGAGGATATACTTTGAATTGATAAAAATGTGTTAGGATGAGTTGGAGGTGTTCGAAGAAGTGAAAGAATTTACAGTGCTAATAGAAAAAGATAAGGATGGATGGCTTGTTGGCAAAGTTATTGGACTTCCCGGTTGTCAAACTCAAGCTAAAGGCGTTGATGAGTTGATGAAAAGGATAAAGGAAGCAATTGAAGGATATCTGGATGTGAAAGAAGATATACCAGATGAGAAAATTGAATTCATTGGCATCCAAAAAGTTGCACTGTGAGCTCTAAACTCCCAAGGATTTCTGGAAAAAGAATGGTAAATTTCCTTGAACAGAAAAAATTCATTGTTGTTCGTATTCGGGGAAACCATAACATAGTGAAGAATAAAAAAGGAAAAATTGTTGTTGTGCCAGTCCAACAGGGTGAAAGTTTAGGAATAGGTAGGGTATGTCATGGATTTTGGGGTCTGTCTCAGATTTTGTGTATTCAAGATTTTTCTTACAGCTCACGCGTTACTTCTCACTGCTCACTGATTTATGCTTGACTTTTATCACAGTATCTGACCCCTAGTTTTCTATCGAATCGAATTCATTCATAATGATATTTGCAAGAGATGATAACGATATCATTATCTTGAAATTTGTATATTAACCTGTGTTCTTGATCAATCCTTCTCGAGTAGTAACCCGTAAGATGGTATCTTAATGCTTCTGGTTTTCCGATACCCTCAAATGGATGCTTTTGAATATCTTTTACGATCTCAATAATTCTCCTAAGTTTTTTTCTATCAAACTTAGCCCAATAGCTAAAATCTTCGAATCCCTTATTTGTGAATTTGATATTCATTTTCTAATTCTTCCAACGTGAAAGTTTTAAATTTACCTTCTTCCATTTCCTTGGTGGATTCATAAAGCCAGCTGGCATTTGCCTTTGAAGAGAGCAAATAAATTGTCTCATTCATAGACTCGAAATCGTCCATAGACAGCACAACGGCACTCATGCCATTTTCATCAACAATTATGATGGGAGCCCTATCTCTATTGACTTTTTTGATAATGCTTTTGATATTCGCTTTCTTAGACGATATAGTTGACATGTTAAAAACCTCCTTTTTTCCTTTTTTATTATAACATTGGAATGGGGTATGCTTTGAATTGATAAAATAAGCTGACAGTTTAAATATGGATCAAAAACATCTTGACTTTTTACAGCTGGACATGAAAAATGTGAGATATCACATTAGACGAAGTAAAAAAGGTGTTGTAGGGGCAATTCATGAATTGCCCGTGCTTTTGATGATCTGCAAAGTATCGAAAAATTTGCCCGTAGCGGCCACGTTAGCGACAGGACCCCCATTTTTCACTTAACCATATGCACACTTACTGGATTTTCACTCTTTAATCATGATATAATGTGTATATACACAATAACACAAGTGAGGTGAATAAATATCGTGTTAAAATTCGAAAGGCACAATATCACAATGGACTCGGAAACATGGAAAATATTGGAAGAATTAAAGAGAATTCAAAACAAAAGCATAAGCGAAATAATAAGAGAAGCGATAAAAGAATTGTTGAAAAATCATAAATACAACAAAGTTTACTTTAAGCTCATGGCCAACACACCATTTTGTGATGAAGAAGAAAACGAAGAATTGACAAAAATCCTGGATTCACTTAACGAAGACGACTTAAAAATTGTTGATGAATATGAATTACATCGTTAAGCTGACAAAGAAAGCCAAAAAAACATTTGATAGATTAGATCAAAAAACAAAAGACAGAATCAACAAATCTTTTCACGAATTAATAAATTTTTACGAGGGGAAAGGTACTTCAAAACCAGATTTAAAACTGTTAAAAGGCAAATATTCGGGATTAATAAGACTGAGAGTCGGAAATTATAGAATCATTTTCACACTACATGAAATGAACTTCGTCATATTGATTATAGAGATTGTGAATCGTGGAGACGCCTACAAATAAATGATGGAAAGATGGCTATAAAGAGAATATTTAGACTTCAATCAATGTGAGTCTTCCCCTTCAAATCTGCAGGTGAGGAGCTTATTCACGTGTAGGCAGAGAACATGTTATAAAAATAT
>WGFY01000072.1 GCA_015491995.1 Mesoaciditoga sp.
AGAGACCAGCGTAAGTTGCAAGGCCCTTGCCAATGTAGTAAGAAGAACCCCACCACGTCTCAACTTGTGAGCCAGACATGATTGCATCCATTGCAGTAGAGGAGCCACCTACAGTGCTCATGGCGGTACTTGAAGCAGCTACGGCATTCATAGCGGTGCTTGAAGCAGCTATGTTGTTCATAGCCGTTGAATCACCAGCAAATTCATTCATCAAGGTGGAACTTGAAACTATATCATTAAATACAGATGTCCATTTTGTCCCAGTCGCTGAAGCGAAACTCGATCCTTCGTAGTAAACAAGGAATCTATAAGCGTCGTGAAGGTATTCTCCTAAATATTGCCAAGAGCCTCCAACGTAAGAGTACATCGATTTTGTACCAGCGATACCTGCCAAAGAAAAATCCCCAGCATTTGAAGGCAGATCGCTAACACTCGCATAAGTACCAAGATACCTTGAATCTGAAACTGTTCCTGGTAGGAATTGAGGGGCGCTATAATAAAACACCACTTTGGATTTATCTGTTAAATTCATAATCAATCAACCCTCCTTTGAAACTTTCTGGAGAAGCGCTTGTAAATCTGCCAATTGCTTTGAATATTGATCTTTTTCTGCTGTTGTAGTGGCGCTGTTGAGCTTTAGCGTAACCTGTTCAATTGCCTTTTGTATTATCAAAGATTTATTTATCATATCAACTCACCTCGACTTGTAAGAACTTCGTGTAAGCGCTATAAGAAGCGTTTGAAGTGTCCAAAGTAACGTTGAGGGTGTGAACACCTTTCGTGCTTGGCGGCGTAAGCGTTAAGATGAAAAACTGTTCGCTTGTAGATGTTGTTGTGGTAGAAACTGGTGTTGAGTTATCCACGTTGATTCCAACCGTGGTTGTTGCGCCGCTTGAGGCGTTCCACGCTGAAATGAAAGCCTGTATGTTAGTTATATTCCCGTCGTTGTAGTATCTAAAGGACTTTACAGTTGCTGAGGCGGTGGCTGTCGTTGAAAAAGTCGAATCATCCAGATAAATTTGTTGACTTCCACCACCACCACCATTTCCACTAACTATAATTGGCATTCATGCTCACCTCTATCTAAGCGCCAGAGTATGATCCCAAAGCGCTTCGTATAGTGTTTCTTCATTGAAATGTCCGAAAGTGCCGATTGAGCTTAATTCTTGAGCCACTTCTCCAAGAGTATATCCATGGTTTCGTCTACACCACCGAGGGATACTTTCCCAATCGTTATCTTTTATCCCACCAAGTGAAAGAATCATCTTCCTAAACTCTTTGGCTTTTTTTTCTTCTTCACGCTTTATATATTTATCCTGTTCTTCCATTGCTCTGTCTAACTCTTCTTTTGGAATTGCCAATTCTACTTTTCGAGGCATCTCGCTATATTCTGTAATTTTTGGTGAAACTGGTGGAAAGTAATTTCTCAGCATTTTTGATACCTTAAATTTTATCGTCGTATAAGGCGGGATCGTAATAAGCTCACCTGTGCGAATGTTTCTAATTTTCCTTGCCTTCCGATCTACTACCTTGAAAGTCCCAAAGCCACGAAGGGTAATACGATCATTTTCTCTGAGAAGGTCAAAAATATATTTGACTCCCTCCCGAATTATTTCCCTTTTTTGCCTATTTGTCATTTTTTTCACCTTCCTTTATCAGTGCCATAAATTGAGAAATTCCACACCCAGCGCTACAAAAGCGGGAACTAAAATCGAATAAAGCCATCTGAGGTACTTTTTCCTTTCTTGAAAAGACACCGAAAGCTCTTCAAGTTTATCTTCCACATTTGTCAAACGAATGTTCATATTTTCAATCATTGTCCTGTTCTGCTTCGTCAATTCTTTTAACTCTGTAATTACGTTTTCCATAGTACTCGTGAAATCTTTAAAAGACACTTTTAGATCAACGTATTCACGCTCTCGCTGTATATCCTTATCGCTTTTCTTGACAATATCATTTTCTATTTTCCCAACGCTGTTTTTAAGGTTATTGAGATCACTTTCCAATCTTGCCACCTTTTCTTCTTCGCCCACCACAATTCCCCCTTACTTTGAAAAATAAATAAGATATATTAATAAAGCTATTCCCGCTGTTATAAGAATGGGATCGTCCAAAAAATGGTTCTTTTTTAACCCTGGTAATTTGAGAAAATGTAAGTTAGCAAGGAACGCCTTTTCTCCTGTAGTCAGGCTTTCGTACAATCGAACCTTGTAAGCGATATCGCCTACCATAACACCAAAAATAATTCCGAGAATGATAAAACGATTCATCATGACCTCCAAATAGATAAATAGGTACGCCACGACATACATTGAATACCACGCCGTTTTAATTCGTGGTGAATTTCAAGCAATCTTTTTGCCTTATAATAGAACGGCATTTCACGGGTTGCCACGGCAAAAGCTGTTGAAGCTGTGAGTGCGAATACATAAATCGGCCCGTTTGGATTTTCCATAACAGGATACTTCCGCCTTGCTGGATCAAGAAAAGCCGTTGGCGGTAATTGATTTAAAAACGATTTTGATGGTTTATGCCAAAATTCCTCGGTAAAGCACACCTTTCGTGAATTCAAACGCACGTGTTATCACCTCTTTATGTTCCACACCCACCCACCCGGCACCGCTTAAATTAAATAGTTATCAGCGGTCGCCATTCATTTTCCAAGCTTGTCGGAGCGCTTGACTCATGGACATTCCACGGTTTCTCACCAGGCCCCACGCATCTCTCATAATACGTCTTGATTTTGCACGAGTCGCTGGAGAAAAGTTGTATTTCCTCCCCCTACGTATGCCATCATCGCTCCACTGTTCGTGTTCCACAGGGCCAAATTGACCCGCATCGTACTCTTTCCATGCAATTTCAAGAGCCTGGTGCATGTCATAACCTTGACGAACAAGTTGCCAAGCTTTGCCCATTACTACTTCAAATTCATCGCCATGAGGAGCTCTTCCTCTTGCTACTGGTGCTGGTGCTCCTAATGCTTTCCTCCGATTAGGAAAAGCTGTGTCGAAAATTGAAGATTTTCTTTTTCTTGCCATATTCAATCAACCTCCTTTAAAGATTAGAAATGCTGCTAAAACAGCTATTGAGATCCAAAGTATTTTGGATTCTTCTACATGTTGAGAAAAAGACGTTATATCGAAAAACTTTTTGGCCTTTGCATCTATACCAGACCAAGCAGGAGATCCAGAAAAATTCACACTTGTTGATGGCTTTTGATCTGGTTGTACGATTTTCGACGATATCAGATCTACCAATGAATCAGATGCGAGTGGCTTTAAGTAACTTGCTTCCTTCTTTGCCGTCGTTGAATAAAAGATATTTTGAGCGAATGTAATTGAATAGTTAGACATCCAACCGTTTTTGTATATTACACTCCAAAGGTACGCCACAAGCTGCCAAGGATTATCGCTTTCATACATTTGATAGTAATTTAGCAAGTACCACTTTCCTTGAAATTCAAATACATTCGTTGCGTGTCCAGAAGTACTTCCTAAAATGTAAGCAGAATACGTGTTCGCATTCCCTAAAATATATTGAGTGGCTGAATAAAGCCTCGCAAAAGCGGAGCATTCACCTGAAAATGTTGTCAAAGTAAAATTGGCCGCCTGTAAAAGGTTCGTTTTATAATCAAAGACCTGAGAATTGGTAAGAATTAAAGCGTTTTTTGCGTTCAAAACTGCTATGTCTCTCGAATCTGCTATGTAGGTAATAAATGTTGCATATTTCCAGACATCTTCTGGCTCATGAAAGCTTATCCCTGCTTTTTGCGCTGTCATCGTGATAAACTCTTGAACGCCTTTTAATTCGTCTATGTTAGTAGTACTTCCATCTTGAATCAGAGTGGGAATGAGTAACCTTTTCCCCCAATTTTCAATGTAATTAGCCGCTATTTGTGTTCTTATCCCAACTTGTTCAATTTGGTTCATGATCAAACTCTATAAGATGACTTGAGCTGTTGAGATGTCAAAGGCTGCTGCAATGAAATCAAAAAGACATTGGTTCCGCTTGCTGTAACTGTTGGTGTATATACAAGTGAAAATCCCACTGTTTGAAATCTGGCAGGTAACGGTGAGAAGTGCTTTGATGGAATAGCATCTTGAAGTTGAGGCGTTAAAGACAAAATATCTGTAATTGCCGTTGTTGCCAAAGAGAATTCCGAGCCTGAAGCAATGCTTAGAATTTCTGTCTCTTTTATAAGAGGAATAATTGGGAAATACGATTGATTAGGTGGTATATATTCTTGTGGTGTTGAAAGAGAAGCATCAATCTCCCATAATTTGTATTGAAGGGATGAATTACCAGCCGTCAAAATAGGAAGTTGCATGAAAGTCATTGCGTCTGCTACTTCTCTAAAAGGTGATATTGGGAAGATGTTCGCCTCTTTGTTTTTGAATATAAGAAGCTTAACTACCATTGATCCTATCACCGGCTCGAAATTTACGATAACTAATTTTGAGAATCCATTTGGAAAAGATATTGTGCCGATTGAAGTGAGTGGAATTGGCTGGGAATTGGTAGTTTCGATATATGCTAATGCAGATTGATCGTCGCATTCCAGCACTGCAAAGCCATATCCAATTTCATCTATCACATATTCTGCCGGCCCGGGTGCCAACTCAATTGTAACCGGTTTATAAGGGTTAGCGTTCTTTGTGTTTGTAATTGTTCCCATGTATGTAATCGCCTCCTTAAGCTTGGCTTGTCTCATCAGTACAGGAAAGCCGTCCCCTGTAGACGGGGTCTTTTGCCCCGTTTCGACCTTTGTCGACTATTGCTTTGAAGGTGGATTTTGGAGGTAATATTCATAAACACTGAAAAAGTAATAAATTGATATAAAGATTGAACTAAGGAACAATCCTTGCAAATATGTCGCTTGTGGCACAGTTGCGGCTGTACCCACTCTTATGAACCAAGAGATGAAATCTATGACGAATGGGAAAATGATAAATTGGAGTACGAACAAGAACAAGCCGACTGCAAAGGTATTCTTTTGCGCATCTACCCTCCTGATCTCGAATATTCCAAACACGAAAATCACAGCTGCCACAAACAGATAAAACAGATTCATATCCATGCTTAATTCCTCCTTTCAAAGTATTCTTTCGCTTTTTGATAGCCTTCTTGAAAATCTTTTTGGCAATTTGAGAAATCCAAAATGTGTTTAGCTTGAGAATGAAATCCCATAAAGTTGTCTTGTTGCTCGTATTGTGTATTCATTTCGTTAAGCCGAAAAATTGCACCTTCAAAAATTGCACCGAAATAGGATTCGAGATTGTCAATTTCCACATGGTAGTTTTTGCCAGGTTGATGTCCAAAAACATATACTTCTTCTTTTCCTTCTGCCTGAGTAGTAGGAACGTTCTCAACGATCCCACCATCTACAAGAACATGTCCATGGTGATTGACGGGTTGAAAGACGAATGGAATAGATGCTGATGCCGCTACCGCTACCAAAACGGGAATTTGATCACATGTAAATGTCGATTGATCGAAATAGAAAGGGGAAAAGGTTGTGAGATCAGTTGAACATGTGATCAATCCTTTTGGCCATTTTCTGTTGTTTTCAAATCCTCCAAAATAGGGAGCGAGAATGTTTATAAGGCTTTTTAAACCCCATAGAAATGGAAATGACAATGCGCTCCATGCTATAGATGAAGAGGTCAACACTTTTCTACCTACCTTGTTAAAATTCTCTAACATCTTTAGCATTTCTTGAGGAGAATGTTTGAGTGTCAAAGACCCAGCTGCTATAGCACCGAATGAAGTACCAATTGCCAGATCGGTATCCGGATTAAAAAGATGTGCCTCTTCAATGTATTTCACTATGCCTAATTCTGGGACGGCATAAGCGCCGCCACCTGAAAACACAAACGCTTTAGTCATTTTTTCCTCTTAAAATCTTCTTTTTCTGCTTTCACGTTCCATTTCATCAATCAACTGTTCAAGCCTGCTTAAATTGTAGGTAATCGCTTGATCAACTGTCCATCCGTATTCTTCTGGGGGCTCTGCCAGGCTTCCAAAACTTGCCCCGGCTGCATCTGGTGCTGTTGTATTTGAAGAATATGTTCCCCACTTGCCATCGTTAGAAAAAAACACTTTATCAAGTTCTCCCGTCGTACCGAGCCGACGCTTAACTTCTCTTCTCAACAAAGTTTTGTTTTTAATTCTCATTTCAATCACTCCTATCCGTTAACGATCGGTATCCAATTCCATCCGAATTTGTTTTTCATATTCACGATGAAATCGATGATCTCTTTCACAGCCCATTTCACAATGAATCCAAATGGATCAAGCTCTGGGAATTTTTTGAGAAGTAACTCATAGGTTGCATCTACAACAATACTTTTCTTCGCCACACCAGCTCCTTTAATAGCCACGGTCTTTTCTACAGTGTCTATGTATTGACCGATTGTCTGGATGACATCATCAATAATCGCACCGCCTGGAATCATAGAGGTCAGTATTTTTACCGGCCACATATTCAACAACTCTGGAACAAGTTTCGATTGTACTTGATTAACATCCGCTTTTACTTCTGGAGTAACTTTGTTTTCTTCTGCCATAAAAACTCCTCCTTTTAAAATTTGAAATATAGAACTACAGAATTTCATCATTTTTTCATCAACACTATCAGCACCAACACGGCCGCTCCTATAATCAACCACGTATTTGATGTTGTTGTTGTTTGACCTATTACTGTCTTCTTTACGCAGTTGCCACTTGAGTCTCTTTGATACCCAGAATCGCAAACACACGCAGTTCCGTTCCATTCAGCGTTAGTGCCACAATTGTGAGTGCTTTTCACGCAGTTACCGCTTGAATCTTTTTGATACCCAGAATCGCAAACACACGCAGTTCCGTTCCATTCAGCGTTAGTGCCACAATTGTGCCTTGAATGTAAGTTTTTGCCTTGGTAGATCACTTCCTTTTCTACTGTGCTAATGACTTTAAAATCACCGTAGGTGTCGCTTGGATCAGATAGGCTGCTCACAACGCTAACCGGATTAGAGCCTTTGCCAAGTTTAACCGCTATCTCCCCGGCGTTGTTGGTGGTATATGTTGTGCCGCCGATAACTAACTGAATACCGGGTATGCCGTTGCCTGATTGATCTTCAACAAGGTAGACATATTGAACGTACTCGATGACAGATCCTTTTTTTTGAAGATGTATCACCAAATCTGGCTCGGTGTCATAAATATACATAGAGACAGGATTATATCCACTTTTAGTTACCTTAAGCTGCTTTCCGAGTACGATATCTTTGAACTCAAAACTCCCACCAGATGCAGTGGTGTCAATATTGTCGTTATACGCTACTAAAGCGCCAGATACTGCTTTACCTGTTTTGACATCTTCGATCGTCCCTTGAATATAATAAGTATGAGGGTGAACGGTTGGAGCAAGTGCTACGGTACCAACGTTTAACTCAGAAGCAAAAGCAATCGTTTCTGAAACAGGATTATAATCCTGATGAGTTATAGTAAGCGTCCCATCAAGCTTTTTGATCTCCAGCGAGAAAGAGCCATCTGAAGATGTATAAATCACATTGCCGTTGTAACTTACTTTTGCCCCTGACACCGCAGAATTGGTAGTAGATGAAACAACCTTGCCGGTTATCTTATATGTTGAAGGAGTCCAAGAGCAATTATGAGGAGTGATAATTATGTCGGTGTAATTGGTGTTTGTAACTTCTACCTGAGAGTATTGGCATTTTTGATATTTCGATGGAAGCGCATTAACAACCGGGGAAATAAACCCTCCAGTTACTTGATTCTTGAATTCAAAATTCCCATTAGAGTCAGTTGTGGCGTAAATTGGAGTGTTTACAGAGGTTGGAATTGATTGATATATTATTTTCGCTTTTGCTATTCCATTGCCACTACCATCTTCAAAACGCCCAACGATGTTGAATTTAGTAGGTGCTATTTGGTAATACTCCCCTTTGATATTGTAAGTGCCACCGTGCTCTACCAAAACATCTTTAAAAGTGTAATTCGACTTTATAGTTTTGAGAACCACATAGTTCCCAGTACCTGTTCCAATAGGTACTTGTAATGAAAGGCCATAACTCCCGTTGGATTTGGATTGAGTCGTCTTTAGCAACTTCGTTCCTACAGCTCCAGCAGAAGAAGTCGTTCCATTCAAATAAGCTTTTATCGTCGCACCTGGAATTGCTTCTCCACTTAAGGTTTCAACTTTTCCTGAAATATCCCACGTGAAACTTTTTTCCTTTTCCCACATTAGCTGGATCTTAGATGGGGAGATAGAGTAAGACTTCACCCGGCTTGGCAAAGATATTACAATCTCCAAAATTGGATTAGGCCCGGCTTGTGTCATTGTTACGTTAACTTCCACTATACTGTTGTATTGACCCACTGATAAGAAGCCATCACTATATCCGAAAGCTAAAGACTCATGCCCCTGATCTCCTACATACTTAAAGGTCATTTGTTTAGTTCCATTCCATAGCCAAACAGGAGAAGAAGTGGCAAGAGTAACAGTCTCGTTGCTATACGACATTGTAAATGTATAAGTATCAACGGAATGTTCTATGGCCCCGAATTTATTTATTGTTACTGTACAAGAGCCTTTTTTATACATCACCATACCTTGTGCCATTTCTTCATCCCTCCTTCGTTCCCTTCATGGCAAACAGCAAAACTGCCGCTCCCAACAGAACAAGAATAGGTGTTGAGATACCAAACGTGTTAGTTGGCTTTTTCGATCCAATAGGTGGAGTATAATTGGCGGCGTAAGTATTCCATCCTTTTGTGGCTATTTTAGTGGCGATTGATTGTAATTGCGCTTTGGTAGTAGGATAAGATTCCTTCCCTGCTTTTGCTATTCCCTCCATGAGAAGTTTCTCACTCCCCATTCCGATAAGATTACTTCCACCAAACAATGTCCCTGCGAAGCCAATTGCCGCTTCAATAGATGACCACAAATTATTTTGGGCTGAATGAGCGTATTGATTGTAATCCCCCAAAATGTTTTTGATATAGTAGATACCGTCTCCGTTGTAGTTTTCCGAAAGGCCGCCTGTCGCTAAATGAAAGGCGATAAGTTTTTCTCCGGCAGTCTTAAAAACAGATCCGGTTGTTTCAAAAGCCGAATAGTAAAGCGTTCCATCTTTAAAATGTATGTCCAAAACAGATGTTTCACTGTGAAATTGTGGATTAAGGTTCGAGTCTAAGATAATCTCATGACTTTGACCGTCCATCTTGAGAGGTACTTGTGTATACGCCCACCAAAAAAGCAATTTGCCGGCTTCTGAATTTGAATTAGATACCACCGATAGCTTTTCTTCATCCGGGCTTGCACACAAATACAGAATATCGTGTCCTATCTCGTAACGAACTGGTGCTGTTGCCATAATGATCACTTCCTTTTTATAAGTCCGGCCCGCTTCTATAGCGGGCAATCATTTGAATAAAAAAAACAGAATAACAACTCCCAAAATTGCTACAATCCAAAGCGATTGTTCGGAACTGGGAGTGCCGGTTCCAATTCCGGTTCTCATATTTATAGGAGTAGGGTTATTCGTTATGAGATTCGGATTTTCTAAAGCGCTCTGTACGGCTTCATACAAAGCAGTCATGGCAAATGATGTGTTAGGAGTTATTGGACCCCCATTCTGAGCCACCTCCTGGCTATAGGTGTTTAAGGCGGTGGTAAGATCCGCACCGGTGGTTGTCGTGATCCCACTCGTGGCTCCAGAGACATTTTGAGTTTGCTTGTATGTTTGTGTCATTTTCTCCCATTCTGTAGGAGACACATACACACCAGGGACAGTTTTTCCGTTGTTGCAGGTGGTTTCTCCAGCCAAAACAATCATTTCAATTACCTCCTTAGCCTAACAGTTGTTCAATAACGTGTTTTTTCACGTCTGGATCTTGTTCAAGAATTTCACTCATCGGCCCAGTAATTACCGGGATTTGAATTCCAGCCAAGCTGTTTGGAGTAGTTGATGACAAAGCCGGATCCATATCAACGGCCGGTGTTGATTGTACGTACAAGTCAAGTGCGAATCCTTGAGGTAATACAATTTGTTCTGGGAAGTACAACGATGACTCTTGAGATGTCTGGTTGAGGACGTTAACGTTCTGCAAAGAGTCTCCGTAGATTTGTGCTGTAACGTCTCCAGCGGCAACCGGTACCGAAACAACCCACGAAAAACTGCCATTGGCGAGAAGATAAAACACTGTAAAGTTTGCCGCTACTGAAGTGGTATCATTCACCGCAAATGTGATCTCTGATCCAGATATGCTGGTAGGTTGTACCACCTTGGTGAAAGCCGATGGACTTGTTGCATTCCAGTATCCGATAGCACTCAATTGCGGGTTGGAATCCGTTCCGAAAACAGTCCCAACTTGCGCCACGGAGCCACTCACTGTAACCGTTACATTTTTACTTGTTTGAGCGGCTGTGTAATTAAATACTTGTTTTTCCGTAAAACGAAGTTTCATCATCTGATCAGAGCGCAAGATGATATAACTGTTGAGCGGAATCAGGTAACTAAGTACTTTGGATGACGTACCTGCGGTGGGGGCTGAATAAGTGAATTGATTGATCGTCAACATAGTTTTTTTCATTTTTACCGCCCCCTTAGAACTGAGATGTCGATTGATCAACAGGTATGCTTATCACACTATTCGTCCAATTAAACGTTTCTCCCGAAATCAAAGTTGCCACTGCTATTATGAGAGTGTAATTTGGTTCGAGAAAAAAGGTTTCTTCAATGGGGAATTGCAACCCAGTTGAGAACTGTCCGACTCCTTGAAGGTTGGCCTTTACCTCCCACCATGGTCTGTAAGGGGCTTCTGCTATTCTTGTTCCTAAGCTCGTCGGAGTATCACTTGGCGTCTTCGCATAAAGCGCAATAGTATCCCCTGGGGCTATTTGAATGGTACCGGCTGCATCTGTGTAGAATTTGAACTGTACTACCGTACCGGCATTCACCGTATATTTGACACCTTGTGGAACTTTAAATCCGATAACCGGATATGGCAGATATTGAACCAATTTAAGAGCACTTTTAGGCTGTCCATCTGTAGAAAGTTGCGCACCATTTAAAGGATTGATAGCAATATTTGTCAATCCCTTCGTAAGTTTAAGCTGCATTCTGATCACCTTTTCCTTTCTGCGAGATCATAAGGAAATATTTCCCGCAAGCGATGCTGCTGTTCCTGCCAGTCCTCCAGCAATCAATCCAATTGCAAGATTCTGAAGATCTTCGTTTGCTTCAAGTGAGGGAACCTTCATAAGGATGAATCCCACAACAGCAATAACTAATCCAGTTAGATAGGGGTGATCATGAAGAAAAGCAATTTTGTACCCCGTTACGGTTCCGGTTGAATCTTTTACGGGAGTATTTGCTTCTTTGTTGACAAAATACTCCGCCCCTCCTGCGACAAGGCCTCCCGCACCTATCATGAACATTTCTTTCATGTTTTCGTCGTCAAGGCCTCCAAATGCTTTGTAAGCTGTTCCAATAGCCATAAAAAATCTCTCCTTTCATGAAAAAGTATTGTAATTTCATCATGATGGAGAGATTGAGTCAATGTCAATATGCTAAATTGCGCTTTTTATGTTACTTATCTCTTTTTAACGTGTTTATCTCTAACTCACCTGTCCTAAAGTTCTTGATCACATAAGAATGCGCTCCTAAACTTTGGACATTGTAGAAGTCAAAGGTCTTTTGAAAGTTCTCAATTTCTGAAGGCCCCTGAGGTTTGAATCCAATGCCCCACGTCGCTTCCCGCACGCCGGCGGGATCAACATCTCGAAACTGTTGAAAAACAAGATAAATAGATATCCCTCTTTTTCTCCCTGATCGCATCAGCTGAGCAATTGCCTTGGAGAATTTGTATCGTGGGAATAAGCGATACGCTTCTTCGACAACGAGGATGATATTCTTGTATTTTGTCAATAATAAAGAACCCAATTTGTCAAGGAATTTTTGGATGTCCGGGGTGGATATTTCGCTGCTCTCAAAAAGGACAGGCTTCTCTTTTTGGGCAAATGTCCTCAAAATTTTGTCGAGATTGAGTTTGTCATACTGATGAAATTCGCTCCTCAACGGTACTACAAAAAGATTTGAAAGATGTTGAGTGTAGAATTTTGAGTCATCCACGATTACGATGAGCTTTGGCGAATGCTGCAAATATTGAAGCATTTTGCCGAGAAAAGTGGACTTGCCGCTTCCCGTAGGACCAACTACAACTGTTACCATTATTCTTTCACCTCTCCTTGGTCATTTTGTGGCTGGGACTGAGGAGGAGTGGGAAGCATCATCGATTGTTTTTTCTTTGGTCTAAAGAGCACGGCAATTAAAATCAATATCACCATCCCGACTATAAAGCGGGTCATGGGTTTAATTTTCCTAATGGGCAAGCCCCCAACTACATCATCTACCGCTAAAAATCCCAAAATAGGATCAACAATTCCATGAATGCGGTTTATATATTCCTCTTCTTCATCTGGGGCAAGCTTCCACATCGCTCCCATCACATGGCCTGTGATATCTGTTACAACATGGCCAATTTTCGACTTTTTTGTGGCTTCTTCAAAGCCTTCATCAGATTCGAGGAGTTTATCAATATCCTCAGGTTCCTGGGTTTCCGCTTTTGGCTGTTCTTCAACGTTTTGTGGCTCTTCTTGTTTTTGAGTGGCTTCTTGATTCCCTTCGTTCTCTGTGTTATCATCATCCACAAACTCTTCTAACCCTTGAAAAGGATCAGTTTGTTCTTTGGCAATTATGTCTTTCATGATCTATTCCCCCAAATTTCTTCGGGCCGTCTGGCCTTTTTGCCAGATTGAACTTTGCTTATTAAATTTTTGGCATATTCATCCATGTTTTGAGGTGTTTCTTCTTGTGCCACTGGAGCCTGCTGCTGTTCTGGCGGTGTTTGAGCTATAGGTTGTTGATACGATTGAGAAGATACCGATTGAGGCGGTATAAAAACATTATCTTGAACCTTCTCTCGTTTTTTCATAAAGTGCATAACAAAGAAAATAGCCGCCACTGCTATACCCCCAAAAATCAAGATCATTGTCCAATTGAAAGGTTTTGCTTCCTTTTCTTCTTTTCCTTCGTTTGGCTTTGCCTTTGGTTCCTCAGTTTTTTGTGGGGTGTTCTCAGATATTTCGTCCTTTTCCACTTTGGGAGTTTCTTTTGGCTGCTCCTCGGGTTTATCTTCTTGTGCCTGCTCACGGCTTTCTTGTTTCATCATTTCCCCTTCAAGCATATTTACGTTCTCCTCCTCTCTTTTCTTAGCCTTTTTGGGTTTTTCCATAGGAGGTTGTTCCTCTTTTTTCTCTTCTTTGACATCTTCTTTGACATTGTTGGTGGGCGGTTCCACGGGTTCATTCGTTTTTGCGGTTTCTTCTTGATTGATTTCTGGCGTTGTGGGTTCTTCTTTCTCCTCGAGGTGTGTAGTTTGTGCCTGTGAGAGAACACTTTTTGCGACTTCTTTAGGTGCTTCTTGGACTGGCTTTTCTTCTGAGACTGGATCGACTGCTTCGGGTGGATTAGCCTTTTGAGGCTCTACTTTTTTAGCTTTTACGGGTTCTTCCGCTGTTTGTGGCTCTACGGGCTTTTCCATTTGAGTTGTAGATTGCCCCAAAAAATTTTGAACCCGTTCTGCTATATATTTCGCCTTTTTCGAGAATTGAGAATACGGCATGATCTTGTATGCTTCCGGATATACCTGTCTGATTACCTGGGTAACATTACGCTGAAAAATATGCTCTGGAATTGTCTCCATCGCTTCTAAATGCTTTGAAAAATCACTGTAAAAGTCCACCAACAGCTGAATATCGCTTTTGTTTTGCATTATTTTTTTAGCTTCTGCCTTATGTTCTACAACTATTTGAAGATTGTCCCAAAAGCTGTGAATTTTCTCAGGCGATACGTGTCTGCCTTTTGCAACTTGTTGAATTTTATTGTTCTTTTCTTTCCAAAGTTTCTTAAATTCATCAAAATTCACGCTTTACCACCTCCAAACATGGTTTTTACCTCTCCCACTAATTCCGGCGGAATGTCTCCCAAAAGCTCCTTTATTTCTGGGCTTTTAATCGTTTCTTTGAAATTGGAGATCACTATAGCGAGAGGTTCTTTTTCGCTTAAATATCTAATTTTCACGTTGCCATTTACGAGTGTTTCTTCTTGAACATCTGTGGGAGCATATGGCTTGTGATCAAATTTTAAGATGACAATGTCTTTGTCCTCCAAATACCTATACTTCATTTTGGAGAGCAAAGTGATTAATTCAAGATAATTCAATTTGAGATCCATCATAGCTCGACTCCTTTATGAAGTGTTTTAACTCTTGTTCTGGAATGCGGTAAACATGGCTCACTTTGATAGCTTGAAGTTTCTCCGCATAGATCCAATTCCGAACGGTTGCGGTCGTAACTCCCAGCATTTTAGATATTTCACCCACCGAAAAAAGCTTATCATTTGACAGGTTTATTCTCATCAAAATCACCTCCAATATTCACTTTTATTTGTAAAGCCGGATTATTCAAAAATCTATTTTGTGCATGTACATAAATCGCTGTTGTGGCTGGTGAGACGTGCCCCAAAAGGTCTTGAACCTGCCGAATATCATGCGTTGCTTGATACCCCAAAGTCCCAGCTGTATGCCGCAATGAGTGAGTGCTTATCTTTTTCCCCCCAACGAATTTCAAGTCCGCTAATTTGAGATATTTATCTACAATCCACCTGTAAGCCCTACGTGTAAGCCGGCGAAAAGGCTTGTTTTTCGACAGACCGATAAATAAAGGCTGAGAAGGATACAAAGGTTCTATTCGCTCTCTTAAGGCAAGGTATATTTTGAGAAGTTTAGCTATATCCTGTCTTAGGGGAATGACTCTTGCGTGCCTTTTAGCGTGGACTCTGATTCCCACCCCTTCGTTTTTTGTTAACACGTCTTTGATATTCGCACGGTGTAGTTCTACAGTTCGCGCCCCCTCAAGCGCCATAATCGCAATGATAAGGCGATCTCTCACACTTAGCAAGCTGTGATCCCGTGGAATTGCGTTGAATAAATGTCTGAGTTCCACTTCATCAAGGTATGAAATTCTATCTGCCGGATCGCTAATTTCTTTAGGCGCTTTAACCTTTTCTGCCGGATTTGATAATATTAGCCCTTTTTCTACCAAAGCGTCATAAAAACGGCGAACTGCAGATAAATGAGAATAGATAGTGGCGGGCTTTTTGTTTTGCGAGAGTAGAAATTCACGATATCTTTTGATTTCAATCGGTGTTACATGTACAACGTCCCATTGATTTTTTGTAGCAAATACAAGGTATCGTGCCACATTTTTCCAATATGTGCGCAAAGTATCAAGCGACGCGTTTCCATCTGCCACGCTTAGTTTTAGGTATTCTTCAAAGATTTTTCTCAGATTAACTGTGCTGTTAACCGTGATTTCCTTCATGTTTTCGTATCTCCTCTTCTAAAGCCTTCATGCGATCCACAACAGTTTCTGTGGCGTTAGGTGTCTCGATCTTGTTGACCACTTTGGGCGTAAATGAAGCGCTAAGCGTGATGTATTGTATTTTAAATGCTTTAGCCTTTTCTTCGTCAAAATAAGCCGGTAAAAATCCAAACAAGCCATCGTGATATTGTGCCACAAAATTGTTGATCGCATCCATGTTGACAGGTAGCGTCAACACGGGTACAAAAAGCTTTTTAGGTAGTTTGGGCTGTTGCTGTGGAGTGATAATATCAGCCATCTTTTTCCTCCTCCTTTCATGCGACTAATGGTATCAACCAATACGCCAAAATTGCGAAAACGCCGATAGACACCCACGTTCTTAACTTTCCTTTCGTTCCTTGTGTTAAAAACATAAATCCTACTCCAACGGCAAGAAGGATCAGCAATTTCCAACTTTTCTGGAACCAATTGAGAGTTGTCTTTACAGCTTGATATATCTTGTATCCCAGCCATTTTATCCCCTCATAAAGAGTTAAAAACGGAGAAGTTTTCCACATTGTGGTCAGGAAAGTCGATATCCAAAGAACATCATTAGCCCACCACGAGGAATAATTATTGATATTCATCGTGAGTGGCTCGATAGCTGTTGTCCCATCAACGATCAACGCATAATCCACTTTGAATCTAAACCCAGCGTTATTTGTCTCTTGAAGGCATGAAAAGTGCGTACATGAGACAATAGAATACTTGATGATCTTAAGATTTGCGATATTCCATCCAGCCAATAGCATGTTAGTCAGTTGTTTTTCAGCGAATGCTTTTTGGTACGCTTGTAATTGCTGTTGAGTGGCTTTTTTAAGATATTCTTCTTGCTGTTCCCCAGCATTTAACGGCATTTGGGGATTTAGCATTATCTCGTAGTCTATTTCCCACTTTTTCCCAGGTTGTAAAACATACGTTTCACTCATTTTTTTCACCTACCTTTTTGGCAATGAACTTGTTAAGTGCATCCCTAAATGTCGTTAGCACCTCTCGTTGTTCTTTTGAGAGCTTTATTCTGGCCGTTAGTACTTCCGTGAGCGTGTTGGCCAAAAAGCCCACTTCTTTGACGTCTTTTTTCATGGCTCCACCCCATACACCAAAACAAGAAAGGAAAAATACCCAAGCATCATCAAGTTGGCTGCAGTTCCGCCGTATGTCTTAAAAACGCCATAATCAATAAAAAAGACTATACCTGTTAAAATGTTCAAAAACCACGTTATTCCCCACACCTTTCTCACCTCTTCTTTTCTGTGCCACCTGTAAAGTCCAAAAGCAAATATTTTATTCATCTCCTTTGTTTCTACGCAGGTCTCTATCTTTCCAAATATCCCACAGGCTCATCAATCGAGCCCCAAGTAAAACTCCCCCGATAAAAATTCCACCAACTATTCCCAAAACAAACTCAAGTACAATCATTTTCGTGTTCTCCTACCTTTTCACTTTCTCGCTATCTTCCTTCATTGCTTATTATCATCTCCCCGTGCTCCCAAAGCCGTCTTCGCCACGTTCCGAAACAGATAGCCCCTCATCCAGTCGTACAGTCGAAGCACATGGGATGAAAATTATCTGAGCGATCCTATCTCCCGAGTTGATAACGTAATCGTACCCACCTATATTCACCAAGTTGATCATGATCTCGCCCCTATACCCGGCATCGATCACCCCACCTATCGCAAATATTCCTTTACCAGCCATACCAGACCGCTCTTTAATCAAGCCAAAGTACCCTTCTGGTATCTCTAAATGCGCTCCTGTATGAATCATCGGGGCGAATTCCTTGGCCTCTACTACCACATCTTCAACACTTTCTAAATCCCACCCAGCATCTGTAAAATGCTTGTGAAAAAGAAGTTCCGTTGATTTGACAATTGGTGTATGCGGAGCTACTTCACCATCCGGATACTCGTAATACTCTAAATCATCTTCATATGCTTTGCTCATTTTCATCTCTCCTTCCTGCGAGGTCGCACTTTGCGACTATTCTCCAAATACTTGGTGTGCCAAATCAAATCGCAAATGTTTTGTCCCGACGACACCGTTTCTCTGCTTTGAAACGATAAACTCCACATCTTCGGGATCTTCGTTGGTATTGTAGTATCCTTTCCTGTAGAGAAAAGCGACCGTGTCAGCGTCTTGTTCAATAGCTCCAGAATCTCTCAAGTCTGCCAGATGAGGTCTCTTTTCGCCTTCTCTTCGTTCTACATTTCTTGACAATTGCGAGCCCACAACGATCGTTATGTTGTTGTCCACAGCACACAGCTTTAACATCCTGGACATAGCCGCCACTTCGTCGTTCCTCGACATCTGCTTTGGAGGGTTGATCAATTGTAAATAATCTACAAATACCACTCTGACATCCTCGACCCTTGCCATGTTCGTGATCGTGCCAATAACATGGGATATGTCTTTGGATTCGTCATCAAAGTACATCGGTAAGCCTTTCATTTGGTCAAGCGTATCCAGAAATTTCCTTCGTTGATCCGATGTCATACGAAGCAGATTTTTCATGAGTGAATAGTCGAAATGTTTTTGTGCCATTCTCAAAAGCAGAGAATCGTTTTTCATTTCAAGCGAAACAAAACCCGTTTTAATTCCTTTGCGAGCCAGCGTCTCAGCCATGGTCATCATAAACGTTGTCTTTCCCATTCCAGGGCGCCCCGCTATCACGAGAAGTTCTCCACCAGTGGAAGGAATGATCACATCTCCAACCATGTCCCAATTGATACCAGTCTTGCCATTCTCCCAAAGATTCATCGTAGAGTCTGCTAATTCGTGCATTGCATCATTTAGAGTCAGATACTGTCCAGAGTTGAATTTCATGAGTTGCTGTGCTTTGATCAGCATGGTGTTGATCTCGTCTATATTCACGTCCGGATCTTTGACCTTGTCAGCTATATCAAGAGCCAAATGTTTTATACGTTCTCTCGCAGTCAGCTTTTTGAACGCCTCAACAAGGCTTTTAATCTCGAAGTCAAATCCACCGAGATCGAGGAAGTGAGTATATGTATCTGGAAACTTATCAATCAATTTTAGGTTCAATTCTAATGCCGATATACTGGGTTTTTCTCTGAGCGTTTTTACCGTTTCTTTTGCAATCTTTGAATGAAAGTCGTCCGGTTCAAACTCAAACACATAACGCCTAACGTTCTGTTCGGTTGCCAATGTCGCCGCCAACCTGTCTTCCAATTCCAAATTTATCACTTACCTCAGCCTCCTTAAGTTTGAATTGATCGCTTGTAAATACTTGCCATTTAGCGAATATCTCTTGCTTGTGGGATAGTGCTATCAGGTAGAGGATCGGTTGTTTCTTTGCCATGACCTGATAGTGTCGTATGAGCCAGACGGCAAACTCCAACGAAATTTTTGAGTTCTTCAAAATACCAATGGAATTTGGACCTAACATTTTTCTCAGATACGCATATAGTTTTGAATTTTCAGTTTGAGGTTTCTTTCTTTCTTTACTTTCTTTCTTTATCTTTTCTCTACTCTTCTCTTCTCTGTGTATGGTCCCAGGTTGTGTCCCGCTAAATGTCCCGCTAAATGTCCCGGGTTGTGTCTTGTATATGGGACACAAACTATACACTGTACTTTTTCTTCCGCCACGAATTGTAAAATCAATAAGGCCTTTTTGCCTTATTTTGTTTCTTGTTCTATAAAAAGTGTTTTTCAACATGCCAGAATTGCTCAGAATGATTCCACGGCTGAGATTAAACTCATTAGGACGCCCTAATTCATTCCACTTAGATAGAAGAATGACATACAAGGCGATCTCATTAGCATTTAATGCACCAGTGTTCGTGAATCGAAACAAGCCATTCATGGCATCTATTATTGAAAAACCTCTTTTGTTATCTTTCATTTGATCATCTCCGAGGTAAAGAAGGCGCCCGGGAATTTACTGCAGGTCATGGAGGATCGCCTCGGCTTGTTTCTCGGACAAAAGAATCAACGATTTGACATTGGATTTACGTCTGAGGGACTTAATAACTTTTTTCCTGTCTTCGGTGTTTGGGTAAAGTTCTTTAAGGCGGTAGTATATCTTTTTGATTTTTACCATAATTAGGTCTTTAGAAGATTGATTTTGCTGGGTATCTTGAGCAAAAAGCAGATTTAAAAGCCTAATGGACTCTTCTGAGCCGTCGATAGCGGGTGGTGTGCGTGTTTCTACCATGTGCCAAAATTCTGATTCGATTTTGACAAGATAGTCGATTATTTCCGGATCACGATCCACCTTTTGTGCGATGTAAGTGTGTCCCCCTATCAAAGCGGCGATGTAAGCATGGGAAAAGCCCGTAACGGCTAAATAATGGTGCACTTGAAGAAGGCATTCTTTGGGAATTTTCCCATCTTTCCATTCGTCTTCGTGGAATTGGCTCGCTGTTTTGCACTCCAGGAGCGCATCTTCGTTAGCTATTTTCCTCTCAATATTGGCTACCATAAATGGGTGTATTTTATGATAAATTACGTGATTTACTTTCCTCACTTTCCTTACTTTCAAGTTTGTTCTTTTTTCAAATTCACGGGCCACTACATCTTTCAGGATTTTCTCCCAATATATGTATTCATTATTTATTTTGTTGTTTGGAATTCTCTCCCCGATCTTCTCGAGGTACACTGTTAGAGGCGTTTTCCAACGGCTGAGGCCACAGACGGCTGCTGCATCGGAGCCACCGATTCCTCGCCGTAATTCAAGCCATCTTTTATGAGACAGTGTTGATTTCATTTTTACCGCCCCCTTTTCTTAGAAATTGTGATAAAATTTTGATACGCCTTTCTGGTACGGCCTTCCCAAAAGCTATGGGATATCGAGTTTCCAGTTCTTCTTCGAGTTTAAAAACTTTTTCTTTTCCGTATTTGGAGTAAAGTGTGTTATAATTCTCTTTGCTGTAGTGTAGGTCTCCTCGTGAGGCCTTTTCTTTTGTCAAAAAAGAATTTGTCATTTTTCCCACTCCTTTCAAATAAGTTGAGCCTTTACAATCTTTCGCACTTCTGCGAGATCGTACCAATCTTTGTTTGTATGGCGTATCGCTGGGTCGCCCCATTTCTCTTCCATCACGTGAGGCTCAACGGCTATGAATCCCCAAAAGCGATCTATGATAGGAGCGTGAAGCTCTTCTCTCAGTTTTTGAAGTTCTTTGCTGACACCGAGCCATTTCCAGTCCATCTTGGAACACCTCCTTCCACCAAAGCCGTCTTTCTTTTGCTACGTGATCGAACGCCGGTTTGAATTCCTGTTTGAACCTTTCCGACCACATCTTTTCCACCCTCTTCCATATCAATGTCGGCCAAAATCTTACCTATCACCGCTGAAATTTGTTTTCTTGTCATATATTCCACTCCCTCCTTCTTTTTATCAAGCGAGAGAAGGTTCTCAAAACGCTTCTGCTAAGATGGTTTGCTTTGAACCGTATTTTGCTTCGAGTCTGCCAAGCAAGCGATTTAAATCGTTTAGGCGTTTCTGGGATTGTGTGAATTTTTTCCTCTCATCAAAAATAAGCCATCTTATTTCTTCAATCGTAAGTTCGTCTTGTGCTTTGTACGTTCTATGGCTGAATACATTGTCTCTTTGTTGAATCACTCCTACAAGGCCAATTTTCTTACTTGCCCTCACGGCGTATTTTCCGAGAGCTGCCCGCCATACTGTTGAAATGTTTGGAATTCTACCGTGAACGCCATAGGATTTTGCGAGGCTCTTAAATCTTTCGTTTACAATTTCAAGTTGAGAAAAGGTTGCATCTATAAATTCGTCGCCGTAATAACTACGAATGAGTTCCTCCTTAGTTGCACTTTTTAAAAGAGCCATTTTTTCAAAACGTGTTGCCAACTTTTTTCACCGCCTTTCTTTTTAAAGTAGAGAAAAACATCTTTAGAAGAGGCTCGGTTCTTTCAAAATCTTCCATGACCATTTCCAAAAAGTTTATGCTGTCTTCGTTCCAGTCGAATGGATTGTTGATTGCCTTGGGTAATAAAGGTCTAAGAGATACCAGAACCTTTCCTAAGTTAAGAATGCGATTTTCTAACTGAATTCTTTCTTTATCCCTGATCGCTTCTGGATCGTTTTTAACTTCTTCTATCACTTGAGCCATTAAAGAAGGCTTTTGGGTTGTGGGCATCTCAATAGTTTCTGGCTCGGATGGTTCGTTTTGCGAATCTTTGTTCATTTGCGCAATATTGCGTTTTTGAACAAAAGAATTATTAAGAATCCTGGAAACTGTAGGGTGAGAAACGTTTAATTTTTCTGCAATTTCTTCTTGTGTTTTACCTTTTTCACGAAGCTCTACAATCTTTTGCCTGTCTTCTTCGTCCCATTTTTCTCTTAGTTCTTTTGTCCAGAATTGAATGGTTCTCAAAGGCACTCTTGCCATCTCGACCCATTTTTTGAGGTCATCGCCTTTTTTTATTTGCTTTAAGATGTATTCTTTCTTTTCTCTGTTTGAAAGAAAGACACCATGGCCTGCATTGAGAGAAACTGGCAAAGCACGTGCTTCAAAATCTGTCATTTCTTCAATCTCTGCTTCGATCTTTTTATATCCAAGAGATTTGTTGGCTTGCAATCTGTGGTATCCATCTATTAGGAGATATCTGCCATTTGGCTTCTCCTTAACAATAATTGCTGGTAGTACTTGGCCGTTGGAAAGTGTGTCGGCGTACTGCTCAATGGCTTCTGGATTTTCATGAAAACGTGGCCAGAAAGATTCGTCAAAATCTATCTTGTCAATATCTATCGCAAAAATTGCCATCTTTTTATCTCCCTTCGTTATACTTTTACTTCTTCCTTCAATTCCGGGAAAAGTTTCTCAACACTTACACCATAAAAATCAGCCATCTTAAAAGCAACTTTTATTGAGGGATTACGGTGTCCGTTTTCCATCATCGAAAGAGCTGTTATGCTCAGGCACACTTTTTTTGAAAGCTCTGCCAACGTTAAATGATGTGATAATCTAAATTCTTTTATTCTTTTCACTTTAAGACACCTCCTTTATTTTTTATTTATCTCTAAGAAAATTATACCACTTTTTCTCCCAAAGTAAATGGTTATGAGTAACGTTCTCTTTAAGAGTGGTTTGCTTTTAGAGAACACAGATGGTATAATAGGTATTATGGTAGAAATCAATAAAAAGTTACTTGGGCAACGAATCAAATTTTTAAGAACACAAAATGGATTATCTGCAACTCAATTAGCAGATAAAATCGGATTAAGCCGTCCGGCATTGTCGATGGTGGAAAATGGTAATCGTGGTGTTTCCATTGAAATGGCTAAGAAAATAGCAACGCTCTTTGATGTCGCAATCGACTATCTTCTTGGGAATACCGACACTCCCAATTCACCTTCTATCAAAGAGATTTTAGAGGCATTTAATAAGAGCGTAGAGGAAAAACAAAAAAATTCTATACTTACGAAGGTGAAATTAAAATTGATACCTGTTTATGATGGTGCTAACGCTGGTGAGATAGGAGCTTTCCCAGATGCGAATGTAATTCAATTTTTTGCCACTATTCCTATTGATTCTACCGGTAGATACGGAGTAATCATCCACGGTGATTCAATGGAACCAGAGATAAGAGATGGAGATGTTGCGGTTATTGATCCGAACCAAGAAGTTTCAAATGGGAAAAAGGCGGTGGTAAGCGTAGATGGAGGTGTTTTGGTGAAAAGAATATACCGCCAAAATGGGACAGTTACACTTGTAAGCGATAATCCTGAGTATCCACCTATTGTGATAAAATCGTCTGATTTTCCGATTTATCTTCTTGGCAAAGTGGTCTGGATTTTAAAACGTGAGCCATAAATGAAACGAGCTGCGGCTTATGTAAGGGTCTCTTCTGCCAGACAATCCGAGACAAGCTTAGAAACACAGCTGGAAGTGATAGAAAACTTTGCCTCTAACGGTGGCATAAAAATTGTTGCAAAGTACTCAGATAAAATAACGGCCTCAGGAGAAAAAAAGAGGCCCGCTTTTTCACAAATGATAGAGGATGCTCTCACAAAAAAATTCGATATGATCCTGGTATACAAGTATGATCGTTTCATCCGGGATGAGATAGAAGATCAACGCCTCATGAAAGAGCTCGAGAAAAAGAATGTGTTTGTCATTTCTTGCTCTGAAAGGATCGACACTTCCACGCCCGCCGGTCGCCTTCAAAGATGGATTATATCTGGAATAAATCGCTTTTACATCGAAAACCTTAAACAAGAAATCTACGATAAGACCACCAAAGTGGCTGAAAAAGCTTACTATCTTGGAGGTACAATTCCATACGGATACTCTTTGAAAAAAATACGTGATCCTGAAGCAGTACGGAACAGGAAAATATATGTCATCAATGAAGAAGAAGCTGTAATAGTAAGGAAGATATTTGAAATGTTTGCAAATGGATATAGCTATCGTGAAATGGTAGAAATTCTCAACAAAAAGGGATTTAAAACTCGTTTTGGAAACTCATGGACAACATCAACAATTTTCAAAATGCTGCATAATGAAAGATATGCTGGAACATATACATTTAGAAAAGGAAGAAATGGAGAAAGAAAAGACGTTGTAAGAGTAGAAGGCGGATGTCCTGCAATTATAAGCGAGGAAACATTTAAAAAAGTACAAAAACGCTTTTATGTGAAACAGTATTCAAATAGTCCTAAAAATAACATAAATGCTTTGTGTAAGGGAATAATTTTTTGTGGTGTATGTGGTGCTCCGATGATAAGAAATGGAAGTACAACCTCCGATGAATATCTGTGTAGTCGTTGGAAAAATAAAAGAGATACTCAATATGTTGGGATAGCTATCAGAAAGTTAGATCGTTTTGTCTTAAATTACATCCGAAACATTATTCTCTCTGAAAACTTAGATTTTAAGGAGATGTCTCAATCCTATAATGAAGAAATAGCATTGCGAGATATAGCTTTGAAGGAAAAAATAGACTCTTTAGAATTGGAAAAACAAGAATTGAATACAAAAATAAGAAATGCGATAGATGCTATTTTGAATGGTTCCCCTCTTGCGGATGCTCTTCAAGAAGAAGCTGCCAAAATGAAGAAAGAAATCCAACAAATAACAGAAAAATTGAAAAGGATAAAAGAAGAAGGCCAGGTATATATTACTGAAGAAATGCTTAAAGAAAAATATGTGAGATTTAGAGAAATGTTAGATGGAGACCCCCAGATACAACGGGAATTGATCTTACAATTGATTGATAAAATTATCGTTTTTCCCGATGGTTTTTTCAAGATATATGATAAATAGAAGCATTTATAAGCATTTCTACTTATGTGTTCACCATGGCTTACGATGATTGGGTTCGAAAGTTATAATAGGTGTTGCCATAGTTAGAAAAAATAAATCCCCCTCATTTCGAGGGGGTGTTTTGTTCTTTTTCCAGCCACTCTGTTATCAATCTTCGGATTAGCTCACTCATCGAAATTTCTAAATCTACGGCACGGTGTTTTATCTCTTTTATCTGCCACCGTTCTAACTGGATCGCAACTTGCTCTTTTCGCTTATCTTTTTCCATCCTTATGCCTCCCAAAGAACTGTTACAAATTTTGCCCAAGGTGATCCGGGATCATAGATTGCACGGGCGGCTTCGTCAATATCTTCATCGGTCGAATTTTCGTCGATATCTTCAAGCACATATTCGTCCAGATCTGCTCCATCTTCGATAGGGACAGATCCGGTGTTCGTGTAAACAAGGGCGATTTGATAAACGCCAACCTTTACTTTCACAATAGCAAACGAGGGGACATCCCCAAATTCTTTAGCATTCTCGTACTCATTCAACTTGTCGAGCGTTTCCACTCCATCGTTCATCTCTGAAAAATACTCCGCCAACGTGTAAAAATTTTCTTGCGTCATTTTTCTCATCCTCCTCCTTTTTTTAAAATCTTTTTTATCAAGTACAAGCATAGTATAATTCAAGAATTCGATTTTGTCAATAACAAAAAGATGAAGTGTTGATTGAACTCAAATTAAGAAGCTTAAGAGAGAGAATTTTCTTGAGAAAGAAAAACTGCTATCATCTTTTTTGACTCAAAAATTTTTTCTTGACAAGATATCTTCTTCTCTCTCTTCAAAACTTATAATCAAATTTTATGCAAATTTTTATAAGGGGGCAGTTTTTTATTCTCTCTCTTTAATTTCCGGTATTGCTTATTGTCGGCAATTAAAAATGCTAAAAAATAAGCCCCAATACTGGAGCTCACTCTTATCTTTGAAGACTAAAAAACAAAAATATGATCCCCGCTCCAACAAGCCACATCATTCCACTTGTATTTGTTGTTGATTTGGAATTCGTTATTGGAGTATCTTTTACGCAGTTACCACTTGAATCTTTGTGGTATGGGCTTTTACAGGTACACTCGCTGCCATTCCAAGAAGCATGAGATCCGCAATTAGGAGTATTTTTGGGTTTTGGCGGTCTTCCTACTAAAATCTTGTCTCCTGGTGCAATGAGAAACATCGATGGCACTGTTGGATTTGTAGATGTTGGTATTGAGGAAACGTATTCAGATATAGCATTTTCATTTGAATTATCAGTTAATGGGCCATATGCGATTATTTTTCCATCTGTAAGGACAGTGTATATTGCAGCATCTGCATATCCAAAGAGACTCATATGTAGAGTTGGATTTATTCCATAATAGTAATATTCGTATTTTAGCAACATGTAATGTTTGGGTTTTTTAAGCCATTTTTCAAATTCTTTTTCTTGTTTTTCCTTGTCGTAGAGGGTGAGAAAAAAGAATTTTGGATTGACAGGATCACTATCTCCGTTCCACCATACAAGAATGATTTTCTTTATTTTGTCAAAACTTGGGCTTTCAGTTAGAATCCAGTTTCCTTTCCTGTCTTTTGTATAAGCGATTTTGTCGCTTTCATGCCAATTATAGGTAGTGAAATCATATTTTTCTATTGCATCATGTGGATTATATGGTTTTGGATGTTCTCTCGCATATTGAACTGGATCAACTGGATATTCAAATCCTTTATATTTGCCTGATGTGAATTTTACCCAGAGAGGATCATGTCCGCTTTGAAGGATTGCTAACAGTGCTCCTCGATTGTCAGGTGCTCCTTTCTTGATATCATCTAACATTCGTAGATATTGTTGTTGCCAATCAGAAGGTAAATTGCTTGGTTTTGGCCCCCAGCCAGGCGCCCAAGTTATACCTGTACCATGTGTCGCTTGTGCTCTCTTTTTTGCACGTGTATTTTGTTGTGTAAGTGCTGTGGTAAGTCTTAAAACTGTTTTGCTATATAGGTTATCCCAAAATTGCGTGAATTTTTGATATGCGAGTGGGAAATATTTTGAAGCGTTCTTTTGTCCTGATGTTATGTATGGTCCTGGATGGCTAAGTGCATACTTATATGATTCATAGAATTGTTTAAGAGCATTTGGAGAAAAATCGAACAGTCCTGGTATATCAATATTACATGGCCATGTTCCTGCTCCAACGCCACAGTTACCCTGTCTAAAAAATCCAGAGTTAGTCTTACCATTTTTTAATATGTCAATATACACTTGACATGTATTTATTCCTCCGGAGGGTCCATTTTTATTATAGGGACTTCTACCCAAAATTCCATCAACCGTTTGTGGGTAATGGTATCCTGATTGATAGTATTTATCGATCAATGAATCGAATTTTTTTATCATTTCGTTAGAAAATGAATTGACTTCTGAAGTATAAGTATCTATTAAATCCATTTTTATCACTTCCTTTTCTCTTTTTGCTATTTCAAACTCTCCTTAAGATGGTGTATAGGATAAATAATATCCATATAAGGTGTAAGATGATGTTGCCGTATATATGTAAAGATCACCAGAAAGCCGAAGCGGAGAAACTGTGCCATTTGGGAAATGAGTGTGTGTGGCATCGATATAGTTAATTATATTATTGTATTCTGATGAACTTGTACCAGCATCTTTTGTCTCGTTTACACCCGCACTCAGATACACTTTGACCATAAATGCTATTTCATTTGTAGATAATGTGTGGAGTAAGGTGGTGCCGTGCCCCCCAGCACCAGGATGGTAAAGCGAACTAAACGCAGAATCAAGTTTTTGAGCTAAAGTGTTTGAACTATAAGAAGCAGTGCTATTTCCAGGCGTAACTGCACTGCCATTATCTACAGATAACAAAGTTAGCAATCCATTTAATCCGATTGTTGTAGAGCTTCCAGTGGTAGTTGAAGCGAGTGCCATTGAGCCAGAATTGATATTTGAAATTAAAGTTTTAACTGGTGTAGTTAATGTCAATGTTTTGATGGCATTATAAGCTGTTAGCGTTGTCATAGCGTTGATAGCAGTGTAAGAGCTTGTTATCGCATTCATGGCGGTGCTTGAAGCAGCCACAGTATTCATGGCGGTGCTTGAAGCAGCCACAGTATTCATGGCAGTGCTTGAGGCAGCTATATCATTCATTGCGGTAGAATTTGCCGCTATATCTGAAACAGTATTTAGTGGATCGAGATCAGTATGTGAGAGACCAGCGTAAGTTGCAAGGCCCTTGCCAATGTAGTAAGAAGAACCCCACCACGTCTCAACTTGTGAGCCAGACA
>WGFY01000073.1 GCA_015491995.1 Mesoaciditoga sp.
GAAAAGACAATCTTTGAAAAAGATTTTTACCGCTTCACAAGCGGCAAGGGAATTTTTTCGAAGCCTAACCAGAACTGATTCGCTCTTTTAACCATCTTACGATTCAAAAAACGAGGCACGCTCAGACACTCATCCATGAGTGCTTCGCTTTCTCAACACATCCGTGTGTTTAACAACCTCGTTGTTTTATGAATCTCCAGATGGAGAGCTCATAGGTTATGGCAGGGCTTCGAGAGAGTATAAAAAACGTTCATTAAGTAAGCTGTTTTACTCTCTGATTAAATTCTTAAACTTGACGCACATTAAGAGTCAGAGAAATAATTTAACTAACGTGTTATACCGAAAATGGCACCGGAAACAAAAGGAATTAGCCAAATTATCCACACGATCAAACTGAACTTGTGAAACTTTCTTTTCATATTCACGTTGTTACTCATAATGACAATTACAGCCCAAGACGCATGAAAGAGCATCAGCAATATCGCTAACAGTCCAGTAATTCCATGAAAATTCAACTCGAATCCTGTGCTAACCAATTTACTCATAGTGGTCGTTCCCAGGGCATCAAACAGCAAACCGACGCCGAACATCATCAAATGCCAAACCTTCAACTCTCCTTGTTTCTTTTCACTCCAAACTCCTATCGTGTAAAATAAAAGTGCTAAATTGATGAATATCACTGCAAGAATCAACATTTTACTCCTCCTATATATTTTTTGAACACAGTTCATAAAAAACCATCAAAATCTTTTCAAGCGTGTCATCATTTCATGATGTAATTAACTACAACGCACTCTTTAAGATTTTTTCAAAAATATCGTATTTAAACGATTTCTTTTGTGTCATCGTGATGAAATTCATTACGATAAATTGGGCCAATTCATAAGTTTTAACGTCGCTCTTATTCATCTGACTCATTTGGCTTCTTTCTTCCGTTACCAACTTTCCCACCTTCCTTATCAGCTTTTCCATGTAAACAGATTCTTTTTTTATTCCAGGAGAAATGTAGTCATCGTGGTGGTAGAACTCTGGGGTAAGCCAAATCTCTTTGAAAATTTCAACGAATTCAATCAACTCATCAAAAATCTTACGCAGTTTCATAAAAAAATCATCTTTCGAATCTATTACTTTTTTCAATTCAACGAAAAAGGTTCCCCAATATTCCATCATCATTTCCATCACCAAATCCTTCTTAGTGGGATAATAGTTGTAAATAGTTCCCACAGATATTTGAGACCGTTTTGCGATTTTTCTGATGTTCAAACTGCAATAGCCTTCTTTGTACAAGATCTCTTTAGCATTTTTTATTATCGTAGCTTTAGGGTTTTCAATTATTTTGGGCAAAATTAACACTTCCAATCATTTATATGAACGTCGTTCATTATACAATAGTATTTTTATCTTGTCAAGTGTTTTTTACAACACGGTGATAGATGACAATGGTATAATTGAAAAGAAAGTAGATCGATTTTTTTAGAATTTGTCGAAAGGAAGAGGGATATGGATTTAGAAAAGATGTTAGAGAATAGCGAAGCGTTGTTGAAGGGTCACTTTTTGCTTTCATCTGGACTTCACTCGGATGCTTATATTCAATGCGCAAGATTGCTTCAAAACACATCTTACGCTCAAATTGTAGGAAAAGAACTCGCAACAAAATTAGAGAAATTCAGTCCCGATTGCGTTATTTCACCAGCAATTGGTGGGATAGTAATAGGATATGAAGTGGCGAGAAATTTAGAAGTACCTTTTATTTTTGCCGAGAGAGGTGGTGATGGAAAAATGACGTTAAGACGTGGATTTGATCCATCATCATTCAAGAGGATCGTTGTTGTGGAAGATGTCGTAACAACTGGAAAATCCACTCGTGAAGTGATTCGTACTATCAAGAAGTACAAAGCTACTGTAGTGGCCACGTCGGCAATTGTGAATAGGAAACCCGTTAACGACATAGAAGGGTTACCTTTTACCTCTCTTGCAAGCATTCCTCTCAAACTTTACAAACCAACGGAATGTCCCCTTTGCAAAGAGGACATTCCGTTGGTAAAACCTGGAACGAGAAAGGAATTCTGAGCCGAAAAATCTTGCCTCGCTTTCTAAGCGGGGCAACTTTATATGGGTTTTATATCTTCCTCTTTTGGTCCAAAAGAAATGTATTCAACTTTTCTTTTAACGATCCTCTCTATTACGGACAAGAAGTCTTTAAAGGCGATGTCTTGCAAATTCTTCCAGCCTTTCACATAATCGACCTTAGGTCTTGCACTTTCAAGAGCGTAAGGCAAAACCTCTCCTTCGTATTCTTGGCAAACCCCGATCCTATCAAAACCGTTCAGAACGTCGGCTTTCGTCATGATCAGATGATCCACATTGGCAACATCGCATGCGTATTTCAAAAGTGGCAGATCGATCCATCCGCATCTTCTCGATCTACCGGTGGTCGATCCGAATTCCCCACCGGCCTTTCTCAATTTTTCGGATTCTTCATCAAAAATTTCTGTAGGAAATGGACCGGACCCAACACGAGTCGTGTAGGCTTTAAAAACGCCAAAAACCTCAGGATTTTTATTGAAAAGTCCCGAAAAGTAAGGTGCGGAAGAAGGTAAACAAGATGTGGATGTAACATAAGGATAGGTGCCGTACATCGGATCAAGCATTATCGCTTGAGTTGCTTCGAAAAGCACGCTACCATTTATGCTTGCCTCTTTCACACGAACTTTTATTTTTTTGAACTCTTTCAAAAGAGATTCTAAGATATTATCAACATCCACATCACCTATCAACGGTTTTGAAATCAAAGCAAGAGTTGTCAATTTGCGTCTTAACTTTTCTTCACTAAAGAAATCAAAAATTCTCAACCCAGCCCTGTGAGCATCATCTGCAACTGTTGGTCCAATTCCACGCTTCGTCGTTCCCACAGCGTTTGACCCTTTCAACTCTTCTATTTTGATATCCAAATCTTTTTCGATCGGGCTTATAACCCTACACCATGCTGAGATGTATATGTTGTTTCTAATCTCCGGGAAAATCCTTTCCATTGACTTGATCTCATCGTTCAAAACTTCTAAATCGACAAGAGTTCCTCTGGATATGAAAAGCTTGTTGTTTTTTGTTCCAGATGGAATAAGGTGATGAATGAATTTTTGACCGTTGTAATAGATCGTATGACCGGCATTAGGTCCTCCAGAAAATCTTACAACCCAATCATGTGATTTGGACAAATGCTGGACAATTTTTCCTTTCCCTTCGTCACCCCATTGTAATCCAACGACGATGCTGTTCATACTTTCACCTCAAATCTTTCGAAAATTTCATCAACATGTTTCAAATAAGGTTTGACATCCAAAATACCGTCTACATTAAAACTCGGTACTTCTTTCTTTATTTCCGTTGGAAGATCGAGGATTTCCGAATTCCAAACTTTCATAGAAGCACGTTGAACAAGAAGATAGGCGTTCTCACGGCTCATTCCATCTTCAACAAGTTTCAGCAATATCCTTTGAGAAAAAATCAAACCTCTTGTGAGGTAAATGTTTTTCATCATTCTGTCTTCGTGAACTTTTAATCCATTCATTATGTATTCAAGAATTTCTAAAGAGTAATAGATAAGAGTTGTGGAATCGGGGATTATCACCCTTTCAACAGAAGAGTGCGAAACGTCTCTTTCGTGCCACAGAGCTATATCTTCAAGGGCTGAAACTGAGTAGCCACGGATCATTCTTGAGATGCCTGTCAATCGTTCACAAAGAATCGGATTTTTTTTGTGTGGCATTGCACTGGATCCTCGTTGCTTTTCTGAAAATGGTTCTTCTACTTCTCTAACTTCTGTCTTTTGAAGGTGTCTAATTTCCGTTGCAATTCTTTCGAACCCTCCGGATATCACGGCAAGTGTGCTAACATAATCAGCATGTATGTCTCTTGGAATAACCTGGGTGGAAATTTTACAGGGTTTTAATCCGAGTTTTGTGCAAGCGATCTTCTCAACTTCAGGTGGAATATTTGCGTAATTTCCGACTGCACCGGATATTTTTCCAACGGATATCCTTTCTTTTTCCACCATCAACCTTTTCTTTGCCCTTTCCAATTCGGCATACCAGTTCAACACCTTTAAACCAAAAGATGTTGGTTCGGCATGAACACCATGGGTTCTGCCTATCGTGGGTGTGTATCTGTAACGTTGAGCAAGTTGTATGACCACATTCATCACGGAATCCATTTTTTTAAGAATGACTTTCGTTGCTTCCACGATCCCCATCGAAAGTGCACTATCAACGACATCGGATGAGGTCAAACCGTAGTGAAAAAACCTTGCCATATCACCCATTTTAGATGTTGCGACTTTTACAAAGGCGATCACATCATGTCCAACAGCTTCTTCCACTTTCTGCATTTCTTTTGCATCTAAAGAGGCAAGCTGGTGAGCCCTTATGGATGTCCCATCTGGTATCATTCTAAGCTCTTCATAAGCTTCCATCACCGAAAGTTCAACTTTCAACCATCTGGAATATTTGGAATTCTCAGACCATATTTCTTTCATTATCTTGGGAGTATATCTGTCTATCATATCAACCTCCAAAATTGTAATTCGGAGCTTCTCTTGTGATTTTAACATCATGTGGATGAGATTCTTTAACACCCGCTTGACTTATTTCGACAAAAATCGCTCTTTGAGCAAGTTCTCGTATGTTGGCGGCACCGCAATATCCCATACCTGATCTCAGTCCACCTATAAGTTGATGAAAAACTTCAGAAACTTTCCCTTTGTACGCAACCATCCCTTCGATGCCTTCTGGAACGAATTTGTTTGGAGAGGAATTTTCTTGAAAATATCTGTCACTGCTGCCTTTTTTCATCGCCCCTATGCTTCCCATTCCACGATATACTTTGAATTTTCTTCCTTCATATATAAGGCTTTCTCCTGGAGCTTCTTCAGTGCCGGCGAATATGCCTCCCATCATCACAGTTGAGGCACCTGCAGCAAGCGCTTTTACAATATCACCAGAATATCTGATACCACCATCTGCTATTACTGGAACGTTGTACTTTGCGGCTTCTTTCGCACAGTTCATAATGACACTTAATTGAGGAACACCTATGCCGGCTATTATCCTTGTCGTGCATATGGACCCTGGACCAACCCCTACTTTTACCGCATTTACGCCCGCTTTGATCAAATCCTCCGTTGCTTCTGCCGTAGCGATATTTCCGGCGATTATCTGGAGATCAGGATATTTGGATCTCAACCTTTTCACCGTTTCGATCACACCTTTTGAATGTCCATGTGCCGTGTCCACGACTATCACGTCTACATCGGAATTTCTGAGAGCTTCGATACGTTGATCGGTATCCTTTGAAACTCCAATCGCTGCTCCAACCATAAGCCTACCTTTTTCATCTCTGGAGGCATTTGGATATTCGATAACGGAATTTATATCTTTTATGGTGATAAGTCCTACCAGTTTTCTTCCGGCCACTATTGGAAGCTTTTCTATTCTATGGGTATGCAACAATCTTTGAGCCTCTTCAAGAGTTATACCTGGTGGTGCAGTTATGAGTTTATCGAATGGTGTCATGAGTTCCGCAGCCTTTTTTGAATGATCACTTTCAAATCTTAAATCGCGGTTTGTCAGAAGACCTACGAATTTCCCTCCATCGACTACAGGAAGGCCACCAATTTTGTAGATCTTCATCATCTCTTCGGCATCGTCGACGGTGGCATTCGAAGATATGGTTACTGGATCTCGAATTATTCCATTTTCCGTAAGCTTAACCCTCTTCACTTCCCAAGCCTGACGATCTGGAGACATGTTTTTGTGGATTATTCCCATGCCTCCTTCACGTGCCATCGCAATTGCCATTTTTGATTCTGTTACCGTGTCCATCGCGGCAGACAAGAGAGGGGCATTCAACTTTAACTTTTTTGTCAACATCGTCTTCATATCCGTTTGATACGGTAACACATCACTGTAACGTGGTACAAGTAAAACGTCATCAAAAGTATACGCTTTTTCAAACAAAAGAAACACCTCTCATTCCCATTCTATCGTTGCTGGTGGTTTATCCGAGATATCATAAACTACCCGACCCACTTCAGGTACTTTATCGGTGATCGTGGAAGAAATTCTTCTTAGAAGATCAAATGGCATCTTATGCCATGAGGCGGTCATCCCTTCAGAACTATCCACCGCGCGCAATGCAACGACGTATCCATAAGCTCTTTCATCACCTTTAACTCCCACGCTTCTCACAGGCAAAAGCACTGAAAATGCCTGCCATATGTTGTGATATTCCCCATTTTCTTTCAGTATGGTGGTGTAAACATCGTCAACTTTTTTTAAAACATTCACGCGCTCTTGATCGATTTCGCCTATTATCCTTATTGCCAATCCAGGGCCTGGAAATGGATGGCGGTTCAAAATTTCAGGTGGAAGGTCAACTATTTCCCCCAACTCCCTCACTTCATCTTTGAAAAGTTCTCGTAAAGGTTCCACAAGTTTTAAATTCATCCTTTCAGGGAGCCCACCGACGTTATGATGACTCTTTATTTTGACTGAAGCAGACGAAGCAGCAGCCGATTCTATGACATCAGAATATATAGTACCTTGAAGAAGATATTCAGCGTTCACACTCTTAGCTTCTCTTTCAAAAACCTCTATGAAAGTTTTTCCTATTATTTTACGTTTTTGCTCTGGATCTCTTACGGATTTTAACCTTTCAAGAAATAGCTCAGATGCGTCAACAACTTTCACATCTATGCCAATTTGAGAAAGTATCTGCGGGACCAGCTCATCTTCTTTTCGAAGTAACCCATGATTCACAAACACGCACTTCAAATTTTCTCCGATCGCGCGTACGGCCACGGCCGTGGCAACGGCGGAATCCACGCCCCCTGATATGGCACCTATGACCTTTGAATTGCCAAGCTCTTCGCGTAATTCTTTCACTTTTAATTCCGCGTAATCTTCCATTTTCCAACTTTCTTTCGCATTGCACACGTTGAAGACAAAATGGCGAATCATCTCCATCCCGCCTTCTGTTTGAGAGACTTCAGGATGAAATTGGAAGCCATAGATCTTCTTATCTTTTGAACATGTCGCGGCGATCACACCCAATTCGCTTTTAGCGATCCTCAAAAATCCACTTGGGAGCTTTTCTACCAAATCGCCGTGGCTCATCCAGACATCTGAAAATTTTGGAAGATTCGAAAAAATCGGATCTTCAGAGAAGATCACCTTCGTGGATCCGTACTCAAAAGTTTCGCCCCTTTTAACCACTCCACCAAAAGTTTGAACCAACAACTGCATCCCATAACACACGCCAAGAACAGGAATTTCAGAAGAAACAAGCCAATTCGGCAATTTCAAAGCATTTTCCGAATAAACACTTTGAGGGCCACCTGATAAGATGATCCCTTTGGTGTCGCTTGTCATATGAGCCTTTTGAGGGCTTTCTACACGTGAATATATTCCAATTTCCCTTACCCTTCTGGCTAAAAGGCGGGTATACTGGGAACCATAATCTACGATAAGTATCTCATCCATTTATCATCACAGCAAATCAAAATATTTCTGTATTTCCCAATTTGTAACGGCAGATGAAAATTCCGACCATTCTTTTGTTTTCATTTTCATAAAAGTGTTGAAAGCGTTTTCTCCAATCGTTTTCACAACGAGTTTATCTCTTTTAGCCTCATTCAAAGCCTTTTCAATATCTTCTGGAAGAGCCTTTATTCTGTTGATCATCTTTTGAGATTTCGTCATTCTAAATATGTTCTTGTTTATGGGTTTCAAAGGAAGGTCTTTTTTTTCTATTCCATCAAGCCCAGCAGACAGTATAAGTGCGAAAGCAAGATAAGCATTACATGATGGATCAGGACTTCTGTATTCTAATCTAGTGGATTTTCCCCTCGCTTGGGGAATCCTTATAAGAGCACTTCTATTTCCAACTGCCCATGCGATGTTCACAGGAGCTTCATAACCTGGGACAAGTCTTTTGTAGGAGTTAATCGTCGGATTGGTAAAAGCCGTGATGGCACGTGCGTGCTTCAATATGCCACCGATGAAATACATGAAAGTCTCACTAAGTTTATATTCACCATCTGGATCGTAAAAAGCATTTCTTCCATTCTTGAAAAGGCTTATATGAACGTGCATTCCGGAACCGTTGATGCCTTCAATCGGCTTAGGCATAAAAGTTGCATGAAGGCCGTGTTTTATCGCTACCGTCTTCACAACGAGCTTAAAGGTTTGAACTCTGTCGGCTGTGGTCAAAATATCGGCGTAACGAAAATCTATTTCATGTTGAGAAGGTGCCACCTCATGGTGCGCGGCTTCAACTTCAAATCCCATGTCTTCGAGGGCTTGAACCATTTCACGCCTTGCCAACTCGCTTCGACTCAGTGGTAACATATCAAAATAACTTCCTGAATCTAAAAGGTAAGTCGGGTCAGAAGCATTTTCCTTCTTATCAAAAAGGAAAAACTCGGGTTCAGGGCCAGCATATGGCTCAAAGCCCATTTTTTTTGCTTTGTCGACGACTTTTTTCAAAATATGCCTTGGAGATTCTTCGAAATACGTTCCATCTGAGTTCATGACATCACATATGATCCTTGCAGATTTGAAATCTTCCCATGGTATAAGCGAAAAAGTGTTTGAATCAGGCTTTAAATACATGTCCGATTCCTCTATTCTCGCGAATCCCTCAATTGAAGAACCATCGAACATTATCTCATCGTTCAGAACTCTTTCAATTTCAGACACCGGAACGCTCACTTGTTTGAGAGCACCATCGATATCCGTGAACTGAAGACGAATGATCTTAACACCTTTTTCATTCACGATTTCTAATATCTCTTCTCTTGTCATAAAACCACCTCCAATATTCTTAAAGCCAATTTTGCGGCGTTTATCATACCTGATTTCCCAACTCCCATCGTCGCAACAGGTATACCTCTTGGCATCTGCAACATGGAAAGCAACGCATCGACACCCTGAAATGGTCCAACATCTCTTGGCACTCCTATGACTGGAAGCTTTACTTGAGAAGCCACCATCCCCGGCAGAGCTGCTGCCATACCAGCCACTGCTATTATAACTTTAACATCTTCCATTTCGTTGAGATATTTTAAAAGTCCGTTTAAGTCTCTGTGTGCCGAATGAACGACAACTTCATATTCTACATTTGCATCTTTAAGCACTTCAGTGCCATGATGTGCGAATTCTCTATCGCTTTCAGAACCAAGGATAATCGAAATTTTCACTGAGTCCATCATCTCCTCTTAACAATTTAGCCTAAACAAAAAAATCACTCCACAAGAGTGATTTACATAAACCAATCACCCTTGTAGTCAAGCAATTTACGGTTGCTTGATAGAAACTCCCGAGCCATATTCTCAGGATTATACAAGGAATTCATATTCAGCTGAATTTTAACATCTTTAACCTAAAATGCCCAAGAAAACAAAAAATTATTTGCACGTCTTTTCACCGTACCCACTCAAGAGTATATCATTTATCTGAGCCTTGAATGTAAAACAGCTTGGCCTTACCGGACAACGTGAGTTTAAGACATTTTTTAAATATAATGGCAAATTGAACGAATGAAGGTGAAGTTGTGGTATCATTTAGTTGTTGCTCATACTCATTCAATTTCAAAGTGTTTGGAAGGTGTTCGAATTGAACAAATACTTGTTGGTGCTCTTGATGTTTGCAGGTATTTTGGAAACTGTTTCCTTGGCTCAGTCAATCCAAGTTGGATATGTAAGTGCTGGTATAGGAGCTGAGGTAAAAGAAGATGTTGGCTTTTTTTATCTCTCAACTGGAATTTCCGGCAACAGCGCAGCAATTTCGCTGAACCAAGGTGCAGGGCTTAACTTTGAATACAAGCTTTTCCCAAATTTCTTCTTATTTGGAGAGGGTGGAATGATAAGCTCTCTGCTTTTTGCCAATAAAGTCGGTGCAAACGCTATTTTATTCTCTGATGTTGTAAGAATCGGGTTCTCGGTTTATACTTTCAAAGTATTTGCCGGTTTGTTCAAAGAAGTACTGGCGATCAACGCCTCACGTGTTGTTGTTTGGCCATCGCAGTCGGAATGGGCACCGGAGTTGGGGATTGGTTACCAATGGTAAGCGACACGATAGTGGCAATTTCAACTTCAATTGGTAGAGCTGCAATTGGAGTCGTGAGATTGAGCGGCCCAAATTCTTGGAATTACGCCTTAAAACACTTGAAAATTCTCCCTAAAGAGAGAGTGGCGGCTTATTCTAAATTCACATTTGAAGAAAAGATTTTGGACGATGTAATTGCCATCTTTTACAAGTCCCCTAACACGTATACCGGTGAAGATATGGTAGAGATTTCTTTTCATGGAAATCCACTTGTCCTTTCTAAAGCGGTAAGAGCGTTGACGGAATCTGGTGCTAGGTTGGCGGAGCGGGGCGAGTTTACCAAACGCGCTTTTTTAAACGGTAAGATGGATTTGATCGCTGCTGAAGCTGTAGAAAAGCTTATAGACTCCACAAGTGATATCGGTGTAGAAATTGCCAGAAAAACTATGAGTGGTGCCCTTTCAAAAGCGATTGTCAGAGAACGTATGAACCTCTTGAACACATCCGCTCAAATAGAAGCAAGAATCGATTATCCAGATGAATTTGAAGACGAATTTGATTTGAATATATCCCCGGTAATTGAAAGAATGGAAAGGATACTTTCAACATACGATCCTGCTATGACGGCTATAGAAGGGGTTAAAGTCGTGCTTTTAGGAGCCCCTAACGTTGGAAAGTCATCTATACTCAACGCCCTTGTTGGTAAAGAACGAGCAATAGTAACAGCGATTCCCGGTACGACAAGAGATACTGTAGAAGCCGAAATATCCGTGAATGGCTTAAAAGTCAAAATAGTCGATACGGCTGGTATTCGAAAGACTTCGGATGAAGTGGAGAAAGCGGGAGTGGCTCGTGCCATAATGGCAGCCAAAGAGGCACATATAAAGGTGCATATCCTTGATGCCACATCTGAGGAAAAACCGATCGAATTGCCCGCCGATATCATGGTTGTAAACAAAAGTGATTTGGCAAAGCGCCAGATGAAAGATGCGCTTAACGTTTCTGCCAAAACGGGGTACGGTATAGAAGAATTACGTGAAAGAATATCGAATTTGGCAAAAAGAGTCGCTGAAGATGTGGATTCTAATGAGGCATTCATCATATCAGAAAGGCAATATCAGCTTTTACACAAGTGTGTGTTGGAATTAAAAGAGTCAAAAAGAGCACAAAAGATGGGTTATCCGGTGGATGTTGTGGATATAAACATAAGAAATGCGATTGAAGAGTTGGACTCTTTAGTGGGAAGAAAATACTCCGAAGATATTTTGGATGTTATATTCTCGAAATTTTGTGTCGGAAAGTGAGGAATCACCATGATCAGAACACGTTTTGCACCCAGCCCAACAGGATATTTACATGTTGGGGGCGCCAGAACAGCTCTATTTTCTTATTTGTATGCAAAAAGGCACGGTGGTGAATTTGTTCTTCGAATAGAAGATACCGATGTTGAAAGATCCACAAGAAAATCTGAAGAAAGTTTGATCGATGACTTGAAATGGCTTGGTTTTGAATGGAAAGAAGGTCCTGATGTTGGTGGACCCTATGGGCCGTACAGGCAAAGCGAAAGACTTGAATTTTACACTTCTTACGCAGAAAAACTTGTAGAAGGAGGAAAAGCCTACCGAGTTTACGCCGAGTCAGATGAAATAGAAAAATTGAGGGAGAAACTAATTTCCAACTCTCAGACCCCACATTACACACGCGAAATGCTTGAATCTCTTGTAACACCTGAAGAAGTGGAAAAACGCAAAAAAGAGGGGAAAAAGCCGGCGATATATTTTGCAATGGAGAGAAAAAATCGCGTTTTAAACGATCTTGTAAAAGGTGACGTACATTTCGGCTCGGATTCCATGGGCGATTTCGCAATTCTTAGATCAAATGGTTTGCCAATTTACAACTTCGCCGTGGTTGTAGACGATGCGCTTATGAAGATCACACATGTTATTCGTGGAGATGATCACCTTTCAAACACGGTAAAACAAATTGCTCTTTACGAAGCGTTGGGTTTTGAAATACCTGAGTTTGCCCATCTCTCAACAATTTTGGGACCTGACAGGGCGCGCCTCAGCAAACGACATGGCTCAACATCGGTTTCGGAATACAAGAACAGAGGTTACCTTCCTCAAGCAATGATCAACTATCTTGTGCTTCTTGGATGGTCGCATCCGGAGCTCAAAGAGATAATGGGTATGGAAGAGCTTATAGAAAAATTCGACTTTGATCGTGTGTCTAAGAATCCCGCCGTTTACGATGAGAAAAAGCTCACATGGATGAACGGCCAATACATCAGGAAACTGAAAGATGATGAATTTTATACGGTTTCAAAAGCATTCTTGGTTCCAAAAGTTTTCCCAGAAGAGGAGTATGCCACCAATCGAAAATGGATGATCGCTGCCCTTTCATCTGTTAAGAGTGAGATAGAGGTGTTGACACAGATTCCGGAGAAATTACAAGTGTATTTCAACGTTCCAAATGTAAATGAAAAGCTTCGAGTTTCTTTGGAAGAATTAGGCACTTTTAGAGCTTTTAAAGAACTTCAAGGCGCCTATGAATCAATGGATGAATGGACACCGGCATCCGTTTTGAAAGTGACAAAACAGATCATCAAAGAAACAAAAGTTAAAGGGAGAGATTTTTACCATCCATTACGTGAGATTTTAACAGGCACGACTTCCGGGCCTGATCTTGTGAGCTTGATATTCCTTCTTGGTAGAGAAAACGTGATTTCAAGATTGAGGAAATTTCTGGAGGTTTAGAATGATCAGGATAACCAACACCTTTACTGGAAAGAAAGAAGTGTTTAAAACTTTAACGCCGAACAGAGTGAAGATGTACGTTTGTGGGCCGACGGTTTACAATCTCATACATGTTGGAAATGCACGTGCTGCCGTTGTCTTTGACAGCTTTAGAAGGTATCTTGAATATCGAGGGTACAGTGTAACCTACACTCAGAATTTCACCGATATAGACGACAAGATCATAAACACGGCGAACAAGGATGGAATTTCTTCCAAAGCACTTTCCGATAGATATATAGCGGAGTATTTTAAAGATGCATGTATGCTGGGAATAAAACCGGCTACTTTTCATCCACGTACAACGGATTTTGTGAAAGATATAATAAATTTCATAGTCGATCTTGAAGAAAAAAATTTTGCTTACTCCAAAAATGGAGACGTTTATTTTGATGTCAGCGCTTTTAAAAGTTACGGTGCTCTTTCACATAGAAATCCTGCTGATATGCGAGCCGGTTCGCGAATAGAGATCAACGAATTGAAAGATGATCCGCTCGATTTCACCCTTTGGAAGGCGGCAAAACCAGATGAGCCTGAATGGAAAAGCCCTTGGGGTGAAGGCAGACCAGGTTGGCATATAGAGTGTTCCGTCATGTCTTCGGTTTTGCTCGGAGATTCTTTTGACATACATGCTGGCGGAACTGACCTTATATTTCCGCATCATGAGAACGAACGCGCGCAGTCTGAAGCCCGTAGTGGGAAAAAATGGGTCAGTTATTGGATGCACAATGGAATGATATCCATTAAAGAAGAGAAAATGTCAAAATCAATTGGTAATATATTCAACGTTCGCGAAGCACTTAAAGTTTACGGACCGAACGCTTTGAGAGTGTATTTGCTCTCAAAGCACTACCGAAGCCCTATTGAATTCTCATCTGAAAGAATGGAAGAAGCGAAAGCGGCTTATTCAAGGATAACCAACGCCCTGTATGAAATAGAAAGAAAGATCGGAAATGAGTTCAAAGTAAAAAAAGATGCCTTTACAGAAGAATGGCGCGCTCATATGATGGAGGCACTTGACGACGATTTCAACACCCCACAAGCATTTTCGGTGATCTTTGAACTCGTGAAAAAGGCACTTTCAAGCGATAAAAAAGAAGAGCTATCACAGATCAAAGCTCTTTTTTTCGAGTGGAATTACTTCCTTGGGTTTGATTTTTCCAAAACGGAAAAGAGTGCAGACGAATTTGTTGAACAACTCGTGAATTTAAGAAACGATGCACGCGCTCGTAAAGACTACGCTCAGTCCGATAAAATAAGAGATACGCTTCAAAAACTTGGAGTGGAAATCAGGGATTTATCAGATGGAACTCATTGGCGCTGGAATTGATTTTTTGGGCGGATTCCTCATCTAACAAGATGGTGAGATTGGGATGAAGTTGAAGCACAGATGCCGGCAGTTCAGGTGTTATATCATCTAAGAGAGCTTGTGATATCACCTTGGCCTTTTCAATTCCCACCGCCATTAACACGATGCGGCGGGAATTCATTATCGTTTTTATCCCCACGGTTATCGCCTTCCTTGGAATGGATTTCCCGATTTGTTTTGTATTTCTTTCAATTGTGGACGAGTGAAGATTTGCAACATGTGTGACAGAAGAAAATGAAGTGCCCGGTTCGTTGAATCCGATATGCCCATCCACTCCTATTCCCAAGAAACATAGGTCGAATCCCCCCGCACTTCTTATCGCTTTTTCATAATCAAGAGCTTCTTTCTCAGGATCAAGCGTATTCGTTTTCGGGATACGATGATCAACTTTTGCAATTTTTGAAAAGAGGTTGGCTCTCATGTAGTAAGCGTAAGATGACGAATCGCTCTTTGTAAGACCGATATACTCATCTAAATTGAAAAAATGGACATCCTTCAACTCAACGATCTTAGATCTTGCGAAATTGGCGAATGCCTCGTACATCTTCAAAGGCGTTAATCCGGTTGGAAGAGCAACCGCGGAATTAGGCTTAAGTATCAACTGCTTTGCCAATATCCTTGCAGCTTCTAAATCGACTTCTTCAAGGTTTTTCAAAATTTTTATCATCACTTGTCTCACCTTAGTTTCATCATAGTTGTACTTACAAGTATACAACCATGTTATGTGTTTGTCAACAAACGCTTTCTCTTCCAAAATTATCTTAAAAAAAGGGCTGTTTAAAACAGCCCTTTAGGTTACTTGGATTATCTTTCTACCTTCTGAAAAAACCGTGCTTTTTTTCCCTCACGTTGGCATGAGTAATTTCTGCATATTTTCTAAGAAGTTCTTCTTGTTCCGCGTTTAACGAGTGCGGAATTTCAACGTTAACTTTTACAACGTGATCTCCCCTCTGCCCACCGCTTACGGGAGGAAAGCCACTTCCTTTCAATTTAAAAATCGTCCCTGGTTGAGTCCCTGCCGGTATGTTCAACTCTTCTTTTCCTTCAAGACCGTTTATTTCTATCAAAGCCCCAAGTGCAGCTTGAGAAAAATCGATAACGGTTTCGCTGTACGCGTTTTTACCATCGCGCTTTATTCCACTTGGCATTTCCTTTATCCTAACTATTATGAAAAGGTCTCCATATGGTCCTTCATTTTCCCCAGCATGCCCTCCGTTAGGGATGCGTATTCTTCCACCATCCTCTACACCGGCTGGAATCCTCAATTTCATCTTTCTTTTCTTGGTAACTTTTCCGCGTCCACCACAAACAGGACATTTTTCGGATATTATTCTTCCGCTTCCTCCACACATATCACATGTGCTTTGACTGGTCATTATTCCAAAAAAAGTTCTTTGTCGCGTTGTTACGACTCCTGCTCCATGACATTTTGGACATGTTTTGAAAGCTGTTCCGTTTTTGGCACCCGTTCCATGACATGCGCTGCACGTTTCGTACCTTGTATATTCTATTTCCTTATCCATTCCGTATAGAACATCTTTAACGTTTATCCATATGGTTACGTATATGTCTTCCCCTTTGACCTTCCTGTACTTTCTATCTTTTTGTGAAGTGCGTGTATTTTGTCCAAAGAAGGTGCCAAATAGATCTTCCAAATCGCTGAAGGGGCTCCCTCCAAAAGGATTTCCCCCAGACCAACCCTCTGTTCCGGATGGTTGACCAACGTATCCAAATTTATCGTATTGAGCACGTTTCTGAGAATCAGACAACACTTCGTAAGCTTCTCTGAGCTCTTTGAACTTTTCTTCTGCTTTTGCTTTGTCACTTGAATGAAGATCCGGATGCCATTTTTTGACTAATTCTTTGTAAGCCCGCTTTATATCTTCTGCAGAAGCGTTCTTCGGCACTCCCAGTATTTCATAATAATCTTTTTTGGCCATCGTTAATCACCATCTTCGCCATTTTCTTTTGATCGTTCATCATACGTCATCGGTTTTTCAACATGCATGGCAACTTTTACCCTTGCTGGCCTTATGATCCTCGATCTGAATTTATAACCACGCTGGACCACTTCCACGATTTCCCAATCGGGTAGCTCTTCGCTTTCAACTCTTTCAATGGCCTCATGATCGAATGGATCGAATTTTCCGGACGTTTCAATCTCTTCAAGTCCTTCTGAGAATATGATATCTTTGAATTTTTTGTACATAAAATTCAGCGCTTTGAATTCGAGTGATTTCTTATCATCAAAGTGATTCATCAAGCGCTCCATATCGTCTAAGATTTCCAAAAGCCTTTCAACCAGTTTGAAATTGGCATAATTTGCCGCAGATCTAACTTCCTCATCTTTTTCTCTTCTCAAATTTTCAAGGGCGGCCTTGCTCCTTTTCGCATATTCTTCCAATTCTTTCATTTTGCCAATGCATTCTTTTAACTCTTTTTCACATTTTGGGCGAGAAGATTTCTCTTTGGAAACTTCTTTTTCCCTATTCACTTCTTTTTCCATTTTCTCTCTCTTTTTAGTTTCCTTTGCACTCATTTTTCTCACCCCATTTCACTTTTGTATTCTTCCAAGCCTGGAAAGAAATGTCAGTAATTCTGTAAGCCTGTTTCCTATGTAATTTATCAAAGAAAGGGTTTTTTGATAATTGATCACCTTTGAGCCTACTGCCAATATATGGCCAATCGTTTCGTTGGATACTTTGTAGGGTACGATAAAGGACGAAAAATTATTCATCTCTTTTTGAGAATGTTCACTGCCAATGAACACCTTGGTTTCATCAACGTAACCATATTTTTCAAAGAATCCATAAAAACGACTTGAAGATTCGAGTATGGAGACGAGCCTTCTAAGGCTTTCCTGATCTATCATTTCATCCGATATCAAGTTTTCCAGACCTTTGATAACATACGTTTCAGAGCTCGATTCTTCTATAATACTTCTCAGTATATCGAAGACACTTTCGACGCTTGTTCCTTTCCATGCTTGTTGAGATTCTGGATCTTTTAGATGTTTTTTTATCTCTTCTATTGTTCTTCCAACAAGTGTCGCGTTGAAAAGACGTTCAATGTTTTTAAGAGCATCTTCATCCACTCTTTCGAGAACCGTCTGAGTGTCAACCATTCCTATCTCAGTTAAGAGCACAACTGTGATATAATCATCAGAGGTTTTGTGTAAACGCATCGAACTTATTTTCAACGTGTCAGTACGTGGCTTTGTAACCACCGTGGCAACCGGTATAGCCCTTGAAAGCAAGAGTGCGGCATGATTTATAAGCTGATCCACATTCAGCTGTGGGTAGTCAGGAAAGGCTTCCACGTTTTTGGATATATCCGTTTCTTTCATGATCTCAGATATAGACCTCACATAAAAACGATACCCTTTATCCGTGGGAATCCTTCCGGATGAGGTGTGAACGTGATGAACGTATCCAAGATATTCTAACTTTTTTAGATCGTTTCTCACAGTCGCACTGCTATGTGAAATGATAGTGCTTTCGAGGACTCTCGAAGAACTAACGGGTTTTCTGTTTTTTATGTACTCGTTGACAACGCAAAAGAGCACTTTTTTCTGTCTGTCATTTAGCATCTTCATCACCCTTTTAGCACTCTAATATGCAGAGTGCTAAAGATATGTTACTACATTTATCATCATTTTGTCAAGTAAAGGAGTTGGGAAATTTGAAGCGTAATTTTGTAAAGTATTTTTGTATTTCACTTGCTTTATTTGGAGTGGGGATTTTTCTTGGGTTTGCCGAAAAGTTTGGATGGGTTCAAGGCTTCAACGTTGCAACGGTAAAGGCAGCGCAGAGTGCACGAAACGCATTCTGGACTCCGTACTTCATGACGGTGGCCAAATACGCGGGTACAGCTTACGACATTGCCATTGGGCTCATCGTTGTGGTAGTACTCGCGATGTTGAAAAGATGGAAGGAGCCGTTGGAAATTTTTCTTTCATTGGTCTTTGCCGGTGCGTCTGTGGTGATCATGAAAACACTCTATAAAGTGCCACGACCGGATTTTTCTCAACTGATTCCCGAAAGCTCTTTTTCTTACCCAAGCGGGCATTCTGTCGGAGCTGTTGCCCTTTATGGACTGTTGGCCTACATGATCGTTAAGTCAAAACTTCCAAAAACCATTTCGTGGACGCTGGCAACGTTGTTGTCTGTTTTTGCCGCTTCTATTTTATACGACAGGCTTTACATTGGAGTCCATTGGGGAATGGATATAATTGGTGGAGGAATCATAGGCTTGGCATGTGCCATTTTGGCCGTTGGAATAGCCCAAAGTTGGAAAAGTTCAAAAGAAAATGATGTGAACAGAAGGTGAGATTTTACTTTCAAGAAATTCAATCCGATCGTGAAAAAGAGAGATTAGATAAGTTTTTAAGGAGAACCTATCTGGAGGTTAGACTATCCGCCATTCAAAAATTCATACGTTCTGGCAAAGTTATCGTCGATGGAAAAAGGATTAAAGAAGGATCATATCGACTGGCAATAGGGCAAAAGATCATGATCAAGATAGCTGGCAATCAAGATGAGATAAAGCAAAGATACGGCAGAACCCCACCGGAGCACATACCATTTGATCTTGAACTCGATGTGTTATATGAAGATGAATACATGGTCATTTTGAACAAACCAGTCGGAATCCCTGTGCAACCCGGAACTAAGACGTTCAACAAGTCCGTTTACAACGCTCTTTTGAGTTACAACACGGAATTTTACCTTGTTCATAGACTTGATAAGTACACTTCAGGTGTTCTTGTCATTTCAAAAAACTATGAATTCACAAAAGAGATCTCCGATCTTTTTAAGACTCACAAGATGAAAAAAGAATATCTTGCACTTGTTCATGGTCTGATAAGGGGACGTGTGGAGTTAAACGAGCCTTTAGATGATAAAGATGCGCTGACCATTGCAGAGCCAAGGGAGTTTTTTAACGGTTACACTCTGTTGAATGTCGACATTCTGACGGGTAGAAAGCATCAGATAAGACGCCACTTGGCTTCGAACGATACACCAGTCGTTGGGGATGACATTTATGGCAAAATTGAAGAAAATGCCGTGTTCAAAAGAAAATATGACTTAGAAGGCTATTTTTTACACTGCGAAAAAATATCTTTCACCCATCCCAAAAATGGAAAGCTTGTGATGGTGAAGGCGCCTTTGCCGGAAAAGAGAAGGAAAATTCTTGATCTCCTAAGGAAGCAAATGTAATCTTTTTACCATGAAGGTCTTGAATCACCGCCTTTTTTTATGATATACTCCAACTCGTATCGGGGCGTAGCGCAGAGGTAGCGCACCTGTCTTGGGCACAGGGGGTCGCTGGTTCAAATCCAGTCGCCCCGACCACCAAAAATCGCGGGCGTGACGCCCGCGATTTACCGTTTTAAATTGGTGAGTACGGCGTCACCTACTTTTACGCCAAGTACTTTTGATATCACAGGGCACTTTGCTTCCAAAAAGAAGAACAACCTTTCATCGTGTACCTCATCCAATCCCTCAAAATTTCCCTGTCCTTTTGAGATTATGACATCGGCCTTTTTCCACATGCTCATGAATTCATCGGTGGCAAATTCAATGGACATTCCAGCCATTGTCGTTCCGGAATTGATTATGTTCTCTTTCTTGAAGCCCACTTCAATCGCATCTTCTTTTGTGGCATCGTTGATGATCGGTGCACTTCGAACGGCAACTTTTATCTCTATTGGATACTTTCTTTTCATCTCGTAGATGAAAGCTTTGTCGAACACAATTTCACCTGTGTTGTCAAGGATATACAGAAGAGATTTTGCATTTTCGAGTTCATCCTTTAAAGTTCGAAAATCGTCTATGACCAGTTTGGAATTTCCGACCAGTTTTATGAATTCAGAATCGATCTCCACTTCTTTTACACCTAAATCCAAATGATTTCCCAATATGGTGGCAAGTGCGAGCGTCTTCAACGGTTCATGGGAGCTCTCGGCAAAGTTCACCATATCATCTACTATTGCCAAAGCGCTTTCGTTTAGTTTTTTCTTTCTATCTTTATAAAGATCGTTCGTTTTGGTGAGCGATTTCGAGATGTCGTTAACAATTTTAGAGAGCTCCGTTGGCTTCATTCCAAAACGAGTTTTTTTCAAGCTTTTGGACGCTTCTCGCATTACATCAAATTTTTCCTCTTCACTTCCTTCCCATTCATCAAGGCTACGCTGTACTTGAGCTAAAACGCATGAAAAACATTCACTCAATGCTTTCAAACAAACCACCACCATTCTTGTTTTTTCCTTTCAAACGATATTGTACAACAAAAAAACGTTCGCGATGGTATAATTATCTTGAGGTGAACTTTTGTGGCAAATGTTGTTGAAATTGTGGAGTCTATAGACGAAACGACTTTAGAGATGATAGAAGCGGTTAAAACAGAAAATATTTTAGAATTGAAAAAGCTATTTGAACTTAGAAAAAAGCAAATTAAGATTCTTAAAACCTTAAGCGAGAAGATCCCTGAAGCCGCACTTTCCAAATTATCTTCGGATTCTCAAACTCTTGATAAACTTTTTGAGAAACTCATGAAAAAGACAAAAGGCAAGGTCGAAGAGATATCCCGCAACATTGAAAACATTCAAAAGTACGCAACTGTAAGGGAAAGCTCTCATATAAATGAAAGGCGATGATCTATTTTGAAGGAAAGCATTCAAATTCTGCAGGCATGTGAAGATGTTCAGGAGTCCAGACTGGTTTTCGGAACATGGGGAAATGTCTCCATGATTTTAGAAGATGGAAATATCATAATAACACCCAGTGGAATTCCTTACGATGAATTGAGAGAAGAAGATTTGGTGGTTTGCGATAGAGACGGAAAGGTGATCTGTGGCAAACAACAGCCTTCAAGCGAATTGAAAATGCACGTTGCAATTTACAACACTCGCCAAGATGTTAAAGCCGTTGTACACACACACAGTCTATACGCTTCTATAGCTTCTTCTGCTTTTAGGGAAGTCCCACTTCTTACCGAAGATGCAGCGATGGTGTTAGGTGGAAAGATCGAGATAACGAATTACAAATCTCCTGGCACTCAAGGCTTGGCAGATGAAACTGTAAGATGTCTCAGAGATGTAAATGCAGCGATCATCGCAAATCATGGTCAAGTTGGTGTAGGTCCAACGTTGGAAGATGCCATATTCGCCGCGGTAATGTGTGAGAAATCATGCGAGCTTTACACAAAAGCTCTTAGCGTGAGCAAAAATCCACGCTTTCTTGAAGATGAAGAAATCTCGGATTTGCGAAAAATTTACGTAGAACATTACAGAAAATTGAGGGATTTTAAAGAATGAACAAAGTTTTGAAAAATTGTACCGTACTGAACGACGATCTTTTTTTAGAAAAAAAGGATATTTACATATCAGGAGATAGATTCGTTGATTTTGTGGAAGGCGATGTGGAGGATATGCACTCTGCTCTTGTCCTTCCAGGATTGATAAACACGCATACGCATGCAGCCATGACACTTTTTAGAGGAATTGCAGAAGATGTTGAACTTCAAGAATGGCTTTCAACATACATATTTCCAAGAGAAGCGAAACTCACTGAAGAAGATGTTTACATAGGCAGCTTGGTAGGGTTCATGGAGATGATCAAAAACGGCATAACCACCTTCGTAGATATGTATTTCTTTCAAGATGCCGTGGCACAAGCCGCCAAAGATGTGGGAATGCGTGGAATTGTTGCACGCGGATTAGCAGATGTGAGCGGACATGGCGCTGAAAAACTTGAAGAGTGCGAGAATTTCATTTCAAAACATACCGATGATCCTCTTATCAGGGGAGGGGTTGGTCCTCACGCTCTTTACACATGTTCAAACGCTTATTTTGAGAAGATCGTAAGATTGGCACACTCGACAAATTCCGTATTAACTTATCATCTGTTGGAAAGTCCTTCTGAAAGAGATGATTACAAAAAACGTACCAACGTTGAATCGACTGACTTCCTCGATTCCATTAACGCTTTTGATGAAAGAACGATAATAGCCCATGGCACACATTTGAATGGAAAAGAGTTGAATTTGATTTCAAACAGAAAGGCGACGCTTTCATATAGCCCAATTTCAAATGCGAAGCTCGGCAATGGAATTGCTCCAATTTCCGAAGCCCTTTTAAAAGGTGTAAACGTAACTTTCGGAACCGATTCTGCCGCGTCGAACAACTCTTTAAACTTGTTTAACGAGATGAAATTTGGCTCTCTTATTCAAAGGGCGCACGAAGAAAATCCTACTCTTATGAAAATGGAAGAGGTTTTCAAGATGGCCACTTCCAACGCTCAAAAACCACTTCCATTTGATGTTGGAGAGATCAAGAGCGGCATGTTGGCAGATATCATCGTCGTGGACACAAAAAGACTTTCTTTGATGCCAGAAAAATACATTAAATCCCATTTGATATATTCGTTTGATACCTCGTCGATTAAGAAAGTCATGATCGGAGGAAAATGGATTTATGATGGGGAATTTACAAATGTGGATTCCTGTGGGGTGATGAAGAGTTTTGAAAAAGCAGTTATTTCCATTGATTCTCGCCTTTGAGCTTTTTTTGTTGATATCGCTGAGTGGCTGCGTGCTCACGAATTTCGATATAGCCATCTTGCGATATTTCAAGCCAAAGAATTTCAGCGTAAAAAAATACATGATAGACGTTGAGGCCAAAGACTTTCTTGGCGAGAAAGTATCTCTTATAAAAAAAGTGAACGCAACTTATGAATCGGCGAAGACTTTTGTAGAGCTTAAAGTTGGAACATTTGGAAATTCTTTAGAGATGCACGAATTTTGGCATCGATGGGCAAAAAATCAATTTGGTTTGCGAAAAGCGTTTGAAAGTGAAATATGGTGGTTTTCTGGGAAAATTTCCAAGAGAAACATGCAGGCATGGTATGTTCGAGACACCATTTTTATGATATCGTCTACTGACGAAAACGTTTTGAGCGAAGTTCACGAAGAAATCAACACCTTCGTTTCAACGTTTTCTGGAATCGGAACATGAAATACAAAGAGCTTGCACCCTATTTAAGAAAGAAATACGGTGCAAGAACGCAAAGAATTTCAATAGCACATTTCACAACTTGTCCCAATAGGGACGGAACAGTTGGAGTAGGTGGATGCACGTTTTGCGACGAAACGGGTAGCGGCTTTGCAAATCATCTCAAATGGTTGGATGTTAAATCTCAGATGATCAAGGGCATAGAACACGCACGTATTCGATACAACGCAAAACGTTTTATAGCTTATTTTCAATCTTTCACGAACACGTATGCTCCTTTGAAAGAACTTGAGAAAGCTTACGCTTCAGCCCTCATAGAAAAGGTCGTGGCCTTGGATATTTCGACGCGACCGGATTCGTTCCCGTGTGAGGTCGCTGAAATTTTGAAAAAAATATCAACGGAGAAAAAAGTGGATGTGTTTTTGGAATTTGGTCTGGAATCGATAAATGAAAACACCCTTTTGAAGAGCAACAGAGGACATTCGGTGGCCGAATTCGTAGATGCCGTCTTATGTGCTAAGAAATATGGCTTTGATGTGATCGCACATGTTATCCTCGATTTCCCATCTGATACGATATACGACGAAATTGCATGTGCAAAACTTTTATCGGCACTCGGCATAAACGGAGTTAAAATGCATTCTCTTTACATCGCCCAAAATACAGGAATGGCAAATGATTATCTTGATGGTAAGATGAAGCCGTTGAATTCTGATGAATACGTGAAACGGGCAGTTGAATTTTTAACTCACTTGGATCCTGAAATAGTTGTACATAGGCTTATCTCAACACCTCCCAAAGATGCCATTTGGTCGATAGGAATGAACGCGATCCAGGCTAAACGCCAAATTGAGGAGAATTTGGATAAAATAGGCAAGGTTCAGGGAAGCAATTTCAATTACCTGAACGGTGCCAGTTGGAGAAGAAGATTTTCAAACATGTAGAAAGGGGAATTATGTATGGAATACGTTGAAAAAGTCAAAGAGGCTGTAAAATTTCTGGAATCAAAAATTGAAAAGACACCAAAGGTAGCGATAGTCCTCGGCTCAGGCCTTGAGAAAATCAAGAACGCTGTGGAAATTTCCATGAGAGTGAAATATACGGACATTCCTAACTTTCCTATTTCCACAGCACCGGGACACGCCGGAGAAATGATATTCGGAAAGTGGAATGGCACAGACGTTGTTCTCATGAATGGAAGATTTCATTATTACGAGGGGTACACGATGAAAGATGTGACGATGCCTATACGCGTTTTCCAACTTCTTGGGGTTCAATATCTCTTTGTCACCAACGCTGCAGGCGGGCTTAATCATTCTTTTGAAACAGGTCATCCCATGATCATAACCGATCACATAAACTTCATGGGAGACAATCCTTTAATGGGAAAAAACGTTGATGAATGGGGAGTACGCTTTCCTGATATGTCATCAGCTTATACTCCAAAGCTCGTTGAGTTGGCGAAAGAAGCCTCTAAAGAGCTTGGAATAGAGTGCTACACAGGTGTGTACATTTCTTTTACAGGGCCTAGTTTTGAGACACCGGCAGAATTGAAAATGGCAAGGTACTTCGGAGCTGATGCCGTTGGCATGTCGACCGTTCCGGAGATCATAGTTGCCAGCCATGCAGGGCTGAAAGTACTTGGGATATCCTCCATAACAGATCAGGCTATTGCAGAAGACCTCAAACCCCTTACAGCGGAAGAGGTCATAGAAATGGCTCAGAAAACGGGCGAAAAGATAGCAAGAATTTTTGAAAATGTCCTTGAAAAATTGAAGGGGATTGAATGAAGATGCTGCAAGAATCAGTAAAGTACGTTCTTGATAAGATCAAAGAAATTCCAAATGTTGCCATCATCCTTGGCTCAGGACTTTCAAAGCTCTCGAGTGAAGTTGAAAATATGATTCGAATTCCGTACAAAGACATTCCGGGATTTCACAAATCAACGGCTCCTGGGCATGCTGGAGAGCTTGTTTATGGTGATCTTGGAAGTAAAAAAGTTTTGTTGATGAGTGGGCGTTTTCATACCTATGAGGGATACTCTCCGGCAGAAGTTGCTTATCCCATACGTGTCATAAAGGCCATTGGCATCAAACGCTTGATCCTAACCAACGCCGCCGGTGGGATAAGAACATCATTCAATCCTGGAGATCTTGTTTTCATAACGGACGTGATAAATTTTTCTTTCAAAAACCCACTCGTTGGGAAAAATGACGAATCTCAGGGTCCAAGATTTCCAGATATGTCACAGTCACTTTCAACAAAATGGATGGAAGAGTCAAATAGGATTATCGAGAAAAAATTCAAAAGCCCACTGGAAGAAGGTGTTTACCTTTCCGTTTTAGGGCCGAGTTACGAAACACCCGCGGAAATACGTATGTTCAGAAAGATTGGTGCGGATATGATAGGAATGTCAACCGTTCATGAAGTGATAGTGGCCAATCACATAGGGCTTGATGTTATGGGCATATCTTGCATTACGAATATGGCGGCCGGTGTGCTGAATCAACCTCTTTCACAGGAAGAAGTTATAGAGGCTGGAAACAGGGTTTCAAAACGTTTTGCCGCTATTGTGAAAACAATAGTTGAAAAAACCTGTTGAGGAAGTGGTGAAATGCGACCTTACGATGTGATTCTCAAAAAGAGAAACGGTAAAAAGCTCTCTAAAGAAGAGATGAAATTCATGGTGATGGGCTTCGTAAATGGCGAGGTGCCGGATTATCAAATGGCGGCATTCCTCATGGCTGTGTACTTCAAACATATGGATGATGAAGAGAGATATGATCTTACCGAAATAATGTCAAGCTCTGGAGATACCATAGATCTTTCTCAAATTCCAGGTGTTAAAGTTGATAAGCACTCAACTGGAGGTGTGGGAGATAAAACGACGTTAGTTCTCGCGCCAATGGTCGCATCTTGCGGTCTTCCCGTAGCGAAGATGTCTGGGCGAGGGTTAGGGCACACGGGTGGAACAGTTGATAAGTTAGAATCAATACCGGGTTTTCAAACGGCACTGACTGAAGAGAAATTCATGGATAACGTTAAACATCATGGTATAGCGATCGTTGGGCAAACGGCAAATCTTGCGCCAGCTGACAAGAAGATATACGCCCTTAGAGATGTGACCGCCACCATCGATGAGATATCACTCATAGCATCGAGCATAATGAGCAAGAAACTCGCGGCCGGTGCTGATGGTATTGTCTTGGATGTAAAGGTGGGCTCAGGTGCTTTCATGAAAGACATATCTTCTGCAACCGATCTCGCGCGCGCCATGGTCGATATAGGGAAAAGGCACGGTAAAGAGACGGTGGCGCTTTTGACCGACATGGACAAGCCCCTCGGATTAACCGTTGGAAACGCACTTGAAGTTGAAGAGGTCATAGAAACTCTTAAAGGTAAAGGCCCTAAGGATTTAGAGGATCTGTGTGTTGAATTAGGCGCTCAAATGCTTAGAATAGGAAGAATATCACCAGATCTCGATTCTGCAAGAAAAACACTAAGAGAATCTATAGAAAGTGGGAAAGCCCTTGATAAATTCAGAGAGCTTGTTGAAATACAAGGTGGAAACCCAGGTGTAACTGATGATTTGTCGATCTTGAAAATTTCCTCAAAAACTCACGAGGTGCTCTCACCAACTGATGGATACGTTTATTCTATGGATGCCGAAAAAATCGGCATTGCTTCCATGACACTCGGAGCTGGAAGAGCGCGTAAAGAAGATAAGATAGATCTTTCAGTAGGTATAAAACTATTGAAAAAAACAGGCGATCGCGTACAAAAAGGAGAAGCTTTGTGCGTGCTTTACTACAACGACGATGGGAAAGTCAACGATTCCATTGAAAGTATTTTGAAAGCCTATACCTTAAAGGATGTGAAGCCAAAACATGTGAAACTCGTTCATGGAGTTGTTCAATGAGAAAAACGATACTTTTGTTTTTTGTTTTAGCCCCTTTGTGTGTGATAGGGAGATCTTTTTACTTGGTAAACGCTTCACAAAGCTCGTACCTTGGAAAGGTTTTTGTTTGGGAAAACATTCCTTACGTTAAAATCTCGCAAATTTCCATACCGTTGAATTTAAAATGGTCCTACAAAAACGGAGTGGGAGTGATCGTGTACGGAAGCAACTTCATATCCTTTAACGATCACAATCATCAAGGGGTGTACGATGCGCTTTACAACCTTGGAAAAGTGTCATCTGGTGTAAAGACACCTTATATTTCTGTAAATGCCTTATCAAAGCTCGTGAATCTTGAGTGGAAAGATGATCCTGCTGGAGTTTTTATCATCAAGAAAAAACCTACTGTTACACTTAACGGTGCGCTTTTGTACAGAAAAACCTTCACGCTTTTCTTCGCTTCCAAACCAACCAGCCATGTTGTGAAGATAGAATCCCATGATATGGTTTCAACTGTAACGGTTTTCCCTGTTAAGCTCTCTAAAAGATACAAAGCTACCAGCTCACCGCTGGTCGTCGAAAAAGATGGAAGAGTCTCCGTTACTTATCGTGTTGTACATAACGGTACTTTGAACATCTCAACTGATCTTGGATTTCCATCTTTTCCAGTTCAAAAATCAAGATCTATAAAACTTGAAAAAGGTATCGAATACCATTCTCTTGAATCAACATCACTTTCTGGTAAAACGATTCAAATTGGAGCTATAAAGATTTCTCCAGGTGCGGCTAAGATGGAGATCGTTTACCCTAAAAATGGTATAGGAAATTTTCAGGCGATCACATCGATGGTCAATGCCACTTCTCTCGCAGCCGTCGGTTTACCAATGACATCGCGTGGTTTTGTCATGTACAAGGGAAAGATTTTGAGTGCTCCTGTTTACAACGAACCTACCATGGTTTGGAATGATCGAAAATTTGATATAATCGAAACAAGTCCAATGCTAACTGTTAACATTGGAGATGTCCCTTTTACAGTTGATGGTATAAATTGTGCAACGGGAGATGTGGTGCTTTACACTGAAGATTACGGGCTACCAATCCCAAAAGATGATCGGCGAACTTATTTTGAAGTGCAGGGAAACAAAATAGTTGGAAATGAATACAAGCTCCACGCGAAAAATGAAATGATTTTATCTTTGACAGGCAAGTACGATCTTTTTATCAAAAACGTGCGGTTGGGCGATGGGATCTCTTTTTTCACTTCTTTTGGAGAAACAGGACTTAAAGATCTGATTGGAGCTGTTCAAGGAAGCGTGTTGATAATTTACAACTCTCAAAAGATGAAGATTTGGGGTTCTCAAAGAGATTTGATTGGTAACAAGTCCACCTTGATCTTTGGAATTAAAGATGACGATCTTTATTTTTTGAAAATTTCTTCCAAAAAAAAGATGAAAGTTGACGATCTCTCAGATGTGCTTTTAAACCTTGGATTTTCAAAAGCCATGGCTTTTGAAAGTGAAAATGCTGTTTCCATGATCGTACAAGGAAAGGTCGTTGATTTTTATGAACGTGGGCTGTACCCGGTAGGATTCGGGATAGAAATAGACAAAACAACTGGAGGTGCATGAAAGTGGCCGACATAAGAAAGAAACGTGTCGTAGCATTCATAGGTCACAATGGAAGCGGTAAAACGACACTCTCTGAATCCATTCTTTTCTTGAACAAAGTCGTAGACAGAATGGGAAGTGTGGAACAAGGCAACGCCACAATGGACTTTGATCCCGTAGAGGTAGAAAAAAAGTCCAGTGTGAACGCATCGGTGTTCTCTTTTGAAAGAGGGGAATACAGCTTTACCCTTATTGACACACCCGGATTTTCTGATTTTGTGGGTGAAGTTATATCCACAACACTTGTGGCAGAAAACATCTGTTCGATTTTAGATGCATCAAGTGGAATCGAAGTGCAAACGGAAAAAACATGGAAGATCGCACAGGATTACAATCGTCCAATCCTTGCATTTATCAATGGAATGGATAAAGAACACGCCGATTTTGAAAGAACGGCTGAACAGCTTAAAAATCTTGCCGGAAAATCGGTTATCGTGATGAATTTCCCGATTGGAAGTGGCACATCTTTTAAAGGTGTAGTGGATGTGGTGAAGCAGAAAGCTTATCTTTACGAGGATGGCAAGGTTAACGTTACCGATCTTCCTGAAGATCTCAAAGAAAAATTTCAAAAGTACAGGGCGTCTCTCGTTGAATCCGTTGTCGAACTTGATGATAAACTTATGGAAAAGTACTTCGCAGATGAGCCCGTAAGCGCCGAAGAGATCGAAAGTGCGTTGTCCAAAGGCTATGCAGCTGGAAAAACCATTCCCGTGTTCGCCGGTTCTGCCACGTCGCAGATAGGCATCAACGAATTCCTCGACTCTTTGCAAGAGTTTGGAGCTTCACCCGTTGATGTGAAAAACGTGATCGGTGGTGAAGAAATAAAATCAAGTATCGATGATCCGTTTTTAGCTTTGATATTCAAAGTAGTCGTTGATCCATTCATAGGGAAATTAACCTATGCGAAGGTGTTAAATGGAAAAATCTCATCTGGAGATACTATCTACAACGAATCGTCTGATACAACGGAAAGGATTAACCATTTATACACACCAGCTGGAAAAAAGCAAAATGAAGTCAAAGAGATAAGTGTTGGTGATATTGCGGCAATACCCAAGCTAAAGGAAAGTCATGTTGGGGATTTCTTGAGTGATCCTTCTACAAAAATTTCTGTTAAAAATGTTTTTGACTTTCCGGAACCGATGATTTCCAAATCCGTAAAAGCCAAAAACAAGGGTGAAATTGACAAAGTGACCAACGGTCTTAATCGCCTTGCAGAATCGGATCCAACTTTTCACATGGATTACAATCCAGAGACATCTGAAATAGTGGTTTCTGGTTTAGGTGGAATGCATATAGATGTGATCATCGAGAAATTGAAAAAAAATTTCAACGTAGAAGTTGAACTTGGAAAGCCAAAGATAGCATACAGAGAGACGATTTCCAAAAAATCTCAAGCGGAGTACAAACACAAAAAGCAAAGTGGTGGTCATGGCCAATACGGTCACGTTAAAATATATCTTGAACCCTTGCCACGTGGAAAAGGGTTCGAATTTGAAGACAAAATATTCGGTGGTGCGATTCCAAGAAATTACATACCCTCCGTTGAAAAAGGGTTGAAAGAAGCCATGAAAGGCGGTGTGCTGGCCGGATATCCCGTTGATGATGTTAAGATCATCCTTTACGATGGATCGTATCACGATGTTGACTCTTCCGATATAGCCTTTCAGATCGCAGCCATTCAAGCATTTAAGCTCGGAATGCAGTCGGGTAAACCGACGCTGTTAGAGCCTATCATGAAGGTCGAAATATACGTGCCAGACGATGACACCGGTGACGTGATGGGAGATCTTAATTCACGTCGAGGAAGAATTCATGGCATGGAACCTCAAGAAAGTGGTTACCAGTTGATAAAAGCCGAAGTACCTCTTTCTGAAATGCTTGAGTTCTCTTCTCAGCTTAATTCAATGACAAGTGGGAGAGGATACTTCACCATGAAGTTTTCTCATTACGATGAGGTCCCAAGAAATTTGCAAGATAAGATAGTTCAAGAAAGAAAAGACGAGTTAGAAGAAGAAAGTAAATAAAAAGGACAAGCTTTTTGCCTGTCCTTTTGGTGGAGTCGATGGGATTCGAACCCACGGCCTCTTCCTTGCGAAGGAAGCGCGCTCCCAACTGCGCCACGACCCCCTACAAGATGAAGTTTAACACAAATTCGGGTTCATGGTCAAGTAAAGCAGGTCACAGAAAGGAGGAATTCAAATTGAAAATACAGTACAAAGCTAGAAATGTCGAACTTAGCAACGCCATGAAAGAGTACGTGGACAAAAAACTGAAAAAATTGGATAGAATTGTGAATGATGACGATTCTGAAGCCGAGGTACGCTTTTCTAAGGAAAGAGAGAGGTACACCGTTGAAACCACTTTAAAATTGAGATCGATAATTGTGAGGGCTGAAGAAAGCACAAAAGATTTCTACGCTTCAGTGGATAACGCCGTAAACAATCTCGAAAGACGTTTGAAAAGGTTCAAGGACAGGTATAGAAC
>WGFY01000074.1 GCA_015491995.1 Mesoaciditoga sp.
ATAAGCGACTGATTGATCGCTTGAAAGCACATGGCTTCCGAACGCATTTACAAAGACAGGAACTTCTAAGCTTTGCACCGCTGAAGAGTAATCTGGAGCATATCTGACGGTAAGGCTCGCCGCGTTCATGCCCTCAACAAGCGGAATATTAACTGTCACTGTCGTTGCTGATTTAGGAGCAGGTTTTATGGTTGTCAGCGCTGTTCCACCAAGGCTAACTGTGACTGCATCGTTGCCAAGCCCAATTTGTTGATTTGGAGTTATATCTACTTGGGCAGTGTAACTATTGGAGTTAACGACGATTGGCGTAGCTTCAGAGCCAAAATGATTCTTATTATTGAATAAAGGATTTTCGAAATGAGCGGTTACAGGCGCCGTGGTCGGCTCAACGACTGCAGAGAACAAACCATTGTGCGCTGCGTCTGGCTGTGAAGATGGATAGACCATGATCTCTATTTGCTGAGGAGCAAGAGTTCCGTTGCTGTAGAGGCCTCCCGGCAAGAAGAAATCAACATAGCCTTTTTTACTGTTGACGTCCAGCAATACAAGATCATTTCTGTTTTCAACTAATCCTCCAACAGGTCCTGTGAAAACTTTGACGTTTTGATTGAGACCAGCTTCTGTGCTGATGTAAGCCCAATCAAAGTTATTGGAATCCGCATTGCTTATATACAATCTAAATATCGTGGTTTGTGAAAGTTTTGTAGTGGTTGCTGAAGTTACGGGAACCAAAATGCCACTCTTAGTGCTTGAATTGTAATTATATATTGCATCAAGAGAAAGACCTATTCTCTGGATCTGGATTGGCATCTGCCATTGTGTCCATACTATATGATGAATCGATGCGGAAGATGAGATCTTGGAGTAAATTTGATCTGGAATTCCGATCTTGACATTGTACTGTCCGCTTTGAACACCAGCATAGTCAACAAGCATTCTATATGTGCCTTGAGTTGCACCCTTAGTCATTGGTGCGGTGAATGTCTTAATCGGTGTTGTGCTTCCAACTGGTATCAACTCAACTATGGCAGTTGACGCAAGACCAATCCCACCGTTGTCAGACGCTTCTATTACAAACGCTTGCTTTATCGACGTAGCATCAGCAGTGTAATCACTGTTTACAATACTGGCACTGAGATTCGAACCATTATCATAGAAAACACTCAACGAAGGTACAGACTTCGCTATGTTGCCTGTTCGGTGTTCAGGAGTCGGATCAAAATGTTTGTCCGATGCAACAGCATAAACCGTGTAAGTACCAACACCTTGAGTGAATGGAACTGTAGCAGTTAGAGACGTAGCCGTTACACCATAATTCGCAATATTAGAGTTGTTAGGGTAAGTTGTGAATATCGTTGGTGTGGCCTTGTTGAAACTGAGTCCGCCCCAGTATATCGCGTGATCATCGGTGATGGTCGCTGTGACCGTCATTGGACCGTAGTACACAGGAGTATTGCCTATGTTTACATAAGAACCGGCAGGCGTGATCTTTATCGTCGGTGCAGCTGTATCAGCCTGAACAACATAATTCGTTGTTGCTGTTGCTATTTGATTGGCAACAGCGGTAACGGTTGCGCCTATTTGGTATGTTCCAGCTGGTCCGTAGAATGCAGCTTCAAATGGGAACGTTTTAGAAGCAGTCCCGTAAGCTGCAACACCATTGGACTCTACCATACTAACCGGCATGATGTAGTGATGATCAAATCTCATAACATTCGTTTCATTTTGAGAATTGGAGTAAGCCGTCGTTGTGGCGTATCCATCAAACGGAGTTCCAAATTTGAACGGTTGCCCAAGGATTATAGACGTTAGTGGTTGGACAGAATTCACCATAACGTTGAGAGTTGCAGGTACGGATTCGTAAGTATCACCTGTTGGGCTGACGCTCAACGTTATGGAATTCGCCGCAACTGGTGCCACGTCATATCTCAAGAAAGCGGCTGCTGAGTTATTGACAAGAATGTCAAATTTAATGAACGTATCAGATGTCTTCGGATTGAGAAGATAAGCAACCAGCTTCAAAGGTTCACTGCTCGCGCTTAGACTTGTTTTAGAAGCTACAGAACCCGGTCCGTAAAGTGCCATCGCAAGATTCTGAGTTTTGTAATATGTTTCCTGAATGTTGTAGTTGCTTATGTCGTTCTTGCCCTTGAGTATATATCCATAAAGGTCTATTTTGGATCCAGCAGCAACTTTTATCCAGTCATTCGCGTTAACGACGTGCCCACTCTTATCAATCAAGAAAACGTAAGGCGTGTCAGCTGAATTGGATGATTGAACTCCTAAGACGTGCACCGTTGTTGAGCCAAGAGTTGCTCCACCTAATTCATCAATGGCTTTAAATGTTAAAGTAAGCGTGTTCCACTGATTCGGAACGAGGTTGGTAATTGGACTCCCAGATGTGTAAGTTGCTTGAGTTGAGCCATTCACATCTAAAAGCGCAACTGCACTTGTAGCGCTAAAAACAAAAGATGGACTCGTTAAAGCTACTGAATAATCTTTAACTGACTCATTAGAGCTAATTGAATAAGAAGGTTTCACATACACAGGTTCCGTCGTGGAAGTTGAATCACTGTACGTTTTGGAATCGACTTTCAAAGCTGCGCTAATCGCAAACGTGTGCGTGCCAGCTGCTGTTGGCGTGTAAATAAACGTGTAAACGCCGTTATTCGCGGAGACCTTATTTGCTGCTCCTCCATTAACCGTGGCTGCAACATTAAGAGTTCCAGCGTTGTTTGGATTGGTAACCGTTGCGCTGAAAGTGATCGGACTGTTGGTCACATAATGTCCCTGATAATTCGGTGTAAGTGTGATAGCACCTACAACTGGTTTTTCGTAAACGGTCGTAGCCGTGATCCCAAATACGCTACTTGCGCGTCCAGGAAATCTGGCCGAGCTGTAAGCTTCAACCGACAGAGAATATTTTCCTGGGGTAAGGCCTACAAATGTGTAAGTGAACGTACCAGATGTCTGTCCTATAGTTCCACTCGCACTTACCGTTTGAGAGAAATTCGCGGAAGTCAACGCGAATGTAACAGACTGGATCGGACTGTGCGCTGTTACCGAAGCTTCAACCGTAACGTCTTTTGATCCGTTAGGCAATACCTCAAAATTTCCACCATTCGTAGGTGACGTGATAGCCACTACGGGTGGCACGGTGTCCGGCTTCGGCAAGAGAAAACAGCCTGATAGGACGACCATTAACAATGCTACTGATAGAACTAAACCTACTACTTTTTTACCCATGCGTCCTCCTGTCAACCATAACACATGATTGCAGGAAAGCACCTCCCTTCAAAATGTCCTTGCTTTTTTTGTCATCAAATTTGTACAGCAAAAAACTAACCCCCTTTGGTTAGATTTGTTTATAATTTTCCCACAATCCCTCCTTCCACATTTTTAAGGAATTCAATTAACAATTATATACCTGTATTTTTGCACTGTCAAGAAGAAAAAAAGTAATTCTCAAGACACAAATCAGAGGTTTCCATTGTGGTAAAGATCACCAACATGGTGCCGGGGGCGGGACTTGAACCCGCACGAGCTAAAGCGCTCACAAGAACCTGAATCTTGCGTGTCTGCCAATTCCACCACCTCGGCAAATGAAGACAATGAAATTATACCTTAAAGCGTTGAAGGCAGTCAAGCAATTAAGCGAAAGTTCTACACTTCGATCGAAATTTCCCCATTTTCAAATTCCAAACGTTTAAGCATTTTTGTTTTGAGCCAATCTATGAACATATTTCCGTTGATCGTTCTCAAATCAACGGATAATTTTGTCGGTGTTACATTTATCACGTTGCCAAGTTCACGTTTTTTAAGCTCTTGTTGAATTCTGTCTAAAAACATTTTAACCGTGAGGCTCATGGATATATCAAAATCAACAGGTTTGTTAAAAGGTGTTGGTACTTTGGGAGCTTTTACACTGAATTTCACCGTTCCCAGCATGGCGGAAATGACGAGTTTTCCTTTATGGATCTCCGATTTGGCTCCAAGCTTGACCTTTAACAATTCGTTTATCTCTTCTTGCCGTATGGACAGTTTCAACTCACCATCTCCCGTTTAGCGCTAATTCGTAATTCCCTTCATCTTTCCAGACTTCCACATAAACTCCAAAAACATTCAACGCCAATCCATAACGGACATCGCCGGATTCGGATATCGATCCAAAGATCTTATGCCCCCAAAGGTTCAAAATTCCAGAAGCTGCCAAGCCATTTTTGTATTCTCCCACTATTGCCGTGAGAGGTCCGAATTTAGAGGATACTTCAATTTGATCACCCTTAGCTGAATGCTCTAAAGCCATATGTGTGTTGCCGGCATTTATCCTCCATATCCAAGAGAATTCAACTTTTGTCGAATCAAACGTCACCATCGGGCACAGATCCACTTGGCCAGGTGGCAATGGATAAGAAAGCCCAACTACCGTTTTTCCGGATGAACGGTATTGGACAAAAACACCGATTCGTGCAAGGATATCCGGATATTTCGTTGATGTTGAATACTGCGATACGTATTTCATAACTTTTTTGACGTAATTTTGTGTTTCCGGATAAGGAGGTATACCTTTGTATTTCGCAACAGCCCCCGGGCCAGCATTGTAAGCGGCAAATGCAAGTTTAAGCGATGAAAAATAAGTTTCATACCTTGCTACGTAATTAAGAGCGCCTTGCACGCTTTCAAACGGATCAAATGGATTGCTTATCCCGTACTCCAAAGCAGTTTGAGGCATAAATTGCATGAGACCTTCTGCACCCACACAGCTCCTTGAATAGTTTTGAAAACCACTTTCGGATCTCGCTATGGCCAAAGCGATCGGGAGCTCTGATTTTGTTATTGGAATTTGAGAGAAATTCATCCAAGGGATCGGGAAGTTGAAACCAATCCCTCCAACAAAATCACCCGAGGCGCTGTAACTTGCCTCATAGGCAATTCCTGGATAATAATAAAGGTTGTATGGCTGATCGGATAAAAACATTATAGGTGCGCTCACAGAGAAGCCTCCTATTATGGGATTTGCGAATATCAAAGTAGCGACAAGTAAGGTTAAGAGGAATATAGCACCTTCAACCATTACGAATTTCCCATTACTTTTCTTCAAATCATTCACCTCCGAAGAATTTAACTCCCGCCTGATCTTTTTTAAGTATTGGAACTACGTCCGTTCTCACGCAACTTTCAACAAGATCCTGTGCCATGCCATGTTCACTGAGATATCTGCCATGATGCGATGTTTTGAGAATTTTCAGTGGTTCTTCTTTTGCTATGGAGAGTGATATCATTGCTCCATCGTTAAGAGCTGGCCTTTCAAACATAGACACGTATTTTCCAGCCGTGTAAAGATCTTCCATTGCGATTTCACCATGGCTTCCGGAACAAACGACAAGAACATTTTGAAAGCTCTTTGAATTGGTATAATCCACAACGGCATGTACGTTTGATATTGCCATTGTTACTATTTTTCCATATTCTTTGAATCTTTCAATCGTTTTTGTTCCATTGGACGTTGTAAGCACCACATTTTTACCCTCCACATTCTCTTTCGTAAATTCAAGTGGAGAGTTTCCGAGATCGAATCCTTTTATCTTGAAAGATTTCCTTTCACCGGCCAATATTGGTGAGGGAATACGTTCTTTTAGTTCAAAGGCTTTTTCAATGGTGCTCACCGGATACACACCCATTGCGTTGTTGAAGATGGCTTTTGAAATAACGGTTCCAGCACGTAAAGTGTCTATCACCACGACAAGTCCGTACGAATCATGTCTTGGTTTCTCAGATGGAATGGACAAAACTTCGATGTTCATATTCGCCTCCAGCCATGCAATTCGTTGTTCACAACGGCAAAATTACAACCAGAATCATCGCAAAGCTTGCTATGATAAAGGCACAATCCGATTTTTTTAAATTCAACTGTTTGTATTTTGTTCTTCCTTCCGCTCCTCTGTAACATCTCGCTTCCATGGCTATCGCCAGTTCATCCGCCATTCTGACGGCACCTACAAAAAGCGGTATAAGCAACGGAATCATTCCCTTAGCCCGTTGAATTAGACCTCCTCTATCAAAGCGTGCACCTCTTGAAAGTTGTGCACGCATAACATGTTCAGCTTCAATGGCCAAAACAGGTATAAATCTGAACGCTATGCTTATCATCATTGAAAAATCATGTGACCATTCTTTTGGAACACGAAATGTACGCATAAGCGATTCCAATCCGTCCGCGAGTCGAATCGGAGATGTCGTCAGGGTGAGAACTGATGCCGCAAGTATTATAAAAACGAGTCTAAGTGTTATGAAAACCGTGTTGTACACCGCCACATCTGTTATTTTGAACACCCAAAAACTGTACATCACATGACCCCCACCAGAAAATATCTGAAAAACGACCGTTAAAGCTATCAACATCCATAAGGCCTTCAAGCCACGGAAATAATGCGAAAGTGGGACTCTGCTTAAAACCATCATCACCAAGATTACACCACCAAAGAACGCGTACTGATAGAAGTTTTTAATTAGGAATACCACCGTTATAAGAACAAGGTTGAAGATTATCTTGGTTCTTGGATCGAGGTTGTGAAGGAAGGAATCTCGCGGTACGTATTGTCCTATGGTGATATTTCCTAAAAAATTCATTTGGCCACCAGAACTACGTTGGCTCTTTTAAAAGACAAACGGCCATAGCCCCCACGCCTTCCATCCTTCCAACGAACCCCATCCCTTCGTTTGTAGTGGCTTTCACGTTAACTCTATCTTTATCAATTTCAAGAGCTTTGGAAATTTCTTCACGCATTTGTCCAACATAAGGAGATATTTTAGGCTCTTCCATGACAAGCATGACGTCTATGTAATCGATCCTGAACTTTTTGCGCTCCACTTTTTCTTTTATCTCTTTCAAGATGAGCATGGAAGAAATACCCTCGTATCTCGGATCATTCGGTGGAAAATAAACACCGAGATCTCCAAATCCACTAGCGCCTAAAATGGCATCCCCTATCGCATGAGCTATAACATCGCCGTCGGAATGAGCATATAACCCTTTTGGATAAGGTATTTCTACTCCACCTAATACAAGTTTTCTATCTTGGACAAGCTTATGAACATCATATCCGATTCCTGCTCTCATCAAATCCTCACCGGCATGACGATGAAAAAATATCCTTCCAAATTAGGCGTGTCGATCATCAAAGGCTTGTTAACATCGACAAAATTCAACTGGACTTTGTCCTCATTTGTGTGATTCAAAGCATCGAGTATGAAAGCTGGATTGAAAGCCACGGTCATCGATTCACCATCGGTTTGCACGTCCAGCGTTTCTTCAGCTTCTCCAAGCCCAACACTTTTCGATGATATTTTAAGAATCTCTCCCTCAGTTGAAAATTTCACAGCTTCAGTGCCAGTTCGTGTTACTATGCTGGCTCTTTTTACCGCTCCTTTGAGAAGATTTCTATCTACGACAACGCGCGTTTTGAATTCTTCTGGAATAACGCGCTTGTAATTTGGGAAATCGGCATCCACGACTTTGCATACCAAAACGGTGTTCCCTATTTCAAAGGCAACTTGCCTGTTTTCAAACTTCATCATTATCTTTTCAACACGAGAAACGGTGAGAAGACGCAAAAGTTCCTTAACTGCTCTCAAAGAAATCAAGAAGTTGAGGTTACCGGTGTTGTCGGTCTTTTCTTCAGCCAAGGACATTCTAAATCCATCTACCGCCACCGTTCTAAGCATGCCATCTTCCATTTCGAAATACACACCGTTAAGGTTTCGTATGTTTTCATCATTGGCTGCACTAAAAGATACCCTGTCGATCATCTCGGCGAATTTCGCACGATCCATCTCATATTGTGCACCATCGTAGGGAATTCTTACATCGGGAAAATCTTCTGCACTTTGTGTGAATATCTGAAACTTACTTTTTCCAGAGGAAATTTCCAATTTCTCACCGTTCAACGAAAAATGGGCTTCGTCCCCAGGAAGGCTTTTGACGATCTCGTGTGCCGTCTTAGCATTAACAACAAACACACCTTTACCGGATACATTAGATATCTTCGATCTCACTGTGAATTCCATATCCGTAGCGGTCATCACCAAACCATTATCAAGCTCAAATAACACTCCGTTCAAAACTGGTTTTATAGGCCTCGATGCAACAGCTCGTGAGAGCGAGTCAAGATGAAAGGCCATTTCGCTCCTTTTCACAATGAATTCCATATTGAAACCTCCTCGTAGAGTACGTCGAAGATGATTATACCATTTAGGCGTCTTCGAAGTTCAAAAATAAGTTCTTCAGGATCAACTTCCACACCTTTTATAGAAGTGTGATTTACTCCAATCCCCAAAAGATTGGTTTGTGCCAAAACTTTGAAATTTCCTTCATCACAGAGAATATTTCCACTATTTGGGACTATGATTTCACATTTCAATTTCGAAGCGATCTTATCTGTAACGGCGCCTGGAAGATAGACAAAATCGGAATCTTCGCAAAGTTTCACGATTTTATCCTCATAGCCAGCCACACCGTTTACATCCAATGCAAATATTTTCCCATCTTTACCAGAGACCACTTTGTTTAGCAGACCTTTTAGTTTTAATGAGGTTTTCTCTTCCACCATAGGCGTTTGAATTCTTTTAATGATTTTTACGGTCTTTTCAACGATTTTCTCGGTAGTTCTCCCCACTTCTGCTCCACTGACAAGTATCGCAGCGTCAACGTAGGAAGCTATGCCAATTCTTTCCAAAGCACCATCTACAATAATATGATCGCAGTACTTGGTGAGTTTTTGGGATATTTGCAGGGTTTCTTCATAACTTCCAACTTTGATCGTTTGAACTTCTGTATCTATCTTCGCCTTAACTAAAGCCACTTTCCCAGATGAAGCTTCAAAAGTTTCATATATTTCGCCCCACTCAGGCAATACTGCGACAGGCACGATTGCAAAATCATCTTTTGGCAAAAGAATCTTCGGTTTCGCAACGTTGAAAATGGCATCTTGATCTTCACCATCCCGTCCTATCGTCATTACGCAGGCTCTGCAGAGCCTGCGTAACAAAAAATTCACCACCGTCGTCTTACCAACGTTTTTAGAAAGCCCAATAACTGAAATAACTCTATGATTCTTTATTTTTTTAAAGAGTTCTTCTTTTGTTCCTCTCTCCACTTTTTTATTCTCTTCTTTCTGTCATTTCCCCAAGGGATCATAAAAGCGTAATTTCCGCTTAAGAGACCGGCAACACCTGAGTTGCTCTTCTCTTTATCCGGAATGTAATTTCCCTTGCAAGATGGTTTGTAATCATCTGGTTCTTTGTAAACAAAAACACCACCTTCGTAATTTCTCAAAATAACTTTGTTTGCCCCCATGGATATAAGATATTGAGGGCTGACCGGTATTTTTCCACCTCCACCGGGTGCGTCTATGACATAAGTTGGTACGGCGTACCCAGAAGTGTGCCCCCGTAAATACTCTATTATTTCTATTCCACGTGCTACCGTTGTCCTAAAATGAGATAATCCCTTTGAAAGATCACATTGATAAATGTAGTAAGGCCTAACTCGATTTTTAACAAGTACGTGAACCAATTTTTTCATTATTTGAGGGCAGTCATTTATTCCTCTCAACAAAACAGATTGATTGCCTAAAGGAATTCCAGCATCTGCCATTCTTGCAAGTGCACGTTCAGAATCGGGAGTTATCTCATTTGGATGGTTGAAGTGTGTGTTAACCCAAATCGGATGGTATTTTTTAAGCATGTTCACGAGATCATCGGTGATCCTCTGTGGCATAACCACAGGAGTTCGAGTGCCAATTCTAATTATTTCAACGTGTGGAATATCTCTAAATTTCTTTATTATCGCCTCAAGTCTTTCTGTTGAAAGCGTGAAAGGATCTCCTCCTGAGATCAAAACATCTCTTATTTCTTCATGTGATGCCACGTATTCAACCATTTTATCTATCTTCGACATTGACATCGGCATATCCGTTTCGCCAGCCTTGCGCCTTCTGGTACAATGGCGGCAATACATGGAGCATTGATCGGTAACAAGTAGTAAAACCCTGTCTGGATAACGATGGGTAAGACCGTATACCGGTGAATCCACATCTTCAAAAAGCGGATCGGCACTCTCGTTAGGTGAAACGTAAAGCTCATTCATTGTGGGCACCGCCTGTTTTCTCACAGGATCACCCGGATCATTTTGATCGATTAAAGATGCATAGTAAGGGGTTATCGCCATTCTCAAATGTTTAAGACTCGACGTTATCGCATTTTTCTCGTCTTCATCCAATGAAATGACTTTTGCAAGCGTATCGGCATCCATTATCCGATGGGCCAATTGCCACTTCCAATCGTCCCATTCCTCTTCCTTAACGTTTTTCCAAATTGGAATTTCTCTGTATTTTCGCATTAGCTTCCTCCTCCTCTTATATTCTTGCTTATGTTATCACCAATTGTTATAAGTTGCAATGCTTCTCAAATTGATGTTGATATTCTTGGTATAATTACTTATCACCATCTTTTGAACGAGTGTATGGTAATCGGGTTTTAAGATGGTGAATTCGTAAGTCCCCTGCGGCAATTCGATCACGCAAGGAGAAACTCCCAGCATCTTTCCATTCACAAACACCAAAGCACCAAATGGGTTTGTATTCACGTTGACTTTGATATTGATGGGCTTGGGCGGTATAGGAGTAACCGGCATGTTGGCTGACACTGTTTGATATGTTCCTGCTTGAACCGTGAAAAGTTTGGAGATTTTTTTAAGCCCATACCAAAATACGGCAAGGTGGTTACCTTCTGCGAGTCGAAGATCTTTTGGGGTTTTCCCTTCAGACACTCCGTCTACAAAGAGAGAGAGACCCGATGGATTGGAAGTGAAATGCACAACACCTGTTTTAGGGACATAGCCAACGTAAAAGTAAGTCGTGTCAACGGCAATGGATTTACCCGCGATTTTGATCTTCAAACTCTTCATAAAATCAAGGCCTTTAGGAATTTCCGCAAATGGCTGATTTCTCACTGAAGGTGCAGGAGGCAAAACTTTTGGAGAAGTGGTTGCGATTGCCTCTATCATTTCTCTTCCATTTTGGCCAGATACGGTTAAATCGTAATTGTAAGACGGATTTGGAATTACATACACGATGCCACCCTTGACAAAGTTGTTTCTTTGGAAAAAATTTGGAAAGATGATTCTTACCCCTCCTTCAGGAGTAAAATCGTAAAGCGTCACATACGCATTCTGCGAGGTTTTAAAATATATGTGTATTGATTCCCCTTGATAATACGTGGAACCTACCGATTTGTCCGTCCAAACTTTGATCGTTAAATTCGTAGGTTTTGTTGGAGTTATGATTATATCCTGAACATTGGCCCCGGCAAATGAAAATGCACTTATCGTTACCAAAAGAATGAATAACCAAACAACCCTTTTCATAAAAATCCCTCCTTTCAACATTGGCCACACTCTTAACGATGATGTAAAATCCAATTGCTTTGAAAGAAACACATAATTATGATATCATATTGACGGCCCTATCGGATAGTGGTTAGTCCACCTGGTTCTCAGCCAGGAAACCAGGGTTCGATTCCCTGTAGGGCTGCCAGTGAGAACGTATATTTAAAGGGTTTTAAGCGGTTTTCGTATACCACAACCAAAAACCATTATGCCCTCATTTCAAAGGAATACTCCATCACTTACGAGGAAGTAAATGATGGAGTAAAAAAGTAGCCCTCCCAATTATAGGGAGGGATTTTTTCGTTCAAGCAACTTTCTTCTCGTGTTTAAAATAGCCAGTGGCATTGAAGATGTTTACGATTCCATCGATAATCCATGAAATCCATCCTGTATAAGGTGAAAGGATTAAAAAGCCACCTTTTTAGGTGGCTTTTTAATCAGTTTTGATCTTCCATATTCTTCCAGAAGTGACATGCAACGTAGTGATCGGGCTTAACTTCGATCAAAGGCGGCTCTTCCTGAGAGCATTGTGGACCTGCAAGCCAACATCTTGGATGGAATCTACACCCTTTTGGAGGATTTGCCGGACTTGGCACATCCCCTTGAAGTATGATTCGGTCTTTTCGCTCGATCGTCGGATCTGGTATTGGGTTTGCGGAAAGTAAAGCTTTGGTGTAAGGGTGAAGAGGATTGATGAAAAGTTCATGTTTACTTGCTATCTCCACTATTTTTCCGAGATACATGACCACTATTCTATCACTTATATGTTTGACGACGTTCAAATCGTGTGCTATGAAAAGGTACGTCAAATTGAACTCTTTCTGAAGATCGTCTAACAAATTAAGGACCTGTGCTTGTATGGAAACGTCAAGTGCCGATACTGCCTCGTCACAAACGATCAATTCCGGATTCATGATAAGGGCTCTGGCTATTCCTACTCTTTGCCTTTGCCCACCACTGAACTCGTGAGCAAATCTATTCACGTAGAGTTTGGAAAGGCCAACCTTTTCCATATATTGCTCCACCATTTCGTATCTTTCTTTTTTGTTTCCCACATGGGCGGATCTTAACCCCTCCGCTATTATGTCTCTTACTCTCATTCTCGGATCGAGGGAGCCGTATGGATCTTGGAAGATCATCTGCAATTTGGATCTGTATTTGTTCATTTTCCCTCTGGACATGGCGAGAAGGTCATTTCCACCGTAATGTACACTTCCAGCAGTTGGTTCTATGAGCCTTAAAATCGTTCTCCCAGTCGTGGTTTTGCCGCAGCCCGATTCTCCAACAAGTCCAAGAGTTTCCCCTTTTCTTATGAAGAAAGAGACATCATCCACAGCTCTTACCCAACCGACGGTTCTTTTGAAGACGCCGGCCTTTATTGGAAAATATTTTTTTAGGTTTTTAACCTCTAAGAGAATTTTAGCTTTGCTGCCTGACTTTTTTTCACTTTGAAGTTTTTCCAATTTACTCACCACTTTCCCAGTGTTTTGAGAGTTCTTCCATTTCAGCATACCTCCAGCATCTGCTGAAATGTCCTGGTTCGACTTCAAAAAGAGGTGGCTCTTCTTCAAAACACTTGTCCGTTGTGTAAGGGCATCTGGTGTTGAATCTACAGCCCTTTGGCATGTGGAAAAGATCCGGAACGACCCCTTTTATGGAATCAAGTCTATCAACTTCAACATCTGGACGTGGAATGGATCTCATCAAGCCAACTGTGTATGGATGTGACGGCTTTTTAAACAGTGGAATGATATCAGCATATTCCACTATTCTCCCAGCGTACATAACGGCCACGCGTTCTGCCATTTCAGCTATGACCCCTAAATCATGGGTGATCATTATCAGAGAAGAATTGTATTCTTTTAAAAGCGCACGCATAAGATCAAGCACTTGAGCCTGTATCGTGACATCAAGGGCTGTTGTTGGCTCATCTGCTATCAGTAGGCTTGGATTACAGGACATCATCATTGCTATCATGGCCCTTTGTCTAAGACCTCCACTTAGTTCATGAGGATACGAGTAAATGCGCTTTTCTGGCATAGGAATTCCAACCTTTTCAAACATCTTTATCGCATAATCGTACGCCTCTTTTTTGTTCATACCGAGATGAAGCTCTACCATCTCCACAAGCTGATCCCCAACGGTGTAAACAGGGTTAAGCGCCGTCATCGGTTCTTGAAAGATCATGGCGATCTCTTTGCCTCTTATCTTTCGCATTTCCTTTTCGGGCAGTTTGAGAAGGTTTTTTCCTTTGTATATGACCTCTCCCTGTGGAATTTCTCCTATTCCTTTAGGTAAAAGGCGCATCACCGAAAGCGATGTGACGCTTTTTCCGCAGCCCGATTCTCCAACAATTCCAAGTGTTTCTCCCTCTTTTACTTCAAAATCAACCCCACCTATGGCTTCAACCGTTCCATCTTCTGTGTGAAAGATAGTGTGAAGGTTTTTGACTTGTAAAAGCATGTTTTCATTTGCCATTTCAATCACGTCCTATACAAGCATTCTTGGGTCGAAAATATCTCTAAGTGCATCTCCGAGAAGGTTCCATCCCATGGCGTAGAGTATTATCGCGAGACTTGGAAAAGTGATGGTATACCAATATGCAAAGGGGTTTCCGCCACTTGAGGAAATTATCCAGTTTCTTGAAAATGAAACCAGTTGACCCCAATCTGCGTATCCCACAGGAGATCCAAGTCCGAGAAAAGAAAGAGCCGCTGCCGTCAAAGGTATCGTTGCCATATCCATTGAAACTTGAATTATGATTGGAAATATGGCATTTGGCAAAATGTGGCGGGTTATGATTTTGTATCCCGGAGTTCCCAATGCACGTCCAGCCATAACGTAATCGTTCTCTTTAACTTCTAAAACGCTTCCCCTTATAAGTCTAGCGTATCCCATCCAATAGAATAACACCAGCGCCCACATGACATGAGTCAAGCCGGGACCAAGCATCGTGATGATGACGATGACTCCCACAAGAAATGGAAAAGCGAGAAATATATCCGTTATTCTCATGAGCACTTCGTCAATCCATCCCCCAAAGTACGCAGCCATCGTTCCTACGAACAATCCGATTATCAACGCAAGGCCTATAACTACGATTCCAATTTTAAAAGCGGTTCTAGTTCCCCAAATTATTCCGTAATATATGTCATATTGCCCTTCAGAAGTTCCAAATGGATTTTGCCATGAAGGAGGTTGAGGAATTGATGACCAACCGCTTTGAGGCATCTGATAGGGTGTATCTGGATATTCTGGATGGGCTATGATGGGAGCGAAAATCGCCACTATCACGAAAAACAGAACAAGTAGCAAACCGGCTAACGAAGTTGGATTTTTTGCTATCTTTTTAAGAATCTTTAAGAATCCTTCCATCATCCATCACCCCAAACGTACTCTTGGATCTATCATGGCGTACGAAATATCAACGATCAAATTACCTATGATCGTTACCAAACCGTAAACCAAAGCAACACCCAAAATGCCAGCGTAATCAAACTGTGTAGCTGCCTGAGCTGCAAAACTACCAATTCCCGGATAATTGAATATCGTCTCGGTTATGATGACACCCCCAAGCATTCCTATGAACATCAATCCGGCAACGGTTGTGGCAGGAATAAGGGCGTTTCTTCTGGCATGCTTGTTGACGATCATTTTCTCGCTCAAACCTTTTGCGCGCGCGGTACGAATGTAATCCTGTCCAAGGGATTCGAGCATGGAAGAGCGGGTGATTCTCAGCAAACCTGCCCAAGATAGGTATGAAAGGGTAAGTATAGGTGAGATCAGATGTTTAAGAGCATCCAAGAATATTGGAATGTTTCCATTTAAAAGGGCGTCTATCGTGGCTAAACCTGTATAGTGATGAAAATTTTTCGAAAAGAAGATCATCTGAGCCCACTGATCGAGCCGCCCCGGTGGCAGCCATCCAAGGACTCCATAAAAAATGAAAAGTATCAACAATCCCAAGACGAAGGCAGGTATGGAGTAACCTAAGAGGGCAAATACCCTTAATATTTGATCTATTACCCCGTTATGATGAACAGATGCCACCACCCCCAACCATATTCCTACGAATATAACAGGAATTATGGCGTATATGGTAAGCTCAAGAGTTGCAGGAAATCTTTGCTCTATGACAACACTCACAGGTTCGTTCAAAGAGAGTGACCATCCAAGATTACCATGTGAAATTTGACCGAGCCATTTTCCATATCTTATCATGAAGTTTTCCCTAAGACCATACTTATCAATAAGCTTTTCAACGTTTCCGCCTTGAAGCTGTCTAGGATCTTGAACATATGCACTGAGTAACTGATAAGGGGATAGGAAAGATGTGAAAAAGAATATCAGGAATGTGAGCCCTAAAAGGGTCACGGGTAGCAGGAGAATCCTCCTAATTATAAAACTTGCCAAAGTAAAACACCATCCTCTCTCTTTTTTTGTCATTTTAACAAAACGGTCGGAGAATCTTAGTTCTCCGACCTATTTTACCAGATATTCGAAGTTAAACGATCATTTTGAAAGGGAATAAAAATCTATTCCCGGTCTCATGGGATTGTAGTACCAACCTTTTAAATCCGAACGCTGGACATGCATGGATAACGGTTGATCGAGAAACATGTAAATTGCGTTGTCGTGAGCTTCGATATTCATTTGATTGTAAATCTTTGCACGTTCAGTTTGACTCACGGTTTTCATCGATTTCACGAGCAAAGTGTTCATGTTCTTTTTTGCCCATTCAACATAATTCTTTCCAATTGTCGATCCGTAAGCTCCATTTGATGAGTAGAAGGGTTGTTCAAAGTCGTATGGATCCGGATAATCGGCACTCCATCCAACAACGAAGAACGGAAGTTTTCCGCTTGCGTAGTCATCAAGAAATGAGGCCCACAACTCACTCACAATGTTAACATGGAATTTCGGGTTTATACGTCTTGCGTAATATCTGATCATCTCGCAAGCGGTTTGCCTTTGAGTATTTCCTGAGTTGTACACGAGCGTCATGGTGAATCCTTTATTCCAAAGCTCACCGTTATAAGCTTTCTTGAAGTATTCAGTGGCTTTTGCAAGGTTCTGAGTGAAAGGTGTTGGATTTTTTGCGTTGTATCCAAAGATTCCTTTAGGGATAACGCTATTTGGAACTATCGCCTGTCCAACCCATACCTGCTTTATAAAAGCGTTGTATGGAAAGAGGTAATCAAAAGCCAATCTGACATTTTCATTTGAAAAGAAGTCAGGCGGTATTCCTCTTCCATCGAGTCTGCCACTGCCTATGTAAGGATTTCCTTTGGAATCCACGTTGAAATTAAACACTCCAACGTCCACACTGAGAACAGGTAAACCCTTTATCACTTTTATTCCAGGCACATTTTCCACCTGTTCCATATATTGTCTTGGGACATAAATCGTGTCTGCATTTCCACGTAAAAGATCGAGTTTTCTCGTTGTGAATTCTGGTACTTTTTTTATGATACCGTATTCTATTTTGGCAGGACCTGCCCAATACTTGTCGAACCTTTTAAAGACGATTTCTCTTCCCTTTGTCCAGCGTTCAAGCGTGAATGGACCTGTGCCATTTTCGATGGAATAGAGAGGATCTTTTTCGCGGGATGGGTTGTGATAAATCCACCACGTATTCGCATTTCCATTCCATCCACCTTTTTCAATCAGCCATTTTTTATCCAATATGGAGGATTCAGAAACACCATGAGCCAATATATAAAGAAACGGCGGATAAGAATGGGGAAGATGAATTATGACCTCATTTCCTTTGACTTCAAAGCTTTTTGACAGCAAATTAAAGGTGTCAATGAGAGCTTGTCTGTACTTATCGTTTTTTGGTGTTCTTGTACCAGATAAAAAAAGATCGTTGAACTTCTTCACTCCTGCTAATTTCGTTGCCCATTGTTCAATGCTATCCACGTAAGCACCATCGATCGTTGGCAATAATGGTTCTGCAAGCATCCAGGATGGTCCACCTGCGCGATCGAATATAACCGCTCTTTCAAGTGAATAAACGACATCTTCTGGAGTCAAAATATCTCCACTGTGAAAGTAAACATTTTGTCGAATGTGAAAAATGTAGGTTTTTCCATTGTCGAGGATCGTTCCATCTTTTTCACTTGGAATGTTCGTGGAGATCATCGGTTTGAACTTCGAAATGCTGGATCCATCATACTGAATAAGATTATCGTAAAGTTGCCATATGGCTTCACCTGATCCTGTATCGTAAGACCAAGCTGGATCGAGTGTCGGTATCGATCCTATGGTTTCCTCCACGATCATGTTGGAAGATGCCATTACGTATATACCACTTAATGCCAAGACAGCTATTGCAAGGAACACAACGCTTTTTTTCATATTTCTTCCTCCTTCACCAAAGTGTATCATTATACTTTTCTTCTATATGTAGCAAAACACTGGAGATTATAAAACTTTACTTTGTTACATTTCAAGATTTTCATTTTTATGATGATGTTGAGTTTCACGAAAAAGAAAAGAGCCTGAAACAGGCCCTTTTCCAAGTTAACAACTTTAAAACAAGCTTTATTTTGAAAGCGAGTAGAAGTCTATCCCAGGTCTCATGGCGTTGTAGTACCAACCTTTGAGATCGTTGCGTTGTACATGATGTCCCAACGGCTGATCAGTCCATATTCCATAAGCTATGTCGTATGCTTTCACATTGAGCTCTTTGTAAATGGCCGCACGTTTTTCAGGATCTGTTGTTTTCATGGATTCGTTGATCAAACCATCCATGTTCTTCTTAGCCCAAGCAATGTAATTCTTTCCAAGCGTGCTCCCATAAGCTCCGTTTGAGCCATAGTATGGTTGAGCAAAGTCATATGGATCTGGATAATCTGCCAACCAGCCAAGTGAGAACAATGGAAGTTTTCCTGCAAGATAGTCATCCAAGAAAGATGCCCACAATTCAGATGAGATATCCACTTTGAATTTCGGGTTGATTCTCCTCGCAAAAGCCTTTATCATTTCGCAAGAAGTCCTTCTTGCGACGTTGCCAGAGTTGTAAACGATGGTCATCTTGAAACCTTTGTTCCAAAGCTCACCGTTGTAGGCTTTTTTGAAATACTCAGTTGCTTTTGCAAGATCTTGATGGTATGTGGGTGGGACTTTTGAATCGTATCCAAGCATACCCTTCGGAATACAACCGTTTGGTGTTAAAGCTTGCCCGTTAAGGACCTGTTTTATATACGTTTTGTAGGGGAAGAGATACGCAAAAGCTTTCCTCACGTCTATGTTGGAGAAGAAGTTAGATGGTATACCCTTTCCATCCAATTTTCCGCTTCCAATATACGGATTTCCCTTTGAATTGATATTCCAGTTGAAGAATATGTTGTCTATAACCAACTCAGGGAGATTTTTGATGACGGTTACACCTGATAAATTCTCAACTTGGCTCATGTACTGTTGCGGTACGTAAATCGTATCGGCGTTTCCACGCATGAGATCGAGCTTTCTTGTTGTGAATTCGGTGACCCTTCTTATGACACCGTACTCGATCTTCGCAGGACCGCCCCAATATTCGTCGAATCTTTTGAAGACTATCTCTCTTCCCTTTGTCCAACGGTCAAGAGTGAATGGACCTGAACCGTCTTCGATGGAATAAAGAGGATCTTTTTCACGCGTCGGGTTGTGATAAATCCACCAGTCATTGGCTTTGCCATCCCATGCGCCATTTTCGATAGCCCATTTTCTGTCAATGATAGCGCTCCAATTTGCACCGTGTGCAAGTATGAAGAGAAATGGAGGATAAGCATGTGGGAGATGTATTATCAAATCATTACCCTTAATCTCGAATTCTTTATCAAGCATGTTGAACGCGTCTATAAGAGCTTTCCTGCTTTGAACGTTTTTAGGAGTTTTGGTCCCTTTCAAGAAAAGGTCTGAATAAGATTTCACGCCGGCGAGCTTTTTCGCCCATTGTGTTAAAGAATCAACATAAGATCCGTTTATTTCTTCAAGAAGAGGCTCTGCAAGCATCCATGTCGGCCCGCCCGCACGATCGAATATAATTGTTCTTTCAAAGGAATACTTGACATCTTCTGGGGTGAGGATGTCTCCATTGTGGAAATAAACGCCTTGGCGAATGTGGAAAATGTAAGTTTTACCGTTGTCAAGTATGGTTCCATCTTTGGCATTTGGTATGTTTGTGGAAATCATTGGTAGGAATTCGGTTAAAGAAGAACCTTTGTACTGAATAAGGTTGTCATAGAGTTGCCATATCGCTTCACCAGATGAGGTGTCGTAACCCCACGCCGGGTCAAGTGTCGCTATAGTCCCTATCGTTTCTTCAACTACAGTCGATGCCATTCCAACCATTGCACCGATAAGAAGAAACGCCGCAAGAACTACCACTATCTTTTTCATTCAAGTATTACCCCCTTCTAAAAACTTTATTTTTTGAAAGCCCTTACGTGAAACGAAAAATATTTGAACACTTTAAACACGTAAGAGATTTCGTTGATGCAACCGTAATTATATCCCAAAAAAATGTACATGTCAAGAAAAATTTAACATTCGCTTCCCTACATATTAATGTATAAAAAAAATCGAAATGCGTGGTAAAATATCTTGAAGCGTGAATTTTTAACACATGTTTTCATCTTCGAGAGGAGGAATTCGTAATGTTAAAGAAAACAAGGATCATGACGCCTGGACCCACCCCCGTACCGGTCGATGTGCTTTTAGAAGGTGCAAAAGAAACCATGGCGCACCGAACACCGGAATTCAAGAAGATGCTTGCAAATGCTTCTGAAGGGTTGAAAAAAGTATTCAGAACTGGCGATCATGTTTTCATCCTTTCTTCATCTGGAACCGGCGCTCTTGAAGCCTCAGTGGCCAACACGGTGAGCCCAAATGACAAAGTTATAACAGTTGTGGGAGGAAAGTTTGGAGAAAGATGGGCTGAGTTGTGCAAAGCTTATGGAGCGAATATGGTTAAGATCGATGTTGAATGGGGTGATTGCGTTAAAACTGAACAAATAGAAAAAGCTTTGAAAGAAAACCCTGATGTGAAAGTGGTGTTCACGACTCTAAGTGAAACTTCCACCGGTGTCGTGAACGATATAAAGCCAATTGCGAAAGTTGTTGGCAAAACCGATGCCATCCTTGTGGTTGACGCCGTAAGTGGTCTTATCGCAGAACCGCTGGAAATGGAAAAATGGGGCATTGACATCGCAGTTGCAGGCTCTCAGAAAGCTTTCATGATGCCTCCAGGGTTGGCCTTTGTTGCCGTAAACGGTGAAAAAGCATGGAATAGAATAGAAAAAACACGTTCACCAAGGTATTACTTCGATCTCAGAGCTTACAAAAAGAAATACACCGATACTCCTTACACAGGTGCAGTCAACCTTGTTTATCAGTTGAACAAAGCCCTTGAGATGATCGAAGACGAAACGCTTGAAAAGATTTGGAATAGGCACGCGATATTTGCAAATGCGATGAGAAAAGGGATACAAGCGATTGGGCTCAAAGTGTTCTCGAAAAAGCCAGGAAATGTTTTGACCGCTGTTACGGTTCCTGAAGATGTGGACGGAATTGAATTTTTGAGAGTAACCAGCAAAGAGTATGGAATGTATTTTTCTGGGGGTCAAGGAAAGCTTGCTGGAAAGATCTTCAGAGTTTCTAACCTCGGCTATGTCGATAGACTTGACATGATATCCGCAATGGCCACCATAGAGATGGCCATGTACAAAATGGGAAAGCATGTCCCAATTGGTTCAGGTGTTAAGGCCGTTGAAGAGATGCTCATGGAGGGTGATGAATGATGATAAGAGTGTTGATAAACGATCCGCTGGATCTTGAAGCGGTAAACGTGTTGAAGAAAGCCGATTTTAATGTTGATGAAAACAAAGTGTCTCCAGAAGATCTTCCCAAACGTATCGGTGAGTACGACGCTATAATAGTGAGGAGTGCGACAAAGGTGACTGGAGATGTGATAGAGTCCGGAAAAAATCTTAAAGTTATCGGGAGAGCTGGGGTCGGTCTCGACAACATAGATCTCAAAAGTGCAAAAAAACATGGTGTAGCGGTTTTAAACACTCCCATGGCAAACTCAATAAGCGTTGCCGAGCTCGTATTTGGATTTATGATCTCGTTAAGCAGGCATATGGTAAGGGGCGCGATAGGTTTAAAAGAAGGAAAATGGGAAAAGAAATTGCTGAAGGGTGTTGAACTGTACGGAAAAACTCTTGGAATAATTGGGTTTGGCCATATAGGCAGGGAAATTGCAAAACGTGCACTCGCATTTGGAATGAAAATTGTCGTCTACGATGTCATAAAGAACGACGGAGGATTGGACGTGGAGTTTGTTGAAATGGGCGATCTTTTGAGAAGTTCAGATTACGTCACGGTTCATCTTCCACTGCTTCCTGCAACTAAGCATATAATTTCAAGAGATCAATTTTCTTTGATGAAATCCACAAGCTTCTTCATTCACGCAGCACGTGGAGGAATAGTGGATGATGAGGCGCTCTACGATGCTTTGAAAGACGGTGAAATAGCCGGCGCTGCTTTGGATGTGCTTGAAACAGAGCCACCGAATGATATGGAGATGAAATTGTTGTCCTTATCAAATGTGATCGCAACACCACATCTTGGCGCTTCCACGGTCGAGGCACAAAAACGAGTTGGCCTTGAAATGGCAGAAAAAATCGTCGATTTTTTCAAAAAATGATTTAAGCAAACTAATTAGAGAGCAGACTTTAGGCCTGTCCTTATAAAAATTCAGAAAGGGATGGTACTGTGAGCATTGCTGATGAAATAATGAAGAGAGCAGAGGAATATCGAAATGATGTAACGCGATTTTTGAGAGACATCGTTGCCATACCCAGCTATTCCGGGCAAGAAAAAGAAGTGGTTGATAGAATATCCGAAGAGATGCGCAAAGTTGGATTCGATGAAGTAAAAACGGATGGAATCGGAAATGTATTCGGAAGAATAGGAAGTGGAAAAACCGTCGTAGCCATGGATGCCCACATCGATGTGGTCGGTGTTGGAGATGAGTCCCAGTGGAAACACGATCCCTTTAAGGGAAAGGTTGAAAATGGGATCGTATACGGTCGTGGCTCTGGAGATCAAAAAGCCGGAATGGCTTCAATGGTGTATGCCGGGAAGATCATAAAAGATTTGCACCTTGAGGGGGATTACACTTTCTACGTTGTTGGCTCTGTCATGGAGGAAGCTTGCGATGGAATGTGTTGGCAATACATAGTCAAGGAGGATGAATTCAAACCGGATTACGTGGTGATCACCGAACCTACCAACTTGAACATCTATCGAGGACATAGAGGAAGAATAGAGGTTAAGATTCAAACGAAAGGAAGATCGGCGCACGCCGCCATGCCAGAAATGGGAGACAATGCGATTTATAAAATGGCAAGAATCGTGCTTGGAATTGAAAAGCTTAACGATGAACTGAAACCAGATCCATTCTTAGGAAAAGGCACGGCTGTCGTTTCGCAAATATTCTTCAAATCCCCATCCGAAAACGCTGTGGCCGACGAATGTACGATCCACATAGATAGAAGGTTAACAAAAGGAGAGACCAAAGAAACGGCCATAGAGGAGTTCAAAAAAGTCATAAGAGATGCGGGTGTAGAAGCAGAAATTTTGGAGCAAGTTTATGACGGAGTTGCGTACACGGGTAAAAAGTATTCATCGGAAAAATACTTTAGAACATGGGTTATGGATGAAGATTCAGATGTGGTTCAATCTGCCGTTGAAACTTACAAAACGTTGTTCAAATCGGATCCGAAGGTCGATAAGTGGAATTTCTCTACAAATGGCGTTGCCACTGCTGGACTTTTCAACATTCCAACGATAGGCTTTGGACCGGCTAACGAAATATACGCCCATGGACCTGATGATCAAGCCCCGGTGGATCATCTTGTTAAAGCAGCGGCATTTTATGCTTATTTTTTACAGACAATAACCAAAAGGGGGTAAGACAATGGGCTCTATGCTAAGAGGAAAACATTTCATAACAACTCAAGAATTCACCAAAGAAGAGGTGGATTTGATGTTGGATACTTCTTTTGATCTCAAAAGAAAATTCGCCACTGGTGAGCCTCATCCACTTCTTCAGTACAAAACGGTATTCATGATCTTTTACGAGGAATCGACGAGAACTCGAAATTCGATCGAAACGGGAATAACACAGCTTGGTGGACACGGAAATTTCCTCTCTCCGGATAAAATGCAAGCCCATCATGGGGAAACGGTTGCCGATACCGCAAAAGTTTTGAGTAGATTTGGTCATGCCATAGCCATTAGACATTGTCAGTTCGGAGTTGGAAACAAATACCTACGCGGACTCACGAAAAACTCCAATATCCCCGTTTTGAATTTGCAAGATGACATCTATCATCCAATGCAAGTTTTAGCCGATTTGATGACGATTCAAGAGCGGTTCGGAAAAGATCTTAGACATTTAAAAGTGGGTATCAGTTGGGCTTACGCCGAAAGTCATTTAAAACCGCTGTCCGTTCCTCAATCTCAGATATTGCTTTTCACTCGTTATGGGATCGACGTAACGCTTGCCTATCCCAAGGGATTCGATCTTATGCCCGATGTGCTGAAGCAAGCTAAAGAAAATGCTGAGATGGCTGGAGGAAGTTTGAACATCACGCATGATATGGATGATGCTTTCGTTGATGCGGATGTTGTCATTCCAAAATCTTGGGGTGGCTTCTTCGCGATCGACAACCCGATGGAAGCGGAATCCCGCAAAGATGAGATAATGGAAAAGGTGAGACAGCATAAAGACTGGATTTGTGACGAGAGAAGAATAGGATTGACTAAAAAGCATTCAGTTTACATGCACGCTTTGCCTGCCGATAGGGGAAGAGAAGTTGTGGATTCCGTCATAGACGGTCCTCACTCAATAGTTTTTGATGAAGCAGAAAACAGACTTCACACGGCGAAAGCTGTGATGGCATTGACGATGGGAGGTAGGCCTTGAACGATTTGGCAATCGTTGGAGGAAGGATTTTTGATGGTTTTAATTCTTACGATGCGAATATTTACATAAAAAGTGGCAAGATCTCTGCTGTATCAAGCGAAAAGCTTGATGCGGTGGAGGTTTATAACGCTAATGGAATGTACCTATTGCCTGGATTGATCGATCCACACGTGCACTTCGCTCTGAACTTAGGTAAGTACACGTCTGCTGATGATTTTGAATCCGGTTCCATAGGAGCCGCGTATGGAGGTATCACGACTTTCATAGATTTTTTGGATCCGGTCACGAAACGTCGCGAAGTAGAAGAAAACTTTTCAAAACGTATGAAAGTTGCAAGTCGCTCCCATGTTGACTACTCTTTTCATATGACCATCGCCCATCCTGACTTTTCGCCAAGAGAGCTAATTGGAAGTACGCTTGCTCTTGGCATTAACAGCGTTAAATCTTTCACCACATATAGCGTTTCGAATAGGATGACGGAAGATGGATACATATTCGAATTGCTAAGAGAATCAAAAAAGGCTGGCGTAGTTGCCACTTTCCATGCAGAAGATGATCCGATGATACTCTACAACATGTCAAAAGTTGACAAGCACTTACCAAGGGATCTTCCACTATTTCACTCTTATGAAGTGGAAGCAGAAGCGGCTTCGAGAATATCTACACTTGCAAAACTCACCAATGGTCAGGCTTACATAGTCCATGATTCAAGTGGGCGATCCGTTGACCTACTTTTCAAAAACGGGATTCCACATAATTTGCGTCTTGAAACCTGTCCACAGTACGTTAGTTTAGATGATTCTATCTACAATGAGGGCCCTGAAGAGGCGGCACTTCACAGCCTAGTTCCTCCGCTTAGAAGTAAAGAAGATGTAGAATTGATGAGATGTCACTTGGAAAAAGGGACTTTTCATACGATAGGCACAGATCATTGTCCTTTTAAAAGAGAAGAAAAACTGAAAAATATGAACGATTACGACGGAATGCCAAATGGAATAGGCGGTGTGGAAACATCTTTTTCGATACTCTACACACTGTTTGTATCTACCGGTAAGATCAAAATGAACGATCTTGTCAAAATGCAGAGTGTTAACGTTTCCAAAACGTTTGGATTAGTTGGGAAAGGACAAATTGTAATCGGAACCGATGCGGACATCGCGATCTTCGATCCTCATAAAAAATGGCATGTGACGTCAACTGCTTTACATACAAATTCGGATTACACACCTTACGAAGGAATGAAATTAAAAGGGAAATTCGTATCTACAATTGTAAGGGGGAATTTCGTCGTTAAAGACGGAAATTTCTTAGACGATAGCAAAGGAGAATTCGTGAAAAGGGGGCCTGTGTTTTGGCATACACTTTAGGCAACGCGCTAATTTACACCGGTAACTCTTTAATAAATAATGGATATGTGACGGTGGATAACGGAAAGATCGCCAAAGTTGGATACATGGACGATTTCAACGGAAGTTTAAACAAAGATCTTAAAGGTATGCTACTCATGCCAGCATGGATCAACGCTCACACGCATATATATTCAACCTTGGCCAGAGGTATGAAGGTTGATTTTCATCCTCTCACTTTCACGCAGATACTTGAGCAACTTTGGTGGAAATTGGACAAGGCTCTTGGTCCAGAAGAAATCCAGATAAGCGCCATGGCCGCCGCCGCAGAATTCATCCATAACGGTGTTGCAACGATCTTCGATCACCATTCAAGTCCGCTTTATGTAATGGGCTCACTTGAAGTCATCAAAAGGGCGGTGGTAGACACGGCAGGCATGCGAGGTGTTTTTTGTTTTGAAACGAGTGATAGAGATGGGATCCAATTGAAAGCGATAAACGAAAATCATGATTTTTACAGCAAATACAAGGGAAATCATCTTGCATCTGGCATGATGGGGCTTCATGCTTCCTTTACTTTGAGTGATGAAACGCTTGAGGCTACATCTAAGGCATGCGAAGGTCAAATTCCCATACACGTACATGTTGCGGAAGGCCTTGAAGATGAGATGGACTCGATAAACAGCCATGGATTGAAAATAATAGAAAGATTTGATAGATACGAATTGCTCAACAGGAATTCGATATACGCTCACTGCATTCACACAAGCGATGATGAAGTGAAAAAAATATCAGGGAGTAATGGGTTCATAGTGATGAACGTTCAATCCAACATGAACAACTCGGTTGGGATTCCAAAACTTTCAACATTTGTTAAGAATAGGGCGAAAGTTGCCTTTGGAAATGATGGTTTTGGGTTTTCACCCGCCTTTGACATAAGACTTTTAAGTCTAAGCCAAAAGTACTTAAATGGTACCCCTCTTGCATTTTCAAATTCGGATTTAAAGGGAGTTGTAGATGGTACTTACGAGTTGGCTTCAAAACATTTGAAAGAGAAATTCGGTAGAATAGAAGAGAGTTATTCCGCGGATATGATGGTTATCGATTACTTTCCACCAACTCCCATAACTTTTGATAATTTTTACGATCACCTCTTTTTTGGGATCACAGAATCAAAAGTGAATTCGCTTTATGTTAACGGCAAGGGCGTGATGGTAGACGGTAGAATAGAAACGTTTGACGAGAGTGAGGTCAAGATGGAATCGAAGAAAGTCGCTCAAAAATTATGGGAAAAGCTTTAACGGAGGTGGAAAATGGATCTTTCGACTGATATAGCGGGTATGAAAATAAAAAATCCTCTTTTACCGGCAGCAGGGCCTCTAACTGGTGACGATGTCAAGATGAAATACATTGCGTCTCTTGGCGTTGGGGCAATGGTGACCAAGACGATATCAACCGAGGCGGCAAAAGTTCCAAGACCTTGCATAGTCGCCACAAACAACTACGTTGTGAATGCAGAACTTTGGTCTGAGTACGGTCCAGATAAGTGGATAAATGAATTTCTTCCCAATATTCAAAATTTAAAAATCCCCAAGATAATAAGCATCGGATATTCCAAAGAACAGATAGAGTGGCTTGTCCCGAGATTGAAAGATTTCGGAGATGCTTTCGAAATATCGACACATTACGTTGGTAAAGATCTTAAGCCGATTGCCGAAGTTGCAAAATTAGCGTCTAAAATATCCCAAAAGCCGGTTTTTATGAAAATCAGTCCTCACATGCCAGATCCGGTGGAATTTGCAAAAATCGTGATGGATGCAGGGGCAGATGGAATCGTTGCGGTTAACTCTCTGGGACCGGCCTATTATGTAGATCCCAAAACAGGTATTTCACCGCTTGGCTCTGAGAATCGTTATGGATGGATCTCTGGCCCGGTCATAAAACCGTTGGCATTGTCCATAGTGCAGAGAATAAGACAAGAATTGGATATTCCCATAATAGGAGTTGGTGGAATAAAAAGTGCAGAGGACATTGTGGAGTTCTTAGAGGTGGGTGCTTGTGCAGTTGGAATGCTCTCATCTGCTTTGATCTTTGGAAAGGCGCAATACACAAGAGTGATCAACAGGTTGGAGAGTGCGCTGATAAGTAGAGGATACGTTTCTGTTAAAGATGCTGTTGGGAAAAAATTGGAGGTTAAACACGCGCGCTTCGATCTCAACAATCCCAAAGTAGATCCTGAAAAATGTACGCTTTGCAAGTTATGCGAACACGTGTGCCCTTACTTTGCCATAAAAGTCAGCGATCATGTGGAAGTGGATCCCAACGCTTGCTTTGGCTGTGGCCTTTGCGAATCAAGATGTCCAACGAAAGCGATAAGTGGGGTGTTGATAAATGAACTATAAGTTGAAATGCGTTCATTGTGGGAAAATATACGATCCAAAGAAAGTTAAGTACACTTGTCCAGTATGTGGCTCAAGACTTGGGACGTTAGAAGTCATTTACGACGAGTTCCCTCAAGTCAAGAAGTTCGATGTTGGGCACAAAGGGATTTGGGCATTCGCGGATTTTTTACCTGTAAAAGCCGATCATTTTGAGGTGCCTTTGCTGGTTGGGAATACCCCTTTATACGAAAAAAAAGATCTTGCACGGCAACTTGGATTGAAAAATTTTTACATAAAAGATGACGGAAGAAATCCGACGGCTTCTTATAAAGACAGAGCCAGTGCCATGGCCATTGCCAAAGCGAAAGAATTGGGATTTGATACGATTTATTGCGCCTCCACAGGCAATGCCGCTTCTTCTCTTTCTGGACTTGCCGCGGCTTCTGGGATGAAAAGTGTTATATTCGTCCCCAAATCCGCGCCCGTTGCAAAAATAACCCAACTACTCGTTTACGGTGCCACGGTTATCGCCGTTGATGGAAGCTATGATGAGGCATTTGATCTATCTTTAGAAGTTGGCGAAAAATTTGGATGGTATTGTCGAAACTCAGCTGTTAATCCATATCTTCTGGAAGGTAAAAAAACAGGCGCCATGGAAGCCGCTTACCAACTCAGATGGAATATTCCAGATGTTGCCATGGTTTCGGTAGGCGATGGGACCGTTGTGAGCTCTATATACAAAGGATTTAAAGACTTGAAAATTGCTGGCTTAACGAACAAGATACCGATCGTCATAGGGGTTCAGGCAGAGGGTGCCAACGCGTTAATGAGAACGTTCAACTCTGGAATATTCGATAAGCCTCAAGATATGAACGCATTTTCTATGGCTGACAGTATAGCAGTTGGAAAACCACGTGACGTTTTAAAAGCTTGCAAATACGTCAAGGAATCCGGTGGGAAATTCGTGTCGGTCAGTGATGCCGAAATAGGAGAGGCGATCGTTGAGTTAGCCCGTAAGACAGGTGTGTTCGCCGAGCCGGCTGGCGCGACTGCCTATGCGGGTTTGAAAAAGATAAAGAACGAGTTAAAAAATAAAAGCGTTTTGATATTCGTAACTGGGAACGGCTTGAAAGACGTGAAAACCGTTAAAAGTTTTGTTGGTCATGTTCACGTTGTCAAGCCTGAGTTCGATGCGGCAAGGGAGGTTTTAAAAGATGCTGGTGCGATTTAACCTCAACGGCGAAGAGATAGAAAGTGAAGTACGAGATGACGAAAGGGCGCTCGACTTTCTTAGAAGAATTGGAATGAAGAGTGTGAAAGAAGGATGTGGTGAAGGAGAGTGTGGCGCTTGTACGATAATTGTGAATGGTAGAAATGTGGTGTCTTGTTTAATGCTCGCACCAGAATTAGATGGTACGGAAGTTTGGACAACTGAAGGACTTTCCTTTAAAAATGAGCTTGATCCTATTCAAAAAGCTTTTGTTGATGAAGGAGCGATACAATGTGGCTTTTGTACACCCGGAATGGTGATGTCGGCAAAGGCTTTACTCATGAAAAATCCCCAACCAACTGTTGAAGAGATAAAAAAAGGCATGGAAGGAAATCTGTGTAGATGCACAGGATATTTCAAAATCATCGAAGCGGTTAAAAAAGCCGCAGATGAGAATTGATAACCATAGCTGTGCTTGCAGCTGGGAGTTCCAAAAGATTTGGAACTCAAAAACTTACACATTTGCATCATGGGAAACCGTTACTTCAGTGGCCAATGGATTTGTTGAAAAAATTAAATGGTGAATTCAAGAAGATTTTGATAATCTCTAAATCAATCGACATCAGTTTGTTGAAGACAGACGATTTTGAGATCGTGATGAATAAAAATGCTGAGAAAGGTCTTTCCACTTCTGTGAGAATGGCGATTTCCATCGCGTCTGAATCAGAAAGCACTGGATTGCTTTTATTTTTAGGAGATATGCCCAAGATAAGTACTGATTTGGTGAAAAGAACTCTTCTCATGAACAAAGAGAAGATCATATTTCCATCTCATGATGGAATAAAAGGATTTCCGGTTTTTTTACCTTCAAAGTATTTCGGTGAAGTTAGCGCTTTGGATGGTGATGTAGGCTTGAGAAAAATCATCGCACTTCGTAAAGATGAGACAGTATCGTTCGAGGGTGGTCAGAATTGTATCTTCGATGTTGACACGATAAAAGACGTTGTCGAGAAAGTTGAAAGGAGGTTCTGAAATTGAGTTACAGCTTTATTAGTCCAAGAGATGAAAAAGAACTGAAGGAAGAAATATCCGCTCCCGGATCTTTCACCATGTCGGGAGGCACGGATTTGCTGGTTAAAATAAGAATGGGAAAGATAAGTCCTCAAAAGATCGTCAGCACCTCAAAAATATCAACACTTCATTTTATAGATGAAAATGACGATGAAATTGTGATAGGATCCACGATAACTCATGCTGAATTGCTGGAATACAAACCATTGAGAGAAGCCTTTCCAGTTCTTTTTGATGCGATTTATACCATCGGATCTCCACAGATAAGAAATCGCGGCACACTTGTTGGAAATGTGATGAATGCATCTCCTGCTGGTGATGGTCTGCTTGCCTTGTATCTTTTAGACGCGAAAATAGAAATTTCAAATGGTGATGCTGTTAACATCGATGAATTTGTGGTGAGTCCCGGACGAACGATTTTGCCTAAAGGTGAGTATGTGAAATCCATACATATTCCAAAATCAAAGTGGGACCATCATTACTTCGAAAAGGTAGGTCAACGTAATTCCATGACCATATCAATTGTCAGTATTGGATGGCTGATAAAATGTGGAAGCGAAGCGATAGAGAATCTTCGAATCGCATTCGGTTCTGTGGCTCCAACGATTTTAAGGCTTAAAGATGTTGAGAAATTTAGCAAAGGCAAGAAAATAGATGAGAAATTCGTTCATGTGGTTTCCGACATGGTCAAAGAGCGTGTCAACCCCATTGATGATGTAAGGGGAAGCGCGCAATATCGTAAAAAACTTTGTTCCAATTTGATGTATCGCATGGTTGAGGAGGGGATCAAATGCTGAGTATAAAAGAATATTTAAGACCAGATACGCTTGAAGAAGCCTATGATTTAGGGAAAATGGAAAACACGCTTTACGTGAGTGGAGGGTTGATGATCGCTTCGTTGAAAAGTTCTAGGCTTGAGAGGCTCGTGGACTTGAAAAATTTGGGAATGGAAGAGATAGAAGATGGTAAAAGGGTAAAAATTGGAGCCAATGTAAAACTCTCTGAGTTCATGACAAACCCTTTGCTTTCAAGCTTAAACCATGGTTTTTTCAAGAAGACGATGAAAGACGTTGGTAGCACACAGATAAGAAACATGGCAACAGTTGGAGGTTCAGTGGCTTTTAGACTCGGTTGGTCAGACGTCATCACGGCTTTAATGGCAAGTAAGGCCACCGTTGAGCTTTACGAAGGGCAGTTGAATGAAGTGTCGTTGGAAAGATATGTCAAAGAAAAGCGAAGAAAAGAGATCGTGACGGCCATTTACATACCCAAAAACGACAGATTCTTGGCGTTTGAAAAATTTTCCAAGTCCACTTTTGACATAGCGATGTTGAATGTTGGAGTGGGCATGAACATCAGGGACGATAAGATGAGTGACGTCACGGTTGTCGTTGGATCAAGGCCGATGATCTCTGGGAGAATAGTTGAGGTGGAAAAGTTCTTAAATGACAAAGAACTTTCCAATTCAATTGAAGCCGCGGCTCAACTCATGCGGGACACGATAAAAGTCGGGGGAGATGTAAGGGTAAAAGCTGAGTACAGAAAAGTGTTATCCGCTGCGTTACTTAAAAAAGCTATGAGGGGGATTGGCGATGAAAGTTGAATTTAAAGTCAACGGCAAAATGCACTCTGTGAATGTAGAACCCGGAGAATTTCTTCTTGAAACTTTACGAAATCTTGGCTATAAAAGCGTTAAACACGGATGTGATACGGCCAGCTGTGGGGCTTGTTCCGTTCAATTAGATGGTAAGCCGGTGCTTTCTTGTAGGACTTTCACAGCAACTGTTAATGGTCATGAGATCAAGACCGTTGAAGGTTTTTCAAAAGAAGGAGAGCTTTCAAACATTCAAAGGGCTCTTGTTGAAGAAGGAGCCGTTCAATGTGGATTTTGCATTCCTGGGCTTGTGGTAACGGCCGATGCGCTCTTGAGAGAGAATCCAAGTCCAACTGAAGATGAAATAAAAGGATATCTCAACGGGAATCTGTGTAGATGTACAGGATATGAAAGCCAGACTCGTGCTATCTTGAAAGTGGCGAAAGACTCGAGAGGTGAAAAATCATGAATGTACGTGAAGAAAGATCTGTTGCCACGTCTTTAAGCAGCGATAAAAACTTCGATGTGGTGAACACATCTGTTGAAAAGATCGATGGATACGCGCTCGTTAAGGGCAAACCTGTTTTCACGGATGATTTTGACGTTCCTGATTCTTTGATCGTTAAAATATTGAGAAGCCCTCATGCTCATGCAATTGTAAAGAATGTGGATGCTTCTAAAGCACTTGAACTCAGCGGCGTTGCATGCGTCCTTACTTACAAGGATGTTCCAAGGATAGCTTTCACCAGAGCAGGTCAAGGCTATCCAGAGCCATCACCGTACGATACTTTTGTTCTTGACAAGAAGGTCAGATACGTTGGAGATGCCGTTGCAATTGTAGCTGCGGAAAGTGAAGAGATCGCAAGAAAAGCACTTAAATTGATAAAGGTTGAGTACGATGTGCTTGATAACATAATTGACTATGAGCATGCGATGGATGAAAACGCTCCGATAATTCATGATGAATCTGAAATATCAGGCGCTTATGATCCAAAGCATAACATCGCGAGTCACTACGAAATGCACTTTGGTGATGTTGATGAAGAACTTTCAAAATGCGACGTGACAACCGAAAAGACTTTCTACACTCCAAATCAATCTCATGCTATGATGGAACCACATGCGGCAATATCTTACTTCGATGCGAATGGAAGGCTTACGATAATAACATCCACTCAAGTCCCTTACCATGTTAGAAGAATCATAAAGCGCATCTTTGGGGTTGAGTCACGTGTGATAAAACCGCGAATTGGCGGAGGATTTGGAGGTAAACAGGCCGTTCACGTGGAAGCATACGTAACCGCTGTAACGCTCAAAACCGGCAGACCTGCTCGATGTATTTACACGAGAAAGGAAACGATGACGGCTTCTAATACACGCCATGCCATGCGTTTTAAGATCAGGGTTGGTGCGGATAAAGATGCTAATTTGCGTGTAATAGACATGCAAGGTCTTTCCAACACTGGAGCATATGGTGAACATGCGTTGACAACTTTCATGGTTGCCGGTTCCAAAACTTTACCGTTGTACAACAAGGTGAATGCCGTTCGATTCATGGGGGATATAGTTTATACCAACACCGAATCGGCTGGAGCTTTTAGAGGGTATGGCGCTCCTCAAGGTGCTTTTGCGCTTGATTGTGCACTTGACGAGTTGGCCCATAAGCTCGGAATGGATCCTGTTGAATTCAAATTGAAGAATTCCATTCGTGAAGGGGAAACCTCACCCGTATTCAAAGTTATGGGCGAAGGGCGTGAAGGCGTAGAACAGATCGTAGGAAGCTGTAAGATCGAAGAATGCGCAATTGAAGGTGCAAAACTTTTCAATTGGCATGAAAAGCGGGAGCGCCAAAGAATAGAAGGAACTAAGGCTCATGGATACGGAGTGGCTTTTGCCATGCAAGGCTCATCCATTCCCGCCATTGATATGGGCGGAGCCACCATAAAGATGAATGATGATGGAACTTTCAATCTCATGATCGGCGCTACTGATCTTGGCACTGGCAGTGATACAATACTCGCACAAATAGCCGCTGAGGCTTTGCATACAAGTGTTGGCAAATTCGTTGTTTACTCATCAGATACCGATGTAACACCTTTTGATAAGGGCGCTTATGCCTCATCAACCACGTACGTTTCTGGTAACGCCACCAAACGTGCTGCTGAACGAATGGCAAGGGAGATACTCAAAGCCGCGTCTGAAATAACAGGTGAGAGTGTGGAAAAACTTCATTTAGAAAATGGAAAAGTGATTTCAAAAAGCGGCAAATCGTTGACTTATTCCGAAATACAGACACAGCTTTTCTACACCTTTAAACAACGCCAACTTGAGGTTACAGAATCATTCGTTAGTGAAGTGTCACCGCCACCTTACATGGTCACGTTTGCGGAGATAGAAATAGATCTCGAAACGGGAAAAGTTGACGTTATGAGCATGTTGAACTACGTCGATTGTGGCACACCGATAAATCCGCTTCTTGCCCGTGGACAGGTCGAAGGTGCCAGCTCACAGGGAATAGGAATGGCCTTGTACGAAGAGCATATATTCGACAAAAACGGTCGTATGGTTACGGATGACTTCTTCACTTACAAAGTTCCATCAAGAGATGATATTAAAAAAATTACGGTTAAATTTGCTGACAGTTATGAGCCAACAGGGCCTTTTGGCGCTAAGAGTGTGTCGGAAATAGGCCTTGACACTCCAGGTCCTGTTATAGCCAACGCCATTTTCGATGCGGTGGGAATAAGGGTGAACAGGTTGCCGATCAAATCTGAAGATCTCTACTTTAAACTTAACGAAAGAGGACTCACACCCTAAGAAACAGGAAGGGGAGACGGTATGGAAAGAAGCGCCTTGTCTCGATCTGAAGGGAATGAAAAAATGCGCTTAATGGCGAAATCCATTCAGGAAGGTGCTTCGGCTTTCTTGAAAGAAGAGGCAAAGCGAATAGCCATAATTGCCATCCTCATAGCGATTTTCATCTCCGTTGTATTCAAGATCAAGTATGGAGTTGTGATGTTAGTTGGCGCTTTCGTATCTGAAATGGCCGGTCTTGTCGGTATGTATATTTCAACCCGTACCAACGTCAGGAAGAACACGGTCGGTCCTTCTATGGATATCTTGATAAAGTTAATGGCAGTTCTTTCTCTGTTCTTCGGCTCTCTTTTTTCAACATTGCCATTTTTCATTAAATGAAGAAACTGTTATGTTTCATTTGGAGAATTTCATGTTTATGAAAAAAACGTTGGTATTTTTAGGGATTTTTTCCTTAATCCTATCTTTCATGGCGACCGCAAAGTCGCTGACGGTTGTCATGGATAAGAATTATCCACCCTATTCTTTTTTGAATTCCAAAGATAAGCCCATTGGAATATGTGTCGATCTATGGAAAGAATGGCAAAAGGTTACAGGCATGAAAGTGAAGATCTTGTTGCTGAATTGGGAAGATGCGATCAGCATGGTAAAAGAAGGTAAAGCCGATGTCATAGATGAGATTTTTTACTCAGACGAAAGGGCAAAATATCTCGATTTTACTCAACCTTTTGACAAGGTTAAAACTGTGATATTCTTCGACAGACGCCTTTCTGGGATATCGGGTATAGATTCTATAAAAGAATTCAAAGTTGGAGTTAAAAGAGGAGATTACGATGCAACGTATTTGTTCGATCATGGGATAAAGAATTTGATTTACTATTCTTCCTACGAAAATGTGGTAAAAGCGGCAAAAAATGGTGAGATACGCATTTTCGTCGTCGATGAGCCAAGTGGCATGTACTATCTTGAAAAGTATGAATTGCTTAACGAATTCAAAGAATCTTCACCCATTTACACTTCCTCTCTTTACCGTGCCGTTAAAAAAGGACGAAAAGATCTTGTTGAGTTGATTAACAACGGTTTTTCCAAGATCCCAAAGTCCTACACGGAAAGTGTCATGGAAAATTGGAAAGGTAATAGCCTTTTTTCACACCTAAGGAAAAATTTCTTGGGGTTGTTGTTGATCGTCATAGTGATAGCCGGCATAATGGGAGTTATCTTAACATGGAATCGAACACTGTCCATCATGGTTAAGCATAAGATCAAAGATCTTGAGAATGAGATCAAAAAAGAAAAATCGGCAAAGAAAAATGTCGGAATTTTATCTGATAAACTTTCTCAAGTAAACGATCATCTGCTTAAAATGAACGAAAAATTCAACAACATGGTCGATCTAGTTTTTGATCTCACCACTTCTTTAGATGAGAAAGATTTTGCGAAGAACGTTCTTGACATTGCGGTAAAATCCGTTCCGGAAGCGGACGCTGGTAGCATTTCTTTGATAGAGGGAGATAGATGGAAGTTTTTGTCGATAAAAGGGCATGATAAATCCAAATTGATGGCCCTTGATTTGAAGCCAAAATGGATGGTAAAAGTAAAAAAAGTTGGAATTTTAGAAGCGGTTACAGAAAAAGACATCTCGATCATGCCAAAAGAGATAGTCGAGAAAATAGCACAAGCAAGTGGTGGACATATTTACAGGTCTTTGGTCGTTCCAATCGAAATAAACGGCAAATACGCAGGCAACATATTTTTGGACACGTTCAAAGATATACAATTTCCTGAAGAATCCAAATACGTTATGAACGCATTTGGAAAATTGGTGTCTTCTTTCTTCGCGATAAAGAGTGCAAATGCTTTGGAACTCGATCATCAACGCGAACTTTTGAGAACCATCGTTTACCTGATGGAATCGAGTGATCCAAGAACTAGAGGCCATTCTGAATTCGTTTCTAACATTTCCGTAGAAATTGGCAAACGTATGAATCTTTATTCAGAACAGCTCGAAGATCTTAAATGGTGCGGAGTTTTTCACGACATTGGTTACATCGGGATACCTCAAGAAGTACGAATGAAGCCGGATAATCTTACCAGTGAAGAATATGAGTTGATCATGATGCACCCTTTGCTAAGCGAACAAATTCTAAAAGCATCAAACTTTCCACAAAGATACAAAGAAGTTGTAATTCATCATCATGAACACTTTGATGGCAAAGGATATCCAGATGGTCTGAAGGGAAAAGAAATACCGTTACTCTCAAGAATAATCGCCGTTGCCAACAATTTTGATGAGATGGTGAAGGTAAAAAGAATGAAAGTCAATAGAGCGGTTGAAGAGATTCAAAACGGATCTTCGACCGAATTCGATCCTTCAATCGTAGAGGTATCTTTAGATGTTTTTAAAGAGTACATATCGAAAATGAGAAAGTGATGGCTTCAAAGTCACCTGTTTTTTTTCTTTTCCTTTCCGCAATCGCCGGGGCATTACTTTCACGTGTTTTTTCCGTATGGCTTGACTTGGCCATTTGTCTGTTAGCCGTCGTGCTTTTTTTTGTACTTGTAAAAGTTCATGTTAACGTGATATGGATCTTATCTCTTTTTTTCTTCGCAATCGCATGGGTTTTCGCTCCTAATCCTTTGCCAAATGGTCAAAATTTCATCATTGGAAAGGTTAGACATGCATCTTTTAGCGTTGTGAAAATTACAGATGTACGCTTTCACAACGCTAAAAGATGGATTCGCGGAGGATTTCTTTACGTTTTTTTACCAAGATACAGCCATTTGGGCCATCCAGAAGCCGGCGATATTTTCATGGCACGAGTTGAAAAGGGGGAATTTGTAAAGGCAAAAGAAGCTTTTTGGATAAATTCAGATTCACTTGTTGATAAAATGCTAAGATGGGGCGAGACAGAGTCCAACTATATTTATTCAAAGATGAAAATGTACATGTCATCGGAAGCAGACACGGTGGCCTCGATGTTTCTTGGAAGAAGGGATACTTCATTTGAATTGAAGCAAGCTTATAGAAACGGAGGGTATGCTTACATTTTTTCAGTTTCCGGAATGCATGTTGGAATCATCGCCGCCATTACGCTGATCCTTTTATCTGAATTTGTGCCTTGGAATACTTTGAAATATCCTCTCGTTTTTATCTTGGTAATCATCTATGGCTTTGTCACTGGCTTTTCCATACCAACTTTTAGAGCTGTGTCGATATTCGGAGTTTTCACATTTTTTAAACTCATAGACAGGCCGCAAAGTTTTTTAAATATTCTGGGAGTGATAGGACTTTTTGAAGTGCTAAAAGATGGCTCCATTATTTTTGACGTCTCTTTCCAGCTTTCATATTCCGCCGTTATTGCAATGGCGATACTAGTACCTCACCTTCCACAATTCAATCCCAAATGGATATCTACTGCCGTGAATTTCACACTTGCGGCAAACATCGGAGTCATTCCTTTTTTGATCCTCAATTACGGGAAAATATACATCACATCTTTTATCTTCAACGTTCTCTTGATCCCCATACTGGTGATGTTCGTTTTAGAAGGGACATTGATGTTCTCTGCTTTTGTGATGATTGGGGCAACCACTTTCGAGAGGATAACGGCTTCAGGCATTTACCCTTTTGCCAAGCTACTTGATTGGATAGCTTATTTCACCAAAGGATTGCCACTTTCGGCTGTCGATGTTCAGCCAAGAGTGACAATCTTTTGGATCACTTTCTTACTTGTTGGACTTCTACTTTTTCGATTTCTTCTTTGTGATGATTCTGGCACCGTGGACATACTCCATAAAAATTCAGCTGATGATCCACGATCTTGAAGCCAGTGCGTTTTCCTATGAGTTTTTCGAGATCATCGAGAAGATCTTCTTCGATCTCGTAAACTTTTCCGCATTCGTTGCAAATCAAATGATGGTGTTGGTGGGTATGTGCGTCTCTAACCTCGTATCTTTCTAACCCATCACCGAAGTTTATTTTGGATAAGAAATTCATTTCTCTTAGCAATTCTACAGAGCGGTAGATCGTCGCTTTGCTTATATGCGAATTTTTGTGAGATAGTTTTTCATACACTTCGTCCGCAGTTAAATGTTCTCCTTTGTTTTCAATGAAGATAGAAAGAACGGCTTCACGCTGGGAGGTAATTCTCAATTTCCTTCTTTTAAGCTCATTTCCCAATCTTTCGTAAATTTCCATCTTACCTCACCCCTTTTGTTAAATAAAAACCATCTTCCATAATTTTACTCGTAAAACTTTGCAGTTGATTTATAATCTTCTTTATTATTCTTTTCCTTTTGTGTCAGTGAACGATAATAACGTACAGAACTTATTCATTTTGAAAAGAATGGAAGTTCAAAAATCAACAAAGCACCAGCTTTTTTGCTAAAAACTGGTGCTTCTTAATTAGAATTTCGTTTCAAGAGTTGTTGTATGCCCTTACCCCTTCTCTCAATATACGACATGCATCTCTAAGCTCTTTTTCTTTCAGCACGTACGCAATCCTAATCTCGTCTTTTCCAAGGCCATCCGTAACATAAAACCCAGAAAGAGGAGAGACCATGGTGGTTTTTCCATTTACAGAAAAATCTGTAAGCATCCACTTGACAAAATTTTCAGCGCTGTCCACGGGTATTTTAGCCGCGTAGTAAAATGCCCCTTGCGGCTTGCTTGCTATCAGTGAGGGCATTTTTTTCATTTCTTCATGGACTATATCACGCCTTCTTTGATATTCATTTGTCATTTCAGTGTAATAAGAATCATTCAAGTTGAACAGGCCTATAGCTCCATACTGAGATAGACGATTAGGACAAAGCCGCATCATTGCCATCTTCATGGCAGAATTGAACACATCCTTATTTTTTGTGGCAAGTGCCCCGATCCTTGCACCACACACGTTGAATCTTTTGGACAAGCTGTCTACGATGATAACGTCGTTTGGATCGCCGAATTCCATCATTGAATGAGCTTTCAAGCCGTCAAAAGTTATTTCCCTGTATACTTCATCTGATATCACGTAAAGGGAATGGCTCTTGGCAAATTCGGCAATCCCGTTCAATTCGGATGGGGTGTAGACTGAACCTGTAGGATTGCCTGGATTTGGGAAAAGTATTGCGCGCGTTCTTGAAGTTAAAACTTTTTCAAACTCATAAATAGGAGGCATTCTGTAACCATTTTCGGCATGAGTTGTAACTGGTACAGTTTTCACGTTTAACATAGATGCAAAAGCTTTGTAGTTTGCGTAGAACGGTTCTATCACTATGATCTCATCCAAAGGGTCGGCTACGGCTGCGATCGCAAAAGTAACCGCTTCGCTGCCTCCAGTGGTTACTATTACCTCATCTTGTTCAAATGGAATTGACCATTTTTTGTAGTAGCGAGAAAATTTCTTTCTCAGCTCTAAAAGACCGGCGGAGTTGGTATAAGCATCCACTCCATTGAAATTTCGAATTCTATCGAAATAAACGTTAGGAGTCTGTAGATCCGGCTGACCGATGTTGAGATGATAAACATGTATTCCCTTCTTCTCAGCCATATCGGCATAAGGGACAAGCTTTCTTATTGGAGAGGCAGGCATTTCTCGAGAACGTTTAGATATCTTCAAATGGCTCACCTTATTTCCACTCAGGTCAATTTTCTTGGTAAACGATATCGTCGTACAGAAATTGCAATTTATTTTTGTGTTTTAACTCTTCGATCGAAAGGAATTCTAAGACTTTGCGCAAATCATCGTTCTTGGCACCTTTCAAGAGTTTTTGATAGAATTGATGGGTTAAATCTTCTCGTTTTATGGCCGTTATCAATATATCCTGAATGTCGGCTTTAGAATCTATCCGAGATGGTAGCAGATAATCTCCGAGTTTCATATCTTGAATGTGTTCAACAATCAAACCCTTGGTAACTTCTTCGACACCTTTTCCCATTATCTCTTCGATCTTTTGCTTGTGGATTTTTTCTTGATCTGCAAGATCTCTCATCTGTTCTTTTATATGCGGAGTGGACACCATTTCTTCAGCTGTGGTGTAGAAATTGTAAGAGCTCTCTTCAATCTGTTTTGCCGTTCTGAGTATTTCTTCAACATCGTTAATCATGAAAATAATACCTCCTTGATTTTTTTAGTTCTTAATCATGATCTCCATTCTAACTTTTTTAAGAACGATCGTGTTTTCATCAACATTCATGATCAAACCTTCTGACCATGCTTTTTCATTGTTAGAAGAGTTGTAAAGGTAAACGTCGTTGTACACGTTAAAAATTTTTTTTGCCGCGTCATAAGTGAAGTTCTTCCCTTCAATGTGCGTTTTGCCTTTTTCAATATACACCGGACTTCCCTCACCTGTGTAAAATTTCCTCTTTGTGTCAAAGTTCAAAGTAGAGGCGAGAACGGATATCTTTTCCTTGCCTGAAACTACAGTCATTGAAGCGTTTCCACTAAGAACACCGTTATCTGAGTTCAAATTGTAATGCATTTTCTCTGCGGTTATCGTGGCGTCCTTAAGTATCACAACCACGTTTCCCGTTGCATATGCGCTATTCCAGGATGTGCTTCCATCTACATTCTTCTTTCCAGATATAATTATGTTTGACGCTATTATCGTCGTTTCTTTAACTATGATCTTCCCATTTGAAATGGTCGTCACAGTTCCGCCTATTTTGTAAGTTGTTTCTCCTGCTATGATGTGAAGCGTACCTGCAAAAGAAGCTGTAAATATGGCCATGGTGATCAAGAAATACAGCGTTATTTTTTTCAAAGATCGTGCCGCCTTTGGCGACTCCCTCCCTTCAATTTCTATATGTGAACATCAAAGAAGATTATAGCACAAGTCTGTACACACACTTGATGTTTTGTATGAGGTTCACACTGTGATATAATCGAGCGCAAAAGGAATCAAGGAGGTTTTCAGTCATGAAAAAGGGCATACACCCGCAACTTCGTGAAGTAACGGCGACCTGTGCATGTGGTGCGGAATATAAAGTTCTCTCAACAAAAGATAAGATAACCCTTGAAGTTTGTTCCGCGTGCCATCCTTTTTTTACAGGTAAGCGTACGAATATCATAGATACCGAAGGTAGGGTCGAACGATTTAACAGAAGATACGCCAAGAAATGAAAGACGCGCCCCAAAAAATGGGGCGCATTTTTAAATTGATAGTTCTCCTGGAACTTTTGCAAAGAGCCTTGCCTCTTCAACACTTGAAAGATTGCAAATAAATCTCGTGAGCCTTTCTATTCCTATTCCGCATCCAGCAGAAGATGGTATTCCTTTTTTCACCTCTTCAAGGTACCACTTCATAGATTCAAAATCGTTTCCTTTGTGTTTCATCCTGTCGATTATTTGTTCGTATTCGAACTCCCTTTCCCCTCCAGATGATGCCTCGTTAAATCCGTATGGGTACATAAGATCCATATCCTTTAAGGTTTTTTCATTGTCGTCTAATTTGTCATAGAATTCCCTTTCATCAATTGGAATATCGATCAACCAGAATGGCTCCAAGGCTTGTTCTGACAGTACACTTTCAAACTCATCACCGTATTCTTTCAAAGCTTCAAGATATTTAACATGCTTAAATGGCGTTTTAGGAATGGAAAAATGTGGGTTTGCATCTTTTAAAAATGATTCGAATTTTTCTTTTACCATTGCAAAGGTATGTGCAAGCATCTCCTCTACCAAAAGCATAACGTCTTCACGTGTGGCCCCTCGCATTTCCAAATCAAGCTGTGTAAACTCTATAAGGTGCCTCCCGCTCTTTCGTTTTTCTTGTGTCTCCAAACGCACGTTAGGTGAAAAAGAAAAGATCTTTGGATGAATTCGCATGGCCAATTGCTTATGAAATATCATGGATTTCGTAAGAGAATATTGACCATCATAGTATTCGATAGAAGCGTTAAAAACCGAATGGTTCAACGGATCTGTGATAGGTGATATTATCACTGGAAGGATCTCTATGAATCCTTTTTGTCTCAAAAATTGCCCCATCAATGACATCAATTCACTTGAGACTTCTAAAACCTCTCTTTTAACTTTAACACTTTTTTCCACACTTCTCAGCTCTGTCATTTTAAAACACCTCCTGGATGAAATTTCGTTGAATTGATAAAATAAAGGCCGGTGACTTTTAAACTGTCACCGGTCTTTTGGATCTAATCCTGAACTGAATTACAAGATCAACCCGTTCGACTGATGTCGATCGGATTATCGTTGTCAACTTTGTATGTGAGCAAACTCTCGAGATATTCAAACATATATATATCCTTTCGGTTAAATCATTTCAAAGATGATACCATAAAAAAATATTTTTGTCAAGTCAAAAAATGAAAATAGAAAAGCGGCTTTTTAAAGCCGCTTTCTAAAAAGATATTAAGGGGGATAGGGGGGTATTTCATTACATTAGACGATGTTTTTCCATTTTGGTTCAAAAAAAATTGCATTTTTATCTTCTTAAAGGTGTAAAATAGTACGTAATCCGAATTAAAGGAGCGAAAATGTGAGAAAAGTCTTAGCTAAAACTCAATTGGCCTTATGTAGCTTGAACCATTTCACCGTTGATTCGTACAGTTCAATGCTAAATCCCTTACTGCCTGTTATAATGACAACCTTTTCTCTTTCTCAAGGTGCAACGGCTTTCATATCGGCGAGTCTTGGCGTTACAGCTGCATTCATTCAGCCAATAGGGGCTGTAATGGGTGTAAAAGTTGGTGAGAAACGCATGCAGATACTCAGTGTGCTTTTATCTGCAATTTTCATCCCTCTGATGGGAAGCACAAAAAGCCTTTTGTTTTTGATAGCGTTTCTGATGCTTGGAAGAATTGGAAATGCTTTTTTTCATCCTAACGCCGCAGCTTTCGTCGGAAAGATAGGATTTTCAAGGGGGCACACTGCTATGTCTCTCTTTTCAATAGGGGGAACTATCGCAGGTGCTATCACCCCAATTATCATAGTTTGGTATGTGGAACTTTGGGGAATGCACTCCATGTACTTGCTTGGAGTGTTTGGAATATTCGTTGCCATTCTTTCAGTTTTATACCTCCCGAGGTACAGGGAAAGCGCCGATCACGTGAATCAAATGAGCGGCTTTGGATTGATAGAATCGTTGAAAATAAAGGGCATAAAGGGATTAATGCTTGTCATCATACTCCGTTCGCTCACGCTTCTGATGTTTTCAAACCTCGTTCCACTTTACCTTAAGGGACTTGGATACCCATTAGTTTGGGGAGGTTATTTTCTCGCTCTTTCCACACTTGCTGGAACCTTTGGAAATTATTTAGGAGCCATGCTCTCTGATAAATTGGGACCTTGGCGTGTGAACGCCATATCTTTGTTTTCCGCTTTTCCTTTCGGAATCGCTTTTGTATCGACTCATAACGTTTATTTCATGCTCGCATCGTACATCACGATGGCATTTTTTGCTTTTTTCACAATGGCGTCTAACATTTCGTACATGCAAGAGTTGTTGCCATATCGAAAGGGAATTGCCTCGAGTCTCAGCATGGGGATATCGTGGGGAAGTGCCAGCTTGATCTTCATGGGAATAAGCTTGACGATAAATTACGTGGGAATACAATTCGTTCTTCTTGGTGGAGCAATCTCAATGTTGATCTCGGCCATTCTTTCACTAAGGTTGCCCAAAATTGGGAGAAAGGCGATCTACTCGAATGAGCAAAGCTCATGATCTGACCACAGGGCCGATAACATCAAATATATTCAAACTTTCGTGGCCGTTGGTTGCTGCCAATTTAATTCAATCCCTGTACAACATAGCAGATACATTTTGGCTTGGAAAACTCGGTCCTCTTGCCATAAATGCTCCGACGCTTTCTTGGCCGGTCATATTCCTCGTAATTTCCTTTGCCGGTGGTTTTGGAATGGCAGGAACCTCTTTTGTATCACAGCATCATGGTGCAAATGAAGAAGACATGGTTGGCGAAGCTGTGGGACAGACGTTGCTTATCATGATATTTTTTTCTGTTGGCTTGAGCCTTGTTGGATTTTTTCTTACGGATTCTATAGTTAGGTGGATGGGGGCTTCAAAAAATTTGATCCCTCTTGCAGCGATTTTTATGAAAACCATGTTTTTATCCACACCTTTTATATTTGGAGCCATGATTTACTCCTCACTTTTAAGGGGTTATGGTGATACGATCACCCCAATGAAGATCTCTTTTTATTCCGTGATCACCAACATGATTTTAGATCCGATCTTGATCTTTGGACTTGTTGGATTCCCTAAGCTTGGCGTGTTTGGAGCGGCTTTGGCCACGATGATCACACGTGGAATTTTCACCGTATACGCTTTTTATCTTCTTTTGTCAGGTAAGAACGGTTTAAAAGTGGTAAAAGAAAATTTCATTCCAAAGTGGAAAAAACTATCTCAGATATTTAAAGTAGGTCTTCCGCTTGGAATCAGTCAATCCGGACAAGCCATAGGCTTTGTTTTGATGACGGCCATAATAGCGTCTTTTGGAAATTACACGCTCGCGGCCTTTGGGATTGGCAACAGGATAATATCTTTGGCGACTATGTTCTCGATGGGAGTAAGTGGGGCGTCGGCCGCGATTATCGGTCAAAATTTAGGTGCTCAAAAGGTGAAACGCGCTGAAAAAACCGTTAAAAATTCACTTCTTTTAAACGTTATTATCATGGCAGGGATTTCTTCTTTGATGATATTGTTCAGATATCAATTGATGGAAGTGTTTATCTCCAACAAAAAAGTCATAGCTCAAGGTACGCAACTGATGACAATCATTGCGCTTTTCATGCCTTTTTTTGCTTTCATGCAGTCTATCATGGCTGCTTTTAATGGATCAGGTCATACCGTTGAAAGCATGTGGATGATGATATCAAGGCTTTGGTTCATGAGGATTCCTTTACTGTTTCTTCTCGGTTGGACTTTCAAACTCGGTTCAAATGGCATATGGTGGGCTATGGGGCTGTCGAATGCAGGTGCTGCTTTTTTGGCTTTCATCTTTTATCTTCCAGGGAATTGGAAAACTCCAAAAGCTATGTTCAAAAGAGAAAACGTGAATTGAAAAATCAGGTTTGATTGTGAAATGAAATTTACCCAATTGTTAAAAATCGTTGCTTAAAAAACATACTTGACATAACTCCTAACGTGCGTGAAAGCAACGATTTTAACCAGTGCGAAAAGACAATCTTTGAAAAAGATTTTTACCGCTTCACAAGCGGCAAGGGAATTTTTTCGAAGCCTAACCAGAACTGATTCGCTCTTTTAACC
>WGFY01000075.1 GCA_015491995.1 Mesoaciditoga sp.
ATGATGCTCTCTCAGAAGTTCCGTGTGAGTTACGAGGCAGCTTTTAATCGAGCGTGTGAAATTTTTGGAAAAAGGATGGTACCAGAGGCATTGAGAAACATCCGAGTGAGGGAAACCGCAAAAGCTTTCGGATTCAATTTAGAGTTGTACGTTTCTAATGAAAAACACTATATGTCAGAAAACTTATACGTTGACAGAATCTTAAGGGCTTACAAAGATCAGAAGATAAGCATGGGAAAATTTCTTTCTCTTGCCAACGATATTGGGCTCGATGGATATGAAATCCTGGATAAGATAAGAGAAGAAAAGAATGTATGTGATCGATAACACCGTTCTTTCAAACTTTGCCGTTATTGGAAAGATCGAGTTACTTCATGAGATACTAAAATGTTGTGCCTTCACAACTAAAGAAGTGGAAACAGAGTTTAGGTACAAACGAAGCTTTAGAGGAATAAAAATAAAATTTGATGTAGTTAGGACTAATGCAAGGGATTTAGAAGATTTTGAAAGAGTTTTGCAGCTTACAGGACCGAAGGGACTCCATTCAGGTGAGATTTCATGTATTTTAAGTGTGATTAACGGAAAAGCAGATACAGTTCTTACAGACGATAATCTTGCCAGGAAATACTGCAAAAGAGAAGGAATAGAAGTTCATGGAACGGTTTTCGTGCTTGTACTTGCCGTGAAAGAAAAGATTTTAACGCTTGATCAAGCCGAAAATATTTTGAAAGAAATGAAGGAAAAAGGCTACAGTCTCGATGATCAGATCAACATTCGAGGAGCATTGTAAATGGTGGGTGAGTCTCTCTCTCCTCAAACAAAGGAAAAAAACCAGGGGTCAGATACTGTAAAAAACCATTCGGATTATTTTGTCAATTCAAAGTGTACCCCTTTCACTGTTCTTCTTAGTCTCCTACCAAGCATGGAAGGGGAGCGAAATTGCATAGTTGCAATGTTTCTTTCGCTTTTCCGACCAAGGTGAAGCCGCGAATGGCGTTAGCCAGCGGGGTGGGTTGATATGATAACTACATCCCCTTTGTCAGCTAAGCGGGGGAAGTTTTGGTACTTTACAGATCATCGCGGCTCAAAAGTACGGGCAATTCATGAATTGCCCGTACTTCGTTCTTCTCAGGAAGATGAACGCACAAAACCTATGACATATCCATTCAAAATGCCTTGCGTTCAGAAATGAGAATGTCTCTAACTGTTTCAACTAAACAAACTTATGTATGTGAAAATTCTTTTAAGAGGAAAAATTGCGGTATTCTTTTGCAGATATTCCTGCTTGTTTAAGAATTTCCCGAATGATGCCTATTCCTAAAGATTCCCCTTGATGGACTGGCACAACAACAATTTTTCCAGAAATCCTTGGGAGTTTAGAGCTCACAGTGCAACTTTTTGGATGCCAATGAATTCAATTTTCTCATCTGATATATCTTCTTTCACATCCAAATATCCTTCAATTACTTCCTTTATCTTTTTCTTCAGTTCTTCCGCTGTTTTTACAAAGGATGTCCTAAGAAAACTTAGACTATTCGAATCTAACTTAAAAAACAAAGAAAAAAGGAGCCCGAAGGCCCCTACCACATTCCCATAAGTTCAGAGCCTCTTGTACATGTTGTGTGGTCCAACATGTTCATAAACGATTTCTGTTTTGTTGACAGAGAAGAAGATCCTGATCTTCAGATTGAGTCTGCAAGTCCAAAAACCTTCGTTAATCTTTTCCACATGCCAACCTCCAGGTGTGGATCTCCCGAACGATTCAGCAAGCTCAGTACATCTTTTTTCAACTTTGTTCTGAATAGATTCAGGGAGATCATCGTAATCGTCCAAGAAACTCTCGTCAAAACGATAGTCCATATTACCACCTCCAGATCATCTAAAACAGAGATAAGTTAATCTCCAGCTCTCATTCTCCCCTGTTTGTGTCTTCAATATGCCACTATATGTGGTATGTAGACTCTATTACAGATGACCAAAAGGTTAAAACTACGCCAGGAACTTATGGAATTACTTTTGATTAACTTTAGCTGACTTTGACCTGCTCTTGAGAAACTCGGATACCTCTTCCGGACTATGAAGAACAGCAGCTATTTCACTATGAGTGTAGTTCTTGGGCCTTTTCATAGCAACTACTGGATTTCCGACCAAAAGACCATCTTCGTTGATATCCAGCATGAGCATATCGTTTTCTTTGAGTTCAAGCTCTTCACGAATTCTTGTGGGCAGCGTGATTCTGCCTCTTTTATCCATTCGGACAATCATTGAAATCATCTCCTTCTTTGGCGCCTCGATCGTCATTCTCTCTTAAACCCTTTTACCCAATGTGGGTAATACATTTACAGTTTACACCAAAACCAGTATTTTTGCCAAACTGCCAAACTGATAGAGTGGTTCAAAAAATTGGGGAGTCAGGTTGTAAAAAGTCAAGATGTTTTTGATCTACCAGGGCCAAAGTTTTTGATCCATCTTTAAACTGTCAGCTTATTTTATCAATTCAAAATACACCCCTTTGCCAGCTCTGCTGCCACTTCTCCCGCACACGGGGGAAGTTTTGGTACTTTACGATCATCACGGCTCAAAAGTACGGGCAATTCATGAATTGCCCCTAC
>WGFY01000076.1 GCA_015491995.1 Mesoaciditoga sp.
AGTAATCTGTTATCAGTGATGAGTATACCCCTTCCGCCACTCCGTGTCGACTTCCCCTGAAAGGGGCAGACTGAAGAAGTGACTTCGCCGACACTTTCCCCGCAAGCGGGGGAAGTTTTGGTACTTTACAGATCATCACGGCTCAAAAGTACGGGCAATTCATGAATTGCCCCTACAACAGCTTTTTTGCTTCGTCCAAAAAAAATCGGGGGTCGGGTCTTGAAATATGTAAAGCAGTGAGAAGTAAGCAGTGATTAGTGAGTAGTTAATAGTGAGAAGTGAGAAGTAAGCAGTGAGAAGTGATCGGTAAGTAGCAATCATTTATCAGTGATGAGTGAGCTGTAAGAAAAATCCTGGATACATAAAACTTGAGACAGACCTCCCTCGTCTGTACGATGGAGTCTTCTTTAGAAGATATACAAGACCTCAGACAGAATAAAGTCTTAAATTATTCCTTCGTTTTCGTTTGTTCTATTTCATCTACAATTGTCTTCAAATTAGGATTTCCCAACCAAATATGCCTTTCTTTGGAATAATTTCCGTGTCCTTTATCTTCATATTGAAGGAATCGTATCATTCCCACCACGCCAAGATGCTTTTTTAAGGCCTCGATACCAGTGATTCTTATTTCTTTTAACGTTAAATTATTCGATTTCATTATATAACCTCCTCAACCCACTCCAACGGATTAGCAGCTTTTACTTTTATTTTATCAGAATGTTGGCGCAGTTTTTTTAGCAATTGATCATCAGTAGTCAAGAAAATATCTGCTTTCCCCGCTTCTGCACAGGCTACATGGAGTGCATCAAAACTTTTAACGCCTATTTTCTGCATTTGTTCAGCTCTTTCAAAGATCTTCTTGTTTAATCGAATATATTCCTTTGCCAGGGATATTACAAAACGAACCTTGATCTTCCTTTCAGTATCAGGAATTTTATTTATTTCATAGAGGATGGCATCACTGTTCAACAAATGCCATTTACCTTTTTCAACAAAACTCAAGATGCTAAGAACACTTTCAGCTTCTAAATGAATTCTATCTTGATTTTGGTCGTCAAATGGTCTGTTCAGACAACATACGTCCATGTAAATTTTCATAAATATGCCTCGAAATCTTATAATAAAAAATAATTCCTATTCAAATGAATAATTTAGCATTTTATCACATTTTCCCAACTGAGACATGCCAAGATGGTTCTTTTTGTTTAACAATATATACCATTCACAGAATTTGCGCATTCTCTTTTATAGATCAGATTCCAATCGAATTATATCATTTAAGCGTGAGAAGTGAATAGTGATGAGTGAGAAGTTAATAGTGAGAAGTGGTCTAAAAGGGGCAGACTGAAAAAGTGGCTTCGCCAGCACTTCCCCCGCACACGGGAGGAGACTTACTATGAAAATGACTCCGTCGACACTTTCTCCACAAGCAGGGGCAGACTTTTGGGTACTTTACAGATCATCATGGCTCAAAAGTACGGGCAATTCATGAATTGCCCCTACAACAGCTTTTTTACTTCGTCTAAAGTGATGTCAAATATGTGAACCACGATGTACTCGAGGGTTTCCATATCACCATTTCTGACTTTTTCTTTCAAATCTTTTGTGTACTTTTCTTTGAATTTGCTAAGAAGTTGCCTTGAAACCATTTCCCTTAAATTTTCGAGTTTGCCCTTCTTCGAGTTCTTCATCAATGGCATTAACGCCATCTCTATGTAATTGCCCTTGCCATTTTTTACTTTCTCAAGTACGCTTTTCGCATCTATCTCGTAGACTTTTATCATCTTTGGCTTGAAGAAAACACATTCGTTTTCGATCTTCTGTTCACCTATTTTTGCCCTTCCAAGGTATATAACATAGGTGATAGCAGGTTTATCAAATTGCCTTGTCAGAAGTGCGTTGTAAACAAAAAATCTGTTGAGCGTGTCTCTTGTCATGCTCTGCTGGAATTCAACATGAATGATCTCAGATGTGTCTGTTTTCAAAACGAAGTCCGCATGCAAATCCGACATGCGAATGTCTTTTATCTCTTATGTGAGAAAAAACCTGAATACACAAAACCTATGACATGACCATTCAAAATGCTTTGTGTTCAGAAATGAGAATGTCTCTAACTATTTTAACTAAACAAACTTTATGTATGTGAAAATTGAGTGATGCTTTTTCATCCTATTTTCCCATCCACATGAACATCCAATTGGTTGAAAGGTATGCTTATATTTGCAATTTCAAAAGCTTTGTAGATATCCACAGCAACTTTTTCAATTGCATCAAAATAATCTTTTCTGAGAACCCAAAAACGTAATTTGAAATTTATAGAAGAGGCACCGAATCCCTCAAAAGTTGCGTAGTTGCTGACAGGACCATAATTTTCCTCTTTTGAGTAGTTATCTCCTTTGTAAACCAAAGACTCCTCATCCGTAACTTTTTTCAATATTCCGGTGATTTTTGCAAGTTCTTGTGAATTAAGGCTGTAAGGCACACCTATCTCCATTTCCACCCTGCGTGCCACCTTGGGCCAAAACTTGATAACCTTTGAAGACCACACCTTGGTGTTTGGAATGTAGATTCTCTTTCCGTCCCACGTGTCTACAATGGTATGATTGAGCTTTATGGCGTAGATAACACCACTTGTTCCATCTATATCGAGTGCTTCTCCTTCATTTACAGCATCGGTTACGAATATCATCAAACCACTGAAAAAATTTCCAAGAGGTTGTTGAAGGGCAAGGCCTACAACCAAACCAACGACACCTAAACTTGCCAAAATTGGCCATAGATTGATATTAAAAATTCCCAGCATGATCAATGTGGCTATGGATAGATAAGACACTTTTATCATGGTGAAAGAAGTGTTGGGGTATTTCAAAGGCCTTTTCATCTTTCGCGCAGAGATCTCCAGGAATTTAAAGGTGTATTTCGCAAAATAATAAGCTACAATGAAAACCGCAATGGATACTATGACCTTTATCCCGTACGAAAAGAAAAATGTGTTGAAGTCGTTGAGTATCGAAGTCGCAGATGGACTCATTTTAATTTCTCTTTAAACACATGTTTTTCTTCTGGAAAATTTCCATTCTTCACGTCTGATATGTATGATTTTAACGCATTTTGTATTTCAGAAGAAAGATTTGCGTATTTCTTGACGAATTTGGGAACTTTCTCGTCGTTTATTCCAAGAAGATCGTGCCATACAAGCACTTGACCGTCACAATATCTTCCAGATCCTATTCCAATAGTTGGAATTGAAATGGATTCCGTTATCACTTTTGCCGTTTCCTCAATTGTCAGTTCAAGGACGATTGAAAAAGCACCGGCATTATCCAAGACTTTAGCGTCATCGAGCATTCTGTAAGAATCCTCATCTTTACCTTGAACTCTGTATCCACCAATTTGATTAACCGATTGTGGTGTAAGGCCTATGTGGCCCATGACTGGAATACCTGCATCGGTAAGCCTTTTTATAAGAGGCGCAACTCTTTTTCCACCTTCGACTTTAACGGCATTTGCGCCACTTCTCATCAACTGTCCAGCGTTCCTAATCCCTTCTTCATCTGAAGCTTGATAAGACATGAAAGGCATATCCGCAACGATAAATGAAGTTGATGCACCATTTCTAACGGCGGCAACATGTCTTATCATATCTTCCATGTCCACCTTCAGAGTGGTATCGTATCCTAAAACAACATTTCCCAATGAATCTCCAACGAGTATAAGATCTACTCCAACTTGTTCGCATACTTTGGCACTGAAATAATCGTAAGCAGTTACAACGGTGATCGGTTCTTTAGCCTTCATTTTGATCAGTTTTCTCACATTCACTTTCGATCACCCTTTCTTTTAATATACCAATGAACTTATGATATAGTGACCCTATACTTGGTAGTGAGTCTTTTAGCACCATCTCTTCTGCATTAACAAGACGCATATCACCACGCGCAACAGGGCCAGTTATGGCATTCTTTATTCCAAGTTTTTCAACGTTTTCTATTGCTTGTTTTGCAAGAAAAATGGAGATTTCATCTGATACTTTTGGATCAAGATCTGATATTGAGTACAGTTCTCTCGATATGGCAAGGAGCGCAACCACGAAGTTCGAGGTAAAGACGGCACCCGAATGGTAAAAAAGCTTCTTAGTCTCGGAAATTTCTCCATACTTAAGACCTAAAGAAGAAAGCAACTTGACGATCAGATCTTTTCCGATTTTATTCCCTTCCACAACGAAATAGATATCTTCAAAATGCTTCCAGATCTGTGGATCGGCAAAGGATGCATTCGGGTGTATCGAAAATCTGCCTATTCCATACGAATCACATTCACGAAGAAGATAAGAAGAATAAGCCCCGCTAAAATGGCCGACGGCTTTGAAGTTCCCACCCTTTTTTGAAAATCTCAAAAATGTTTCCCTTATCATATCATCTGTAGTTCCTATTAAGACAACATCACATTCACCGATTTCTTCAATGGATGAAGGTGTACCCTGACCGATGAATTTCACAGACTCTTCAGAAGATTCCATAGTTGAGTTGGCAACATGACCGATTTCCTGACCATTTGAAGCTAAGAATTTGGCAAAAGCTTTTCCTACTTTACCAGCCCCAATGATATCAAAACGCATAAACATCCTCCTTGTTGTTGATATTATAACATTATATGAAACCTTCTCAACATCTAAAATTATGCTTTTCGTTCTACCACAGGACCTTAATTTTATATGTGATATTTATCATATAAATTCGTGTTCAAAATCTATAGAATATATTAAAGGCAAAAGCAAAAGGAGGTAATTAGAATGTTTTGCTATCAATGTCAAGAATCTTTGAATAACAAAGGATGTACAAAGATAGGCGTATGCGGAAAAACCGATGAAGTTTCAAAACTCCAAGATCTTTTGATTTATTTGCTTAAAGGGGTATCCTTTTGGGCCACTAAGGCAAGAAGAGTTAGCATAAAAGATGAATCCGTTGACGTTTTTGTGGTGAAATCTCTTTTCTCTACGATAACAAATGTGAATTTCGATTCAGACAGATTTGTCAGTTGGATAAATGAAGCGTTGAAAAAAAGGGAAATCATAAGAAAAAAATTCTTGAATTCTTACGAGAAAGCACACTCAAAAAAATTCGATGAAAAAATTCCGGATTGTGCAACTTGGAAGAGCAACGGAGAAAAACTTGAATTTTTGAAAAAAGCTGAAACAGTTGGAATAATGTCCGATCCAGATCTTGATGAAGATCTTCGTTCTCTTAGGGAATTCGAAGTTATAAGTCTAAAAGGTATGGCAGCCTATTTGGATCACGCATATATTCTTGGTTTCAAGGATGATGAACTATTCGCCTTTACGGAAGAAGCCCTTTCAGCCACGTTAAACGATGAAAATGGTGTCAATGAGATGTTCGATTACGTTACAAAAACGGGCTTAATAGGTCTGAAGGCAATGGAACTTCTCGATAAAGCCAACACAACCCATTATGGCAATCCTGAACCAACTATGGTGAATATTGGAGTTAAAGAAGGCCCTGCCATTTTGATGAGTGGGCACGATCTCAAAGATTTTGAGGAACTCCTCGATCAAGCAAAAGAAGCGGGTGTTAACGTTTATACACATGGAGAGATGTTACCGGCTAACGCATATCCATTCTTTAAAAAATATTCAAACCTTGTTGGAAACTACGGTAACGCTTGGTGGAAACAAAACGAAGAATTTGAAAAATTCAACGGCCCGGTGATCATGAACACGAATTGTTTGACACCTCCTAAAGGTAGCTACATAAATCGATTATTTACAACTGGTCTTGTTGGATGGCCAGGGGTTGAGCATATTCCGGATAGAATAAATGGGAAACCAAAAGATTTCTCTTCGGTGATAAAGATGGCGTTGGAGATAGGAAAAACTCCAAAACAACTTGAAAGTGGAACCATACCGATAGGTTTTGCCCATGATGCGGTGACTAAAACTCTTGATAAATTGGAGAAATTGGTGAAAACAGGAAAGATAAAAAGGTTCTTCGTGATGTCAGGATGCGATGGTCGGATGAAAACGCGTGAGTATTACACGAATTTGGCCATGGAGCTTCCAAAAGATACCGTAATATTGACATCTGGATGTGCCAAATATAGATATAACAAATTAGATCTTGGTGAAATAGATGGCATACCAAGGATTTTAGATGCAGGACAATGTAATGACTCTTACAGTTGGCTTGTGATAGCTTCTAAGTTGACGGAGATATTTGGCGCGGAAAGCGTTAACGATTTACCAATCTCCTTTGACATAGCCTGGTACGAACAAAAAGCTGTCATCATATTGAACACGCTCTTATCTTTGGGAGTTAAAAACATAAGATTAGGTCCAACATTGCCAGCTTTTGTGTCTCCTAACATTCTTAAGGTTCTTGTCGATAAATTTGAGGTGAAACCAGCCGTCAAAGTGGGCGAAGATCTTGATGCAATGCTTCAGGGTCACTAAAAATGAGGGGCCAAATGGCCCTTCATTTTTCACTTAATCATGATACATTAACTTTTTCAGTCCTTCTGTATCCTTGATAACAATCCTGTTTTTCTTAACACCGATAAGATTTAATTTGGCAAGATGACTAAGAATTCTTTCGAAATTCTCTCTCGAAATGTTTATCATATTTGCAAGATCTTCTCTTCTCACATCCAAAATGATCGTGGACTCTTCAACCATTTTTGTATTCCTTGAATTTGAAAGGTCAAGGATCAAGAAAATCACCTTACCAACGGAATTGTCCAAAGTCAAGTTCTCCATTTTTTTAGACAAAAAAGCTAAGCGGTGTGACATGACTCTCACAAAGTCAACGGCTACACCACAATCAGCCCCTATCAATCTTTCAAGTTCGTTCTTTTGAATTGAGATTAAAAATGTATCTTCTACCGTTTCTGCCGTTGTAGGGTAGTTTCCGCTTCCAAATAACAAAGATTCCGCAAATACGTCTCCTTCTTTCATAATCTTTATGATGAACTCCTTTCCCGAAGGAGAAATTTTTAATATTTTGACTCTTCCTTTTTTTACAATATAAATGAAATTGCCCTTTTCAATTTCTGTGAATATTATCGAGTTCCTCTTGTAAAATTC
>WGFY01000077.1 GCA_015491995.1 Mesoaciditoga sp.
ACATTTTTTCACCTCCGGCTGCGTGTAGTAGTATACTCCGAGAGAGGTTATCAAGTCAATTAAAGAATTTGAAACATTTTATTTCAACCACAACAGTTTACAAAATACAGATGAGGAACAAAATCATGTCCAATTGAATTATAATACAGAGAGGTGATCCTTAGTGAAGGCAAAAAAAATTTTTATCCTTATACTTTTAGCGCTTGCACTTATTCTCACAGGATGTATGAACATCCCTTTACCATCCAAACCAACGATAACTTTCAATCCATCAAAACCGGTGGCAGGACAAGCGATTGAGATCGTTGCCAAATCAAGCGATGATTATTCAAATATAAGCTATTCTCTTAAACTGGATGGAAATGCTTTGGAAGGAAAAGAAGTGGGAGGTATATTCGTTGCAAATTGGACGGCCATGAAGGGAACCCATACCGTAATGGTAACCGTCACGGATGATTACAATCACAGTGTATTTGCAACTGAGACCATAGACGTTGGTCTTCCACCTTCTCCGATCATCAAAAGAATATCGTGGTCACCTCTTCGTCCCGTGGGAGGAGATCAGTTGAATGTAGTGGTTCAGGCAACATCTGTTGTCGGTCTTTCGAATGCGAGTTTAAGTTTGGACTCGATCCCGTTACAATTGACGAACAACGGTGGAGGAAAATACTCAACGACTTTTGAAGCAACACCTGGCGCGCACCATCTTGTTGCCTCAGTAATGGATAAGCTTGGAACGATCTCGTCCACAAGGCTAACCTTAAATGTATCAGCTTATCCTTATCCCAAGATCGAGTATTTCGTGTGGACACCTCGAAAACCTCTTCCAAATGATACTGTGGTCTTCAAAGGGATCATCTTAGCACATAACAAAGATAGTTCTTATGCGATCGTATCGGTGGATGGCAAGGATTTGTACACCACCATCGATCCCAACGCAAGTGATACGTTCGTTGCCACATGGACAAAGGCCTCTGCAGGTTATCATACGGTAAAAATCAAAGCCATCGATTCCGTAAATGGTTGGTATAATGAACAAACTCAACACATATCAATCACACCACAAAACGGTGATCTGAATGTCGTGATCGGAACAGATCCTACAAATCCCAAACATGGAGATAATGTGACGATCAGCGCGGTAGCATTCGACTCTTACGCCCCGATTGATAAAATGACCTTATTTGTGGATAATGTAAAAAAATGCGTGGTGTCTTCTACCAACACGATTCGCTACATGCTCACACCTTCGGATGGCACACATGACATTACGGTCATCGCAAAAGACAAAGTTGGGGAGAGCATTACCAAGACAAAAACATTTTATGTGACATTCGATCCAAATCTTTATCCTCCCAAATTAATCGTCAAATTCACCTCGGTAGCGACTGTTGATGATGCAAAGGTACTCAGCGTGTACGCTACTGCCACAGCTCCAGGTGCTGTCATAAAAAAGATCGTGTTCATAAACATGCTATCAAGCAAAGAAATAAATGAAAGTACGGCTGGAAGTAACGGTTTGTTTTCCATATCATGGTTCCCAAACAAAAGCGGAGATACACCAATTTTAATAGAAGTAATTGATTCTAACAACGTCATCTCAGCCACCACGGTTATGGTGAAAGTTTCTCCAAAATTTTTGAACAACGGGGCGCCGCTAATATACCCTGTTCTTCCTTCAACTGTGATCAAAGAATTTTCAAGAATAACTCTTTCAGCCAGCGTTATCAGCGATGCCAAGATAAAAACTGTTTCTATGTGGGTAGACGATATTCCAATAACCCCATCCAACTCTTTGAGTGATCTTTACTCAGTGAATTGGATAGTAGATTCGACAGGCACACATCTTTTCAAAGTACACGCCGAAGATGTATATGGAAGAGAAGCCACAACGAATTTCTACTTTTACGTTTATTCAAGTGATCTCCCGGAATTAAGCTTAAGTATCACACCAAAGTCCATTTATCTTGGTGGAAAGATCAACGTGACGGCAACACTCGTGAAATCCACCGCCCCCATCAGCGTGGTTAAATTCTACATAGATAAAAAATTAATAAGATCTCTTTATTCTTCTCCGTACAAACTCAGCTGGACGACAAAAAAACTTGGAAACCACGTTTTAACCGTCGAAGCGGTGGACGCGTATGGAAACAAAGGATATTCGAATGGTGTATTCAACGTTTACGAAGATAAAACACCACCACACCTTGCACTTTCAATGCCTTCAACTGCATCGGTAAATGAGAATGTGAAGATAGACATAAGATCATCAGACGATGAGAGTGGTGTAAAAAACGTAAAAGTTAGCGTGTACTCTTCCAAAGCTCCTCAACCTTATCCAAATATACTACCAATTTTTACAAAATTTTACACCAACCCATCAACTCATATCACTCTCAATTTCAGACCAGACGAAGTCGCAACTTACACCATATACGTTACAGCCGAAGATCGAAGTGGAAATTCATCAGAGAAACACGGGAAAGTATCCGTATTCTGATTATGGCACACCATTTTAGTGGGGGGTGTAGTACACATGGATCCAACGATAGTGGAAACATTTCAAATCAGATTGCACAAAATGGTGTTGAGCCTTTCGCTGATGATTTTTGGGATAGCTGTGGGCACATCGGGATACATGGTCTTGGAAAAATGGGATTTTTTAACCTCTCTTTACATGTCCATGATAACTTTTTCAACAGTTGGTTTTGGGATCCCAAAACCAATGAACAAAGCTGGTTATATCTTTACCATCTTAATGATAATGGGTGGAATAAGTATTTTTATCTATGCTGTCGGTAATTTTGTCGCTTTCTTCATGGATGGTGACATAAAGAGGTACATGGTCTGGAAAAGGGTGAACAAGATGATAGAAAACATGAACGCGCATTGCATAATAGTTGGAGGCGGAAAAATAGGGAAGTACGTAACCTTGAGGCTTTCCAACAGAAAACATCCTTACGTGCTTGTGGATTCAAACAAAGATGTCATAGAAAATGTCAAAGATCTTATAAATGATGAAAAACACTTCGCCTACGTCATTGGTGATGCCGTAAACGAAGAAACACTTATAAATGCCGGAATTGCCAAGGCCAAAACACTGTTGTTGACACTTCCGGATGACTCCATCAACGTCTATATAACATTGATGGCAAAAAGTTTGAATTACTCTATAAAGATCATAAGTAGGGCATCTGATGTTGAGGCTATACGTCGGCTTGGTTATGCTGGAGTCGATAACATAATTTCTTCAACTGAAATGGTAGGATCAAGAATGGCTCTCTTGGTGACAAATCCAGGTGTATCCCCAATCATGGATGCTTTATACAGGACAACAGGTATAAAATTGATGATGGATGAGATTTTTGTGGACGTTCAAAGCTCTGTTGCAGGAAAAACTCTTGCAGAGCTTAAAATACCACAAAAGGTTGGACTGATAATTATAGCAGTCCAAGAAGGCGAGAGCATCATGTTTAATCCTGTCGGAGAAACAATTGTGGAGAAGGGAATGAAATTGATCGTGTTGGGGAAAAAAGAGCAAATAGAATCTTTGAAGAAATTGCTGAAATGAATGAGAAAGGACAAACCAAGATGGAGCTGTTAGGCTCCATCTTGGTTTGCATTGATTTAGATTTTGAATTGCTTTGTAAGAGCGTTGAGATTTTCGGAAACCCTCGCAAGTTCTTCAGCGGTGTTCGCTATATCCGCAACGGCTTTGCCACTTTCATTTAAACTTTCAGAAACCGTTTCAAGGTTGAAGATCATCTCCTTGAAAGATTCCTCTCTTTCTTTAGAATCGGCGGCCGTTTCTGCCATTTCCACTTTTTGAGCTTGCAACGCTTGCGTGATCTCTTCAACCTTGCTGTTTATATTTTCAAATGCGTTTATCATCTTATGAACGGCTTCCACCACGTTATTTGCTTCACCCGAAAGCACTTCCACGGATTTTGCACCCGATTCCACATCGCTGGTGGTATTTTCAACGTCACTTTGAAGAGCTTTTATCTGTCTTCGAATTTCTTCAGCAGCTTTGTTGGATTCTTCAGCAAGGTTCCTTATTTCCTCTGCGACAACTGCGAATCCTTTTCCAGCTTCTCCAGCTCGAGCCGCCTCGATTGCTGCGTTAAGGGCTAACAGATTGGTTTGTTCAGCTATGGATTCGATCGTTTCGACGAATCTGGAAATCGACACGTAAGATTCTTTAAGATTTTCTATCGATCTTACACCTTCGAGTATGTCATCTTTGGTTTTTAAAAGATCGCTAACCAACTTTTCTATACGTCCCTGACCGGTGTGCGCAACTTCAACCGATTTTTCCGCGGATTTTTTAACTTCCTGCGCGTCATCCGTGGTGGTATCCCCAAGCTTCTCAAGTTGAGATATTCTGTCGACCATCTCGCTTAAACCGTTCACCGCGTCTTGCGAAGAATTTTTCATCTTTTCAAGGCTGGCCCCAACCTCTTCAACGGTTGCGGAATTCTCTTCTATAGCTGCACTTAGATTTTGAGAACCGTTGTTAACGTTATCAGCGCTTTCGTTAATGTTCTTGACCATCTTTCTCAACGATTCCACCATCCCCTTGAACGCGTTTTGAAGGACCCCAAATTCATCTTTACGCTTTGTCGCTTCGATCTTGAATGTGAGATCACCTTTTTCTATCTTACGGGCCATATCCTTTAATCTGTTCAGTATCACGACGAAGTTCAAAATGAGAAGTATGCTCGCTCCAATAATCACGGCAAAGGTCACAAGTGCGATTATCAAGAAGGTGTATATCAAAGAATTGAAAGAATTTGACACATGCTTAGATGCTTGTTTTATATCTGACAACGAACTTTTAAGATTGCTATCCGCTTCCTTAAACATATTTGAAAGGTTTGACACAAGAGAATCAAAAGAATTTTTGACGTTGGTGTTCAAAAGCGTTGAGATCAACTTTTGTTGGTTGTTAATCTGGCTTGAATACCCATTCACTATGGTAGATTGAGATTCAAGCTCGAATTGAACTGTACCGTTTTTCTTCATCAAATCAGCGAATTCATTTGCCAGCTTGAGATAGCGATTAAGAAGTGTTTGACCGTAGCGCACATCGGCGTAGTTCAAGAGCCCCATTCCCAGCACAGTTTTGTAATCTTGAATATGGACCTTAAGATCGCTGATCTGATTGTCTATTTCATCGTCTCCATTTGCCAATCTTATCTGTCTAACAGCGAGTTTCATACCGACAATGGCATCTTTTGCCTGTGAAACACCGGCGTAATTTGCAAGATCGTCCAACAACTTCTCAAGATCTAATATGCTTGTTTTTTCTATTGGAAGTGCTTGAACCTCGGACGCGATTTTACTTTTCGCCTCTTTGAGTTTGTCACCGGAAAGTGTATCAAGCTGGTTGGCCTTTGAAGAGATGTTGGTGTAACTTGCGGATATGCTGTTGTAAAGATCTTTGTGATAGGCAAAAAGGTTGCTTATCTCACCCTCGATCTTCGTTATTTGCATTTGGTAATTACTCATTTTTTTCTGTTGTTGTCGCAACTTTTCTCTGTTTCTTATGAGACTGTGTGTCTGTGCAAGGATGGCATCTCCGCCGGTTTTCAAATCGCTTAGGTTTTTCTTTGCCGACTTCGTGTAGTTGGAACCTGTAAAATCACTCACAAGCTTGATGGCATTCGATATTTGGGTGTTAAAAGCATCAGTTTGAGTTTTCAAGGCGTCGTAGTTATCACTGAAAACCCCCAGATTCAGCATGGATAGAGCGAACGTGGAAGTGTAACGCAAATTCGCCACTTTTAACGTAAAATCGTAAGAATTTTTCACTTGTTGGGTGCTGGAGTTAACTTGTGATATAGCCTTTTGCACATCGGCACGTTTAAGATAAACCATGCCAACGAGTGAGGTCAAAATAGCTCCAACGACTATCGCGACCAATGAGATCTTCAACCAAACTTTCATAATTCACCTCCGAATTTTTTTCAAGAAATACACGTGCCAATGATAGCATGAAACAACACTTTTTACAATTTCCCATCTTTTGCAAAGCTGTAATGCCCTTGAGAAGTCACTATTACATGATCGACAAGTTTTATTCCCATGATCTCCGATGCACTTTTCATGCGTTTTGTGATCTTTTCATCTTCACCACTCGGCTTAGGATCACCTGATGGATGATTGTGAACTAAGATTATACCTGATGAAGGGTAAGAAATGGCCGCAGCAAATATTTCACGAGGATGAATGAGCGAAGCCGTGGCAGTTCCTACCGTAATATCTCGCGATGCTATTAAGCCAAGTTGAGAGTCAAGTATCATCACCCTGACGATTTCAACATCTAACAAAATCATATCTTTGCATAACTCATAAACATCTTCCGAAGATTTAAGGGGTTTTCTCTCTTTCAACGTTTCCCTCCACATTCTCTTTCCTATCTCCAACGCTGCTTGCATCGTTAAAGCCTTTGCGTAGCCCACGCCCTTTGCCTTTGAAAGTTCTTTCACGCTTGCTTTCTGCATTCTTAAAAAAGAATTTCCAAACTCTTCCAGCACATCGGTCGCCACCTCAACCACATTTTTCCCTTTTCTTCCCGTTCTCAAAAGGATGGCGACAAGCTCTGAATTACTCAAAGAATCTATTCCATGTTCTATGGCACGCTCTCTTGGCTTTTCCATATTCTCACAAAAAAAGGCAGGCATCTCCAAAGGAGAAGAACCTGTAACCTTTTTCCAAAGCGACTTTGTACGCCTGCATGACGAGATTTCTACCGGCAAAGGCTGAAGTGAGTACGATTAAAGAAGAACGAGGAATATGAAAGTTCGTGATCAAAGCGTCCACGACTTTGAATTCGTAAGGTGGATATATGTACAGGCTCGTGTAACCAGAAATTTTACCAGTCTTTGCCCAAGATTCCAAAGTCCTGACTACTGTCGTTCCCACGGCAAAGAGTTTTCCTTTTCTTCTTTCAATTTCATTTGCCACCTCTTTAGGAATTCTGTAAAACTCCGTGTGCATTTTATGCGCTTCTATCTCCTTTACTTCGATCGGTTTGAAAGTATCCAATCCGACATCAAGAGATATTTTGAGTACTTTCACTCCTTTGTCTCTAATGTTATCGATCAATTCAGGTGTAAAATGAAGGCCTGCGGTGGGAGCTGCAACTGAGCCCGGAACATTTGCATATACCGTTTGATACTCTTCAGGTTGGCTTTCGCGACTTTTTATATAAGGCGGAAGTGGCATCTCGCCAATTTGCTCAAGCTTTTCATCTTCTGCGTTGAATTCAAAATATCTTGTTCCATCGCTTAAATGTCTTATACATTTTCCCTTCACATCTTGCATGAACGCAACCTCTGTTCCTTCTTTTACCTTGGAGCCTGGTCGAACAAGAGTCTGCCACGTACGAGATTCGATCTTCTTGAGGAGAAAAACTTCTACTCTGGCTCCTGTGGACTTTTTACCAAGGAGTCTTGCACGTATAACCTTTGTCTCATTTAAAACTAAGATATCTCCACTTTTCATATAATCTATAACATCTCGGAATATCTTATGTTTCATTTCCCCAGTGGCCCTGAGAATTAGCATCAACTTTGCACTGTCTCTTGGATGCGCTGGGAGTTGTGCTATAGCTTCTTTTGGTAATTTGTAGTCGAAATCTTCTAATTTCAATTTGAGCCTCCTGCAATTTGGGTTTTAACATTTAAGTCACACCATACGTGTTAGAATATACCTTGAAGATTATACCATCCAAGACATTCAAGGGAGGATAAAATTTTGGCGCTTGACAGTAAAAAAAATCTCGAAGATCTTGTCATATATGAGGTTTTTGCAAGGGCTTATGGTGGATTCAAGGCGGTTGAAAAAGATGTTGAAAGAGTTCGAAAACTCGGTGCCAACACCATTTGGTTCATGCCAATACATCCAACCGGAATTCTCAACAGAAAGGGAGTCTTGGGTTCTCCTTATGCAATACGCGATTACAGAGCTGTAGATCCACAGCTTGGCAGTGTGTCGGACTTCAAACGCCTGATATCCAACTTTCACTCTCTTGGATTGAAAGTCATGATGGATGTGGTATTCAACCACATGGCCACAGATTCAGTCCTGATCGAAAAGCATCCTGGATGGTTCTTGCACGATGACAATGGCCCAACAAGAAAGGTCTCGGATTGGATGGATGTTATCGATTTTGATTTTTCCAAGTATGATCTCACCGAATACCTTGTCGAAACGTTGAAATTTTGGGTGAATGAATTTGATGTGGATGGTTTCAGATGTGATGTTGCCGGACTCGTCCCTATAACCTTTTGGAATAGAGCAAGGGCAGAACTTTCGGAGATAAAAAAACTTGTCTGGCTTTCCGAATCGAAAGAGCCTTATCTATACCAAGCCTTTGATTTAACTTACGATTACGACAGTTACGACATTTTAAAGTCACATTTTGAAAACAAAGCTTCTTTAATTGACTACGTGAACCACTTTGAATATCAAAAAAAAGCTTTTGATGGTAACATCAAGCTCAGATTCCTCGAAAATCATGATCAACAACGAATTGCTCATCATGTTCCAAAAAGCAAATTACGCGCATGGATGGTCCTCCTAACAGTTCAAAGAGGAGCTCTTTTGCTGTACAACGGTCAAGAATTCGGTCTTGATGAAAAACCTGATATTTTCAACGAATATCGTCTTGATTTTTCTAAGGGTGATCCGGAATTTGAAAAATTCGTAAGCGATTTGCTTGAATTGAGAAAGAGCATGCCTGTTATGAAATATGGAGAAATGAGCGTTCTTAAAAACAACTATCCAACCGAAACGATTTCTATTTTGAGAAAGATGAATGATTTTATATTACTCTACATTGGAAATCTTGAAGGGAATTCTAAAAAAGTTACAGTGGACTTTGGCAAAAACTTTCATGACACGTATATGCATACTTTTGATCATATTAAAAAAGAACCTTTTACATTCTACGTTGATGGAAATGGAAAGTCATCATTTGATGTTCAAGACTACTTGCTCTTGTCAGGTGTGATCTTAAATGGATGATCTTAAAAATTTAAAAGGATTTCTAAATTTCAAAAAAGACGATACTTGGAAAGGGTTCCGTGCCACTTTTGACAGAAAGCGTTCTATGATATATCCAGACATGGTAGGCTCGATTAACATGGGGATAGCCTTGATATCAGTTGATAAAGAGGCAGATGAAACAATAGCTTTGAAAATAAAAAAAGCTCTCGATTTAAGAAGTACCAAAGTAATTCGAAGGCTGAAATCAATGGGGAAAAGAGGTGTGAAATCTCTATTCACTAAGGGGATGCGCTGGGCAATTGATACCGCTTTTGGCGATCAGAAAGACATGAATATGACGGAATTCTCGGGTGTCTTCCCCTTTTCAGATCCCAGCCTTATAAGTTATGAATCATTTGGCGTGGCAGAACATGGTCTAATAGATTTCTCAGATTTTGATGTGGATTTTTGGGAATTAAAAGTGGAAAAAGAAGGGGAATTCACGATGGATAACAGCCTTGTTGTGAGCGTTAAGGGGGGATCTGGCGAATTATTTGATTCGGTTGTTTCTGAGTTGAGAGAAACAGAATATGACTCGGACGAAGGACGTGGCGTTTACACGGCTTTGGGAAGCGTTGCGAATTACGCTTGGGCACGTAGACAGGTGATGACAGGCATGGTCGAGGCATCCATAAGTGATGCTTTAGGAAAATCTATAAAATCCCAAAAGATATGCGATATACCATTTAACATCGTGTTTGATGACGGAGAAGTCCTCATATATAGAAAGCATTTCCCTCAAAGCTCTGTTGTTCAACTCTCCAAAGATGGAAAAAACATGTTGATCTTGAAAGGAGAAGATGGAATAGGAAGGATGGTACCAATCAATGGGTGATTTTTTCCGCGCATTTTTTAACGAAATTCGAATCATGTACAGATCCAAAACGGGTTTTTTTTTGACTGTTATCATTCCGATAGCGGCAATGCTGTTGATAGGACTGATTTTCCCGAATTTAATGAACATGCAAAATTATAAAATAGCCGTGTACAACGCCGATAAGGGTGTCTATTCCAATTTGGCTTTATCCTTGGTGTATGGAATGATAAAAGGCGAAACGTTGGTGAGGGTCGGTAATGAAAAAGAGATGAATAAAGGATTAAACAGTGGACTTTACGATGGAGCTTTGATAGTTCCAAAAGGATTTTCTAAATCCATACAAGAAGGGAAAAAATTTCATCTCGTCTTCGCGCCATCTACCGTTAACATTCAAACCTCGGTGATCATATACGATACTTTTAAAACCTTGTTTTCTGAAATAGGGAATGCCGTGGTCGTTCGAAATATTTTGGAGCTTTATCGTAATCCGAAAAATCGTGTGGAGATAATCCCTCCTAACCTGATCATTTCAGGACCTTACAACGAGAAGATGAATTATGTGAATTTCATGGTGCCAGGCCTTTCGATCCTTATTGCCATGGTAAGCGTTGCAATTACACTTTCCACATCTGTTTCATACGAAAGGGAAAACGGCATACTCAAGGGCATATTGATAAGTACTGTAAGAAGACCCCTTCACGTACTCGGAAAGATTCTTGCACACACGGTGGACGGCGTAGTGAAGGGGACAATTGCCCTCATAAGCGCTCAGATATTTTTTTCCAGTGGCTTTGAAACACCTTTTAGATCTGTATTGCTGCTGTTGATAGGTACTCTTTCATTTGTGGGAATAGGCATGACAATTTCCATTCTTTCTTCCACTCAGCGAATTTCAAACATTTTGATCATCGGATACATTTTACCTTCTATATTCTTAAGTGGTCTGTTCATACCTCTTCATCAGATGCCCAAAATTGCTCAATTGATCTCCAAAGCCTTTCCCATAACTTTTGCTGCCGATGCCCTGCAACGCATAAGTGTTTTAAACTATTCAATATCAAACGTTTTCTCAAATGACGTTTTGCCTTTGTTACTTTACTCCGTGACATTCATATTTTTATCTATAATTTTATTCTCTAATCTTGAGAGAATTGAGGAGGTAAATTGATGATCTTGAAATGCGTCCCACAATTGGTTAAAAAAATATGGGGAGATGAATCGTTGGGAAAACTGTATTCTATTTCATCGAAGATAGGAGAAGCTTGGCTTTGCTCAAATCATCCGTCTTACACAACACTTCTTCTTAACGACAAAGAAAAAAAAATTGAGTGGTTGTGGGTAAACGGTAAATGGGGCTTCAAAAGATTTCCCTTTCTTATCAAACATATCAAAACCACGGATTGGCTTTCCGTTCAGGTACATCCAAATGATGAAGCGGCTCAAAGAGTTGGAGAGCCTTGGGGAAAACCTGAGCTGTGGTATTTTATAAAGGGTGGAAAGATCGTAAACGGTTTGAAAAATGGTGCACTTGAAAAAATCAAAAAAGGTGATAGAAATTGGAAATCCCTTCTAAACTTCGTAGAGGTAAAAGCAGGAGAGGCAATGTACATTTCACCGGGTACCGTTCATGCAATGGGACCAAATGTGGAAGTCTACGAATTTCAACTCACCTCGGATATGACTTACAGATTATACGATTGGGAAAGAGGAAGAAAAATTAATCTTGAAGAAGCTTTACCGCTGGCGCATGAAACGGTATCAGAGCCATTTGAGTTTAAGAGTTTCGTATCGTCAAAATTCAAAATCAGTCTTGTGAACTCAGTCAAATCCATTAACACAGAAGGTCACGTGGTTTACCTTGCAGAAATGGGTGATTTTGCAGGGGAAAATTTCAAAATACCCACCGCATTTGTAAATGTTGAAAATGGAAAGTTGAATGCCATAGGAAAGATATTTAAAATGGAGGTGCCAAATTGAACGTAAAGGAAAAGACTTTTTTGGAACTTGAGAGAGTTTTTAACGATACGTTGGAAAGTGCTTCGAAATTCTTTCAATCCAGAAAATCAGAGTTCGATAGGCTTATTCTCCCTAAGATGATCAAAATGACCGTTTTTGACAAAAATGATAACACATCGAAAAACGTCACTTTGTACAGAGATATGATGATTCGAGATGAGTACAAAATTGATTTAGCAAAAATAGTTCGAGAAGTTGGAACGGTTCTAACATCCAAAATGGAACTTGCACGTTTGGAAATTGTACATGTTTTTTGCGATGGAAAAGAAAATGAGCAAGCTTACATTTCCGAAGTAGGACTTGGGGACATTCCAATGTTAGGTTTATTCATTGGAAGTCTTGAAATAGACATTCGAAATCAGAAAAAATAATGTATTACTATTCCATTGCACTGTCAAGGAATCTGCTTCCCCCGCTTGTTTACCATTCAAAAGAAAAAATAGAAGATGGATCGCGAGTCATCGCACCTGTGAGAAGTGCTAAACGCCTTGGCTACGTCGTTGGAGTTGTTAAAGAGCCCACCTTCAAAACACGGGATATAATCAAAATCGTAGATGAGAAATCTCTCTTGAATGAAATGATGATAAAACTTGCACATGAAATGGCACATAAATATATTTCCCCAATTGGAGAAATGTTTGATTTGTTCTTTCCGCCTTCAAGCGCGAAAAACTCAAGAAGGAAAAGCAAAAAGAACAAGTACATCACTCTAAAAAGCTCAATTTCAAAGTTGTTGAACTCTCGACTTGGCGTGCGCGAAACGGAACTCGTTGAATACCTTTTGGAATCAAATGTGATCGATTACTCAATTGCTCTAAAGAAATTTCCTTATTCGACGATTCAATCACTTTTAAGAAAGGGATACGTTGAAATAGTGGAAGCTGAAGCAACTTCTGCTTTAAAAAAAAGAATTTACCTAAACGATGGGCAGTCAAAAATCGTAAATGATGTGATTTCTTATCCACTACGTCCACATTTGATATACGGAGTAACAGGTTCGGGAAAAACTGAAGTTTATTTTGAAATTGCAGATAGAGTTTTGAGTTTTGATAAAAAGGTTTTGCTTCTTGTTCCAGAAATATCCTTGACTCCACAACTTCTCTCAAGAACAAGGGCACGCTTTCCGCATAAAAATATAGGGGTGTATCACAGTGCCCTTGGCCAATCAAGAAAAATTGAGTGGGAAAGAGCCGTCAACGGCAAAGTTGATATCCTTCTCGGTACAAGAAGCGCCGTATGGGTTCCCATCAAAAACCTAGGTCTTATAGTCGTAGATGAAGAACAAGATGAATCGTACAAGCAGTACGCAATGCGGCCTTACTACAATGCGGTGGACGTGGCAAGAAGACGTGCTGAACTTGAAAGGACGATATTACTATTAGCTTCCGCTACACCACGTGTGGAGACGTATTATGCGGCAAAAGAGAAGAAGCTTTCTATGCATAAGATCGACTTCAGACCAGTTGGAAAGATGCCAAAAATTTCCATAGTTGATATGAGGCATAGAAAAGGGGAAATTCTTTCAAATGAATTGGTAACAGAGATGGAAAAAGTTGCGCGAAATGGAAATCAAACTTTTTTGTTCGTCCCTAAAAAGGGATTTTCCACTAGAATTCAATGCCAAGATTGTGGATACATATTTACCTGTCCTAACTGTGATGTTGCGCTAACTTATCATAAAGCTCAGGGGATCATAAAATGTCATTACTGCGGACACGCTGAGACAATCCCTCAAAAGTGCCCAAAGTGCGGCTCATCAAACATAACGCATGGTGGTGTTGGAACGGAAAGGGTTGAGCAAGAAGTCAGTAAAATTTTCCCTGGCCTGAGAGTTAGAAGGATAGACAGGGAAGAGATAAACAACATCGAATCTCTTGAAAGAGTTCTTCGAGATATCTCACAGATGAAAGTGGATATCGTCGTTGGGACGAAGATGATAACAAAAGGGCTTGATTTTCCAAGGGTTGCGCTGGTTGGAATAGTGGATGCAGATCATGTTTTCGGTCTTCCGGATTTTAGAGCAACTGAACGTGCATTTCAGCTCGTCGCACAAATGTCTGGTAGGGCTGGAAGAGGAGTTGAAGGTCGAGTGATGATACAAAGCAGAGAACCTAACAACGTCGCACTTCTTTCGGTGATTAAAGGAAGGTTCAACGATTTTTACGAATCAGAGTTGAAAAGAAGAAAGGCTCTTGATTATCCCCCATTTAGGGAATTAATTCTGATAACCGCAGAAGGGCATATTTCGAATGAAACGAAAAAACAAGCGGAGATCGTGAGTGAAATTCTAAAACCAGGACCGTTCGAGATCCTTGGCCCTGTTGAAGCATCTATATTCAAGCTTATATCACTTTACAGATATCAATTACTCTTGAAATGCGATGATCTACCAAAAGCCATAAAATTTCTTACCATTCATTTGAAAAAAGGAGCTCTGGGATTTGATCCAGCTGGAGTGTTGAAAATAGACGTTCAACCATATTCGACATTTTGAATGGTATAATAATTTCAAATCACTTCAAAAGCAAGGAGGAGGATTTTTATGAAGAGCCATCCTTTGATATTACAAGCAAAGGAAAAAATGGGAAAATCTATTGAGGCGATTAGAAGTGAACTCAATCGCTTGAGAACCGGTAGACCTTCTGCCGCACTTCTTGAAGATATCAAACTGGATTATTATGGTACATCAACGCCTGTTTCCCAACTGTCGACTGTTTCGATAAGCGAGGGAAGAACTTTAGTGGTGAAGCCATGGGATCGCAACATGATCGGTGCCATAGAGAGGGCAATTCAGGCATCTGATTTGGGAATAAATCCTGTTAACGATGGAAGTGTGATAAGACTGAACTTTCCATCTCCAACAACGGAACAACGTAAGAACCTCGCCAAAAAGGCAAAATCCATGGTTGAAGAAGGCAAAATCGCCGTTCGAAATGTTAGACGTGAGATCATGAAGAACATAAAAGAAAAAAAAGAAAGTGGGGAAATTCCGGAAGATGATGCAAAATCACTTGAAGACGAACTTCAAAAGGTCACAAATGAATACGTAAAAAAACTTGATGAAGTGTATGACGAAAAAGAAAAAGAGATAATGGAGTTTTGATACCAACTCATTTAGCGGTGATTATGGATGGTAACGGTCGTTGGGCCATTCAGCACGGAATGCATCGATGGGAAGGACATCAAAAAGGCGCACAGATAGCAGAGAAGATGGTAAGATGGTGTAGCGATAGATATGTGAAGTATCTCACTCTTTTCTCTTTTTCCACTGAAAATTGGAAAAGGCCGCCTGAAGAAATTAGAGCGATATTTTCCATCCTTGTTGAATATCTTAAAGAAAAAACACCGGAGTTGGTTGAAAACAACGTGAAAATAAAGTTCATCGGTAATTTGAAAGATATAGGTGAAGAAACTGAAAAAACTTGTGTTGAATCCGAAAAAATGACTGCTCAGTGTAACGGAATGATCCTCAACATTGCGTTGAATTACGGTGGACGCTACGAAATAATGAAAGCCGCGCGTGAATGGAATGGTAAAGGATCATTTGAATCCCATCTTTACACAACAGGGCAGCCGGATCCTGACCTTCTCATTCGTACAGGGGGCGAAAAACGAATAAGCAATTTCATGCTTTGGCAATTGGCATACACAGAGCTTTATTTCATGAACGCTTTATGGCCAGATTTTACAGAAAGAAAACTCGATGAAGCTTTTGAAGATTTCTCCAAACGTCAAAGGAAATATGGAGGAGTGAATTGAAAAGAGAAACGAAGATAAGATTGTGGACGGCCGTTGTGGCAATACCGATAAGTGTACTTTGTTTTGTGAATTATTGGGGTGTAGTTGGACTTGTTACCGTGGCAATAGGAATGGCGGGATATGATTACGTTGGAATAATGCTCGCGGATTCTAGAAAGGTGCACAAATTCTTTTACATGACTGCCATTCCTGCTTTGGCAATTGCTTTTGGATTCCTCGTGAAAGATCCGCTCAACGTTGTGGTGGTTTATTCCGTTACGATGGCGTTCGGTTTTTTCTTTTCCATGGCTTTCAAAGATCCAAACGATCTAATTGAAAAAAACATCGTGTATGGAACACTGGGCCTTTGGTATCTCTCATTCAATTTGTCCTTTTTTATTGCCATTTATTTCAAATTCGACGCCATATACTCCTTAGCCCTCTTAGGATCTGTTTATTCATTTGATTCTGCCGCATACTTCGTAGGGATACGCTGGGGGAAGCACAAACTCGTTAAAAGAATAAGCTCTGGAAAATCCATAGAAGGCGTCATCGGAGGTTTTATATTCACGATGATTTTCTTTTTTATTTACGGCTCTGTTCTCAATCCATTCTTCGGATGGAGACATTTTTCGTGGACATCTATTCTCATCATATCGCTTATGGTGGCTTTCTTTGACAGCGTTGGAGATCTGACCCAATCTGTCTTTAAGAGAAATAGACAGCTTAAAAATTCAGGGAAAACTTTGCCAGGGCATGGAGGGTTTTGGGATAGAATCGATGGACTCGTGATCACCACTCCCATGTACTTTGTCAGCCTTGAGATTTTGAAATATCTCAACATTTTATCGATGAAAGGATGAGAGAGTTGAAAAATCTTTCTTCAGACCAGATAAGAAAATCCTTCCTGGACTTTTTCAAGTCTAAGGATCATCATATTTTGGCAAGCAGTTCGTTAATACCTGACGATCCGCAACTGCTTTTCACAGTTGCGGGAATGGTTCCGTTTAAAAAGATATTTTGGGGGTTGGAAAGCCCAAAATATTCTCGAGTGGCCACAGTTCAAAAATGTCTCAGAACGAACGACATCGAAAATGTTGGAAAAACACCGAGGCATCAGACCTTCTTCGAAATGTTGGGAAATTTTTCATTTGGGTCCTACTACAAAAAAGAGGCGATAGAGTACGCGTGGGAATTTTTAACAAAATGGTTAGAAATACCCGAAGATAGATTATGGGTTTCGATATACAAAGATGATGATGAAGCTTACGATATTTGGACGAAGAACGTTGGTCTTGACCATAAAAAGATAGTTAGAATGGGGAAAGAGGACAACTTTTGGGGGCCTGTTGGACCAAGTGGACCTTGCGGTCCGGACTCAGAGATATTTTATGATCTGCGCATACCTGTAAAGGAGTGCCCCGATCCTGATAAATGCACGCCGGCTTGTGATTGTGACAGATTTTTAGAAGTCTGGAATTTGGTCTTTACCGGTCTTTACCAAGATGAAAATGGACACCTGGGAGAATTAGAACGCAAGAACATCGATACAGGGATGGGGTTGGAACGCGTTTCATCTGTTCTTCAAGGAGTAAGAAGCGTATTTGATACAGATCTCTTCGTGCCATTTATTCAACAGGCTCAAAAAATGTTCTCTGTTGAATATGGAAAGGATCAGAAGACGGATACTTCAATAAGGGTCATCGCCGATCATGTTAGATCTGCTGCATTTTTGATCGCAGATGGAGTCTTTCCTTCAAATAGTGAACGAGGTTACGTTCTCAGAAGATTGATAAGAAGGGCAGTTAGACACGGCAAAATTCTTGGTAAAGATGAGCCATTTCTTTACAAATTCGTCGATACTGTCAACGATGTAATGGGTGGATTTTACCCTGAAATTCCAGAAAGACTTGAGTTCATAAGAGAAACTGTGAAAGTTGAAGAAGAAAGATTTTTTAAAACACTCGATCAAGGACTTATCTTAATGGAGAAAATAATCGCCTCCTCCTCCACGATATCCTCTGCCGAAGCTTTTAAACTCCATGATACTTACGGTATACCATTGGACATAACGTTGGAGATGGCATCGGAAAAAGGAGTGAAAGTTGATACAAAAGGGTTCAGTTTTCTTATGGAAAAACAAAGGGAGATGGCAAGGAAAAATCGCGGAGATAAATTTTTCATAGATGGTATTTATGAAAGTCTTTCAGGTGCTGAGACGAAGTTCGTTGGATACGATTCGCTTGAATTAGATGCAACTGCCATGGCGTTGATATCAAATGATGGTGAAAAGACAGAGTCATTAAGCGAAAATGAGGAAGGAGAGATCATATTCGATCGAACACCTTTTTACGCCGAAAAAGGTGGACAAGTTGGAGACACGGGAATATGTGAATTTCGAGGTGGCAATGCGAAGATCTTAAACACTTATATGAAAGGAGCACTCCACATTCACAAAGTGAAGATCGTGAATGGGACTCTTAAAACAAGAACAAGGGTAAAGCTCGTGGTGAATTCCAATCGAAGAGAAGCCATAGCGAGAAATCATACCGCCACGCATTTGCTTCATTCCTCATTGAGAAAAATTTTGGGAGAACATGTTAAGCAGGCCGGCTCTTTAGTTTCTGAAGATAAACTGCGATTCGACTTCACCCACATAAAGGCTCTTAGCAATGAAGAAATAAAAAAAGCGGAAGATATGGTCAACTCCGTGATCCTTAAGAGCGTTCCGGTAACGACAGAGATAATGTCTTTGAAAGACGCTAAAAAATCTGGTGCAATGGCTTTGTTCAACGAAAAATACGGCGATGAAGTCAGAGTAGTCAACGTGGGAAAATTCAGTAAAGAACTTTGTGGTGGAACGCATGTGTCAAATGTTGGAAACATAGGAATGTTTTTGATAATTGACGAACATGCTGTAGCATCTGGAGTAAGAAGAATCGAAGCGGTTACAGGTTGGAATAGCTTGAGTATGGCGCGTGATTTGCATTTGAAAATTTCAAATATGTTGAAAGTACTTGAAGTATCATTTGATGATGTTGAATCAAAAGTTCGTTCTCTTTTAAAAGAGAACGAAAAGCTCAAAGACGATCTTCTCACCATAGAACAGAAACAAATAAATGAAATTTTAAGAGAGGAAATAAGAAAAGCTAAGAAAAAATCCGAATCTTTTATCGTTTTTAATGCGGGGAAGATTTCTCCTTCGGACGCACGAAACTTGGCTGATTTGGCTGTTAATGCTCTTGAAAATGGAATAGCCATCGTGATCGGCAAGAAAGGCAAAAAGGAATTTTTCGTTGTAAAGTCCACCAGTGTTGACGTGAAAGCTAAAGAAGTGGCGAAAGCCATTTCAGAACCTTTTGGTGGGAAAGGCGGAGGGCACGACGAAATGGCTCAAGGTGGTTGGAATGATGAAGTTGAAGTCGAAGATATAAGAAAAATATTGAGG
>WGFY01000078.1 GCA_015491995.1 Mesoaciditoga sp.
CCATTCAGCCGTGTTTCAAGAGAAAGACTCCATTTTTTCCCTTCAAAATCAAAAGCGTTTTTTCCAAGTTCGATTTTTTTAATTTTGTAACTGAAATCTTTTCCAAAAATCTTCATGTTGCTTTCCGATTCTCTTGCTTTTGAAGTTATGACCTTTGATGCTTCTGAACCAATTTCCCCTAAAATGACATGAGATCCATGTTTTATTATTCCAGATTTTTCGAAGGCTATTTGAGCTAAGGTTGAACCAAGAATTTCCATGTGATCGTAATCTATGGAAGTTATAACGGAGCACAACGGATCATCCACAACATTTGTTGCATCGAATCTCCCGCCAAGCCCTACTTCCGAGATGACCACATTTACTCCCATGTCTTTAAAGTACAAAAATGCCATAGCCGTCACTATTTCAAAAAATGTTGGATCCATTTCGGGAGTTTTTTCCATTTCTTTTGCTTCCGTTAAAACACTTTCAAAAGCTTTTACCGCATCTTCTCTTGAAATGTAAAGATCGTCAACTCTGATGCGCTCTCTGAATGTTTCCAAATGTGGTGAAAAATACGTTCCAACTTTTAAACCATGGGCACTTAAAACCTTTCCAATGTTTTTTACCACACTTCCCTTTCCATTGGTTCCGGCTACATGAACGTATTTAAATGTTTTTTGAGGGTTTCCAAGTCTCTCTAACAACTCTTTTATTCTATCAAGTCCGAGTTTTATCTTCGTTTCAGGATGAACGGAGTAAAGCTCTTTTAACATCTCATCGTATTCCATATTCATCATTCCTTTAAATCCTCAATGGTCTTTTTGAGTTTTTCAAAAGTTGTTTCAAGTTCATCTCTTTCATTTTTAACCTTTTCCACGATCTCAGCAGGCGCTTTTTTCAAAAATTCTTCATTTGAAAGTTTGGATTGAACTTTATATATATCTTTCATGATCTTTGAAATCTTGGTAGAAAGGCGTTTTATCTCCACTTCTTCATCAAAACCTTCACTCATCACGACGGCTTCAATCTCTGAATTGGTGGCAGCTGTCATGGAATGTTGTGGTTTTTTAGAAAGCTTTTCAACCGTTGAAGCGTTGGCAAGCCCTATCACATATTCATCTATCAACGGATCACTGAGAAGTGCTTTTCCCCCAACGAACGCGACGTGCACTTTTTCAGAAGGAGGAATTTCTAAAATGGCTTTGATTGCTCTCACCCCTTTTATCGAATCTATCAAGAAGTCAAATCCTTCTTCTTTAAAATCCAGATCAACGTTTTTAATCGGCCACGATGCTTGAGCCACAAATCCATCAAAGAAGTTGGACCAAATTTCCTCAGTTATAAACGGCATGAACGGATGAAGGAGCTTCATACTGTTTTTTAAAATATGAATAAGCACCCGATGAGTGTTCTCTTTATATTCATCAATCCTCATTTGAATCTTTGATATTTCTATGTACCAGTCGCAGAAATCCCCCCAGAAGAAATTGTAAATCGAATGGGCTGCTTGATTCAAATCGTAGGATTCTATCGCACTTGTAACATCAACAATCGTCTTATTCAATTTCGAAAGTATCCACCGATCTGCTATGGTTTTTCCAACTGGCTTTGATAATTTGACACCTTCCGTGTTCATCTTCACAAAACGGGTTGCGTTCCAAATTTTGTTGGAGAAATGTCTAAAGGATTCAAAAGTTCTTTCGTCAAGGCTTATATCTCTTCCCTGCGCCGCTAACATCGCCAAAGTCATACGCATGGCATCCGCACCGTATTTGTTCACAATTTCAATAGGATCTATTCCGTTGCCAAGTGATTTGGACATCTTTTGACCATGTTTGTCACGCACAAGCTGATGAATGTAAACATCATGAAAGGGTACATCATCCATGAATTCCAATCCCATGACGATCATCCTTGCAACCCAAAAAAATATTATGTCGAAACCTGTTACAAGCAAATTCGTTGGATAATACTTTTCCAAATCTTCAGTTTTTTCAGGCCATCCGAGTGTGGAAAAGGGCCAAAGGGCGGAGGAGAACCATGTGTCAAGAACGTCTTCATCTTGCGTTATATTTGTAGAACCGCATGCCTCACATTTTTGAGGATCCTCCTCAGAAACCGTCAAATGTCCACAATCTTTGCAATACCAGACAGGAATACGATGCCCCCACCAAAGTTGGCGGGATATGCACCAATCTCGGACGTTTTCCATCCAATTCAAGTAAACCTTTTTCCACCTATCAGGATGAAACTTAACAGTTCCATCTTTTACAACTTTTATTGCCGGTTCGGCTAATGGTTTCATCTTAACGAACCACTGATCTGAAAGTTTTGGTTCAACAGCGGTGTGACATCTGTAGCAGTGTCCAACAGAATGCGTGTACTCTTCAACTTTCAAAAGATAGCCTTCTTTTTCAAGATCATCAACGATGACTTTTCTCGCACTTTTCCTATCCATTCCTTTGTAAGGAGAATCGAATTTGATGCGTGCCTCGTCATCAAGTATTTCTATGACTTCAAGTGAATGCCTCTTCCCAATTTCAAAGTCGTTTGGATCGTGAGCAGGTGTAACTTTTAAAGCCCCCGTTCCAAAACTTGTATCAACGTAGTCATCGGCTATTATTGGAATTTTCCTTCCAACGAGTGGAAGGAACGCGTGTTTTCCCACGAATTTTGCGTACCTTTCATCTTTAGGATTAACCGCCACCGCACTATCTCCTAACATCGTTTCAGGACGAGTAGTTGCTATCACCAGCTCTCCGCCTTCTTCAACAGGATAACGCACATAATAGAGTTTTCCCTTGTCATCTTCATATTCGATCTCTTCGTTGGAAAGCACTGTCCCGCATTGTGGGCACCAATTAACCATGTATTTTCCCTTATAAACAAGACCCTTTTTGTAGAGAGAAACGAAAACTTTCCTTACAGCTTGGCTTAAACCTTTATCAAAGGTAAATCTTTCACGCGTCCAATCACATGAAGCTCCCATGCTTTCTATTTGTTCACGTATCTTTGCGCGATACTTATTTGCCCAATCCCACGTGATTTTCGTGAACTCATCTCTTCCTATTTCTTCCTTTGTTTTTCCCTCTTTGGCAAGCTCTTTTACCACGACATTTTGTGTGGCAATTCCCGCATGATCATCTCCTGGCAACCAAAGCGTTTCTTTGCCCTTCATACGGCTGTAACGAGTCATGATATCCTGAACGACCATGTTCAACGCATGCCCCATGTGAAGCTGACCGGTGATGTTTGGTGGAGGGATCACCATGGAGAACTTTCCATTTCCCTTTTTGGGAGAAAAAACATCAGAATCTTTCCACATTTCATACCATTTTTTCTCGACATCTTTTGGAGAGTAAGATTTATTCACAAAAACACGGCTTCCCGTTGAACGGTAGTCGATTCACCTCCCACATTTTCATACGGTCCTTTGCTAAAAAGATTATATCATTAAATCGAGCAGTTCATGAAAATGGAGGGCTCTAAAAGAACAAGAAAATTCGCAGTGTGGGTTGATATAGCAAGGAGAAGGCGTGTTGTTCGAAGAAAGGGTTGAATCTTATCGGAGTGGTTCACTCTATCAGATTGAACTTTTGGGCAAGAGATTGAGCAACTTGCTTTATATGAGTTTTAGGAATGATGCATGATACACGACTGTTTGACGAGCTTATCATGTCTATGTTTGCACCAGTTGATGCTATCGTGTTGAACATGTTGTATATTATTTCAGAGGAACCTAATATGTTAACTCCTACAATCGATACCTTGGCAAGGGTGTCATCGTAGTGGACATTCTCAGCTTCCACGTCTTTTTGCGTTTCCCTCATAATCTCAAGTGTTTCTCTCAAGTCATGGGAAGCTACGGTAAATGCAACATCGTTCTTCCTATCTTTGTGCATGCTTTGGACTATCATATCAAGTGGTATATGTTGTCGTGCGATTTTTTCAAATATTTTCGCCGCAATGCCAGGCTTATCAGGAACTCCCTCGACGACTATTTTGGCTATGTTCTCATCCACACTTAACGCTCTGACAAGAGGCTCTTCCATCTTATCCATCTCCTCTATTCTGGTTTCTTTTCCATCCACATGCGCATGTTTCACGATCAGGGGAACTTTGTAACGGCGTGCAAGCTCTACCGATCTGAGATGAAGCACTTTCGCACCATGAGCTGCCATTTCAATCATCTCATCGTACGAAATCTTTTCTATGTGTTTGGGATTGCTCACATATCTCGGGTCGGCCGCATACACTCCATCAACATCAGTGTATATTTCACACATATCGGCATCTAACGCATACGCCACCGCTACCGCAGTGGTATCGGATCCGCCGCGGCCGAGCGTGGTTATCTCTCCAGAAGGGCTCATTCCCTGAAAACCAGCTATCACCGGAATTTTGCCTTCATCCATGATGGAAAGTATTTTCCCGCGGTAAATGCGCTTCAATTTGGCACGTGCGTGGTTAGAATCCGTATCTATTCCTGCCTGAAAGCCGGTAAGAGAAACTGCGCGCTTTCCAAGCATGGAAAGAGCTGACGCGAGAAGAGCGGTGGAAATTTGCTCTCCAGTTGAAAGCATAGCATCGTATTCTCTCGGTTCTGGATGAGGATTTACTTTGTAAAGAAGATCTGTCAAATAGTTTGTGGTCTTCCCCATTGCAGATACAACCACAGCCACATGATTTCCCATATCTTGACTTTTGGATATTCTCTGTGCGACTTTCAACATTTTCTCTGGAGTTTCCACGGATGTCCCACCGTATTTTTGTACCACTATCATACTCTTTCACTCTTTCTCTTTTTGTGAGGAGCGTTTAAATATATCATCAAGAAGAGACCTGTGTAAACGAAAAGATCCCCGACACTGCAAGCGTAATGCAAATTCAAAAAGTTTATGGGTATGATATCACCCAAAAACGGCAAAAGGGTTTTTGAAGACATAAAAATGTGCTTTGCATCGATCAAATTTGGGCTCAAACCCGCCAGTGCCATTGTACGCTGGGATACCGGCATCTTGCCGGCGTTGATAATCACAGCGAGTGAATTCGAAAATGTCCCAATCGTTACAAATGGAAAACCCGGGATCTTCCAATTCATCACGCAAAATACGGCCAACGTTAAGTAAGCAACAGAAGTTATATAACCGGCGAAATTTCCGGGATCTCTCAACACCACGAACAATTCCAACGCGAATGGAACGAAAACGAGGTAAAACCATTTAAAATCGGTGTTCAGAGGGTTCCAAACAGTTCTCTTCAACAACAACGATAACAAAATAGCCAAGATGGTGATGTACAAAAATATCACTTCTTCACCTCGTTGAATTTTGGTGTTTTCTCCACGCGAACTTTCTCAATTTGATTTATGACATCCAAAAACGCTGCGAGTACAACGGGATCAAAGGCCCTTCCACTCTCTGACTTCATTATTTTGAGGGCTTCTTTTGAATTAAAGGCCTCACGATAGGCCCTCTGAGTTATCAAGGCATCGTACACGTCAGCGACTCCAATGATCCTCGCCTCGAGTGGGATCTGTTTTCCCTTAAGTCCTTCTGGATAGCCCTTGCCATCCCAATGCTCATGATGGTACCTTACCCAAGGTATTATTTTTTTGAAAGATGGCACCTCTCTCAATATCTCTGAACCTTTTAGCGTGTGTCTTTTTATTTCCTCAAACTCATCCAAAGTTAATTTTCCTGGCTTGTTAAGCACTTTATCCCGCACGCCAATCTTTCCAACATCGTGCAATCTCGCGGCGATCTTCAAATTTTCAAGACGCTTTCCATCTATTCCAAGTCTTTCGCTTATGATTTCCGAATAAAGCGCCACCCTGTCACCGTGGCCCGCCGTGTAGGGATCTTTCTCTTCAAGTGCTTTTAGAAGGGCTTCCATGGATTCTATCTTCGTGTTAAGAAATTTTCTGTAAAGATCAAGGACAAATCTTATCGTCAACAACGGTCCCAAAGCTATCGCTATGTCCCAGAGGCCAACGTAAGGATAGAGGTAAACCATTATGTAAGCTATTGCCAAAGCTACGAACATACTTACCCCAAAAAAATCTATAAGCACATCTTTCAAAAGTGCTTTTATTTTCTTTCCCGTTGCAAAGCTCACGGCACCAGCAACAAAGAAATTGTTAAGTACGGCGTACGATATTATCGCGATACCAATTGCCAATATCTTTATTATCTCTGGCGAGCCCGCAGGATACGCCAATCTGTAAATGATCGAGGCGACGGCGGTTGAAATTGAAATCTGGGCAGTGTTGAAAAGTGCTTTGTACCATTTTGTATGTTTAGACGAAGGAAATCCTGCTATCATGCCCACCACCATGGCACTAACAGGTGAAAATAAAGCCGCAGCTGAAAGGTTGAAAGTCATACTCAACCCAAAAAGCATGGAATTTCCGTTTATTCTTCTCATTTGAACAGGATACAAGTCCGAAACCCATCCGCTTGTTCCCCATATAGCGATGAGCCAAAGAGGCTCGATCTGTTGATTCAAGAAGAGGAGGGCGCCCAAAAGCGCCCCTGCACTTACCACGATCGATGCTACGTATAACTTCAGCGTCTTGTTCAAATTCTCACCTCTTCAAAATCTTATCAACCCCACCTCAGACTACCAACCGCAGCCATGATGAGGCTCAACAAACCACCGGATACGAGAATGAATCTTATCATCTTGTTTTTCATGAGACTTACCCCCTTTCAAACATGTATGTTTTTTTGTCTTTTTTCGTGTATTTGCTTTTTCAGGGTGTAAATCTCCGCTTTTTTTCTTCGCTTTACCGCTGAAAAGATTATATCATTTTTCAAGATCGTTTCGATCAGATGATATAATCAAAATGGTGTTTTTCCGTTTAGTTTAACAAAAAAGCAGGTGAGGGATCTATGATTCTGGTAATTGGAAGTGTGAATGTCGATCTTGTAAGCTTCGCTCCAAGATTTCCCGAGTTTGGAGAAACCATATCTGGAACGGACTTTTCCATATATCAAGGTGGAAAGGGTGCTAATCAAGCCGTGGCAGTTGCAAGAATGGGAGGAAATGTCGGCTTTTTTGGTGCCGTTGGGAAAGATGCCTTTGGGGATTTCCTGGTGAAATCCTTACAAAACTCAAGAGTTGACGTCATGAATATTGTGAAAGTAAAAGGCGGATCTGGTGTGGCATCAATTTGGGTTGATTCAAATGGAGAAAATGCCATCATTTTGAATGTCGGCGCTAACGCTTATTTAACCGCTGAAGTTTTGGAAAAGTCACACGATATTTTCAAAGATGCATCGTATGTACTCTTACAACTTGAAACACCGATGAACGGGGTCGTTAAAGCCGCACAGATCGCCAAGAATTTCGGTGCTAAAGTCGTACTTGATCCCGCTCCGGCGAGAGTATTGCCAAATGAACTCATCGAGAACATCGATTACATCACACCAAATGGGACTGAGCTTTTGACGTTGATCGAAGAGGGCGACACACTTTCCAAAATAAAACGCTTGGAATCTCATGGCCCAAAGGTGATAGTTAAAGCGGGAGCCGAGGGTGTGTATTATGCTGAAAATGATGAACTTAAACATCTTAACGCTTTCAAAGTGAAAGCCGTTGATACAACTGGAGCTGGAGATTGTTTCAACGCTTCTTTTACCGTTGCACTCTCAAACGGATTGAATTTCGTGAAGTCGTGCGAGTTTGCAATGGCCGCATCTGCTATATCTGTGGCAAGGAAGGGAGCCGGCTCATCCTTCCCTACAAAGAAAGAAGTTGATAATTTTTTGAGGAGGCGTGGTACTTTTGAGACTTGATAAATTTTTAAAAGTATCGAGTATAATAAAAAGAAGAAGTATGGCGCAAAAGGTTGTCGAGCTTGGGGGAGTTACCAAAGATGAAAGACCTTTAAAATCTTCTTATGTGGTGAAAGTAGGAGACGTTTTAACGATAAAACAGCGTAATGGTACGATGGTAATTCGGGTGATAGAAATACCAAGTGATAACAAGAAGGGAAATTATTTCGAGCTTGTGGAGTTGAAAAAAGAATGAGTTTGGAGGGAATGAATTGAAAATAGGGATATATGGAGCACCGTATTCTGGAAAAACAACGATTTTTAAATTGTTGGTGGGTGAAATAAACGATCCGATTGGAGTGGCGAAAATACGCGATAAACGTGTGGATTTTCTCTCGAAGCTGTACGACCCGAAAAAAACAACGTATGCGACTATCGAATTCGTAGATATTCCAGGATCATCACCAGATCTTCCTCGAAAAGAAAAGAATCAGATCCTGGGGAAAATACAAAATGTGGACGCACTTTTGTGGGTTGTAAGGGCATTTGAAGATGAAGCTGTCCCGCGTTATTTTGACGATGTGGGAAGGGAAATCGAGTACCTTCATGATGAGCTCTTGATAAGAGATCTTGATATCGCAGAGACAAACATCGATAAATTGAAAAATGCGAAGAGAAAATTGACAAGGGAAGAGGAGCATCAGCTTCAAGCTTTGGAAAAATGTGAGGACGCTCTGAATGAAGAAAAATTCGTGAAGCTGATCGAGCTTTCAGACGAAGAAAAGCGCACGCTCAGTTCTTTTGGCTTTTTTACCATGAAAGAATCCATAGTTGCGATAAATCTGGATGAAGAATCTTTCAGAAATAAATCTTATGGCGGGAAAGAAAAAGTGAAAAAAATCGTGGATAACAACTCACTTGCAATGATCGACATGTGTGGGAAGTTAGAAATGGAAATAAACGAATTGGAGGAAGACGAGCGCTCTGAATTCTTAAGTGATCTTGGCCTTACGGAAAGTGGTATAGATCGACTGGCCAAGGTCGTCTACTCGGCATTAGGACTGATATCTTTTTTCACCGTTGGAGAAGATGAAGTCAGAGCATGGACGATCAGAAAGGGAACTAATTTCAAAAAGGCTGCAGGTAAAATACACACGGACATCGAACGAGGATTCATAAGGGCTGAAGTGGTGAAATTCTCCGATATGGAAGAAATTGGTTCCATGAAAGAAATCAAATCAAAGGGTCTTCTAAAACTCGAAGGAAAAGATTCCATTGTTGAAGATGGAGACATCGTCAACGTACGTTTCAACGTGTGATAATCATGATTTTTTCAGGTGCGCTTGCAGGAGTGTTTTTGTATTTCTTGATTTCCGTTTTGAAAGTAGGATGGATGATATGGGCTTACTTCGTAACTGTTGCGGTGATCACTCACCTTTTCTACAAAGGCAAGCATTTTAAAACGGCAAAGCTTAACTTGTTTTTTCTTTATGCAGTCTCGCTTTTGCTTTGGTTGAAAGGATTTCCATATGACGATATCTCCAACCTTGTTTACCTTTTAGGGGGAGCATCCGCTATTTTTTCGCTGTCGGATAAAGTCTGGAAGACATTTTTAAAATTCTCAGCATGGATACTTGTAGCAATTTCAATTTCCTTGATGATTTACTACAGGTTCAATTCTTGGCCAATCTCTCTTGCGGTGGCCGCGATCATCATACCAATAGCTTTAAGGGATAAAGAACAAAGTGAAGAAAATAAAAATAGATCATGAGTACTTCTTAAAGATCGTCAATCTTTTAGATCGTGCCGTTGGTACAGTTGAACCGATCAACAGGCGCGTTTACTTTTATTCTCATAGAGATATCTTAAAAGCTTATGCCAGTGATGGGTGCCTGATGGTCAATGTGACTTTGGGAAATGTAAGTGGCTTAAAAGGATTCTACGCTTCCCCTCTTGATAGCCTCAAATTGCTTTTAAAAAGTGGAGAAAAATCGGATGTGGAAATTCACTTTGGCACTAAACTTGAGTTCTTAAAAGGCTCGGAATACCTTTCAATACTGCATCCGGTGGCGAACGATCCTCGAAAGCGTGGCGCGTTTACAACTGAAATTGAAGTAAAAGCTTCAGAAATAGCACATGTTGTAGATATAGGAAGCATCATATTGAAAGAAGGACAAGAAACGATTGTTGGGGCAACTCGCGGAATGTTCTTCGCCCTTGGTGAAGAGTACGGTCATCTTTCCATAGCTTCCATGGATTATTCGGGAATACCGTTCACAGCGGCAATACCGTATGAAACGGCCAGACACCTTGTGAAAATGCTCGACGTCATTAGAGATGAAAAATTCAAATTTGGTCACTCTAAAGATATCATAGGCCTGAAATTCGATGACGGTGTCGTCACAGTTTGTAAGATGAAAATCGATGACGAAATGGTAAATGGAATCGAAAGATTTCTGCCCATAAGAAAATTGGAAGGAGTTAGCATTGAAGCAAAAATTTTAAGAGAAGGCGCCTCATTATGTGCGAAATTCCAAAGGAAAAACGGTGGAAAAGGATATTTGGAATTTTCAAATCAATTCAGAATTGGTGTACTCTCGAAGTATTCAGCATATGAATACATAAAACCGGTAAGCTTAGGCGAAAAGGTACGGGTGAACATCATACCTAAAAAATTGAACCAATTCTTGTCCAGAATTCATGAAAAAAATGTAAGAGTTGTTGCAGATGAGATTTTTTTGATTTTCAAAGGTAAAAGCGAATTGTTTGCGATAAAAAGAAATTGAAAAAGCGCCTAAGAGGCGCTTTTAATGGCTTTGTGATCGGGGTTTACTTTCTTGGCTCTATCACAAATTTAAGAGCTGTTCTGGTATCCCCGTCAATTTCAACATCTACAAACGCTGGAACACATACCAAGTCCATCCCACTCGGTGCAACATATCCACGCGCTATGGCTATGGCCTTTACGGATTGATTCACCGCTCCAGCACCGATTGCTTGAATCTCTGCTCTACCATTTTCTCTCAACACTCCGGCTAATGCGCCTGCAACTGCATTTGGTCTCGACTTAGATGATACTTTCAATGCTTCCATTTTTTTTGCCTCCCTTGGTAGACGCTTATTGAGCATGAACTACTGTCAAGTATTATATCAAATGCAAACATAAAAGTCAATTCAATTTAACATTTTGTTTCCCTTTTTCCACTCTATCACAACCGTTATCTCACCTACAGATTTTACAACTTCAATCAACTCGCATGGATTACCCCTGTAGAAGCTCTGATGGATCTTGGTCATCTCTCTAGCGACGAAAACTCGAGACTCTGGAGAGATTTCACATATTTCTTTCAGCGTGTTTTTCAGGCGATAAGGTGATTCGTAGAAGACGGTTGCCATGCCAAGTTCGGAGACGATTTTCAAAGTCTTTCTTAATTTAGAACCGCGTGGCAAAAAACCCAAAAAGACGAAATGAGAAGCATTCAACCCACTTGCAGCAATGGCACTTACTACGGCGCTTGAACCCGGAATAACGTCAACTGGTATGTTCTCCTCATGACAGGCGTTGACGAGTTTCAATCCAGGATCGGATATGACAGGCATTCCCGCATCGCTTACAAGGGCATACTCCACTCCTTTTTTCATTTCCTCTATGACTCTTGGTATTTTACCGGTTGAATTTCTATCGTTAAAAGATAGGAGTTTTTTGGATATGGAATAATAGTTCAAAAGTTTGATGGTACGACGCGTGTCTTCACAAAGAACGACATCAACTTCATTTAAAGTCTTCAAAGCCCTTTGTGTTATATCCAAAAGATTTCCTATTGGGGTTGCAACAAGTTTTAAACCCATATCTTCACATCCGAGACGTATTTTCGCCAATTAAATTCATCTTTAAAGGGTACAAACTCTGCCTTGAATACTTTTTCAAATCCCTTTATCACGGCGTGTTTTACATCATCGAGATCCAATTTCTTATGTTCTAACGTACATGTGGTCGAATTCTTAAGCCTTTCTTCAAGAATTTCCATCAGACTATGGGATAGCGAGAAACAGTTGGCATACTCTTCGAAATGACATTTCATTGGAATGGAGCCGTGCTGCAGGATCATTCCATCTTTTCGAGTTTGTGCACTCCCGACGAATTTCTTACCGTTGATCATGATTTCATGAATTGATGTGGTGGCAAAACAAGCTGCAAAGTCGGTATAACGTTCTTTTGAACGTTTTCTGGCTATTTCGCACTTTAATCCCATCGTGTTCAATCCTTCAACTAAAGCCTTTGAAAGTTCTAAATAAGTCCGTATGACACTTTTGAAGAGCATGTATTCCGGCAAAGCAACGGCATAGGTAACCTCATCATGATGAAGAACAGCCCTGCCTCCACTTGGGCGCCGTACGATGGAATATCCTTTCTTTCTTAAAAAATCAGAATTTATTTCTTCCATCTTTTGAAATTTCCCAATTGAAAATGCCGGTGGATTCCATCCATATATCCTTAAAATAGGTGTACCTCTTTTTGCGACATTTATCATAGCCAAATCAACGGCCATGTTCTTTTCGCCATCCGCATCACCAGAGTCAACGAGATACCACTTCACGATTATATCGCCACCCGTTTGTAAACCACGACGTATCTGTGAACCTTTTTGAGCGGATAGGAAACGTTTAGATTGACCACTTTTTCAAGTTTCAATCCATTATTTACCACTGAAACCTCTTCAACATCTATTCGTGCCTTGAATATCGCCACGATTCCGTTGTCCCTGACGAGGTTTTTTGCGTAATTGGTAACTTTTTCTAAAGATCCCAATCCTCTCGAAACTACAAGATCAAAAGTATTCAATTTTTCCTTTGGAGTATCTTCTATTCGAGATGTTATGACTTTCACATTTCTTATTTCAGACATATCCAAAGCACTTCTAAGTAGAGCGGTCTTTTTTTGAGACGAATCCAAAAGGGAAAACTTCGTCTCTTCAAAATAAGCTGACATTGCTACTCCCGGGTTTCCGAACCCTGTTCCCATGTCGATGCAATTGGAAGGGTTTACAAATTCAGAAAGGGCTTTTGCAGCCAACAAAGGTTCTACCACAAAAATGTACGGAATCTCCCTTGGCGAGACTGATGTTAAAGCATGAACGTTATTCCATTTTTCAAGGAATTTGATGTATTTTCTCAATTTATCAATCGACTCTATTTTGAGGCTGAGACCGTTGATATTGAGCGGAACGAATAGTTCCATTGTACCTCCTTCAGTTACCGATGTTTTTATTTATCAAGGTTACTTTTTTCCCGGTTTTTTCTCTGTATAAATTTCGTGTTCCTCCACCATGATACACCGTTTTAACAGCTTCTGGATTTACGACGGTTGCTCCAAACACCATAACCTCCGACAAAACTTCTGGGCATATCGGTGTAGAAGGACCAAGCAACACAATTCTATCGGTATGAGCGTATTTAATAATAGAATCAAAGCTTCTGTTCAAAAGAGTTGTGGCAGATACCAACAGAACATCACATTCAGGTAAAAGCAATGGTATTTTTTCAGGTGATATTGTATTTGGTAAATCTTGTTTTTCAAATATGTAAAGTTTCTTAGATTTTTTCCTTATTTCATCCACCATGGGAGTGAAATTACCTATCATCCCAACAACGTCAGAGTCCGATATACTTGTTTCTTTCATAATGTCAGCGTTCTTGAATTCTCCTTGATTTATACAAGCGTTTATGGTAGCCATACCCAAAGCGCATAGCAAAACATCGCTTGAGTCAAAGAGCTCTATGAATTCTTCGGCAGATGTTCCGATCTTTGGTAAGTCATCGTATATAGAGCACCCCCAAGGTATCATCTCTCTTGCAGTGTAAGCGACACCAGTTCTGTTATCATCGAGAGTAACGGCACACAACCCTATTCCCATCGCGTAATCTTTGACTTTAGAATTTCTAACTTTTTCCCTTGAAATTTTCTTTAAAGCCTCATATCTGTTAATTTTAAATCCCTCCTTTTGATATCACGCCACTTGTGATTTTCTTTCTGGAAATCAAGAAGAACATCCCAATGACCACCATATTCAGTATTGATCCTGCACCGAAAAGGTTCCACTGTGAATAGGATGTTCCATATTCACCTATAAGATTGTACAGCATCATCGATACCGGATACAAGCGTTGAGAGCTTAAGAATATCAATGGGAAGATAAAAGAATTCCAAGCTTCCATCAAAACGAATATTCCAACAGTGGTCAACGAAGGTATCGCGATAGGCAAATATATTCGTGTCATACGCACAAAACCACTCGCCCCATCGAGCTTCGCCGCTTCATTCAAATTTTTGGGGATCGAAGATAGAAATGGATACAACAGGAAATACGATATCGCAGCGCTGTGAGCAGCAACTGCTATACCTATTCCAAACAAAGTGTTCATCAAGTGCAAAAAATTGAACGTTATGGCCAATGGAATAAGCGTATGCATTCCAGAAAAGAGCGAAGCGAAAACGATGACACCTCCCAATCTAATCGCTCTTTTCGAATCCACGGCTGCCCATGCAGCCGGAAAAATCGTTAAAAACACCGTACTTATCGCTATAATACTTATTATCAAAGTGTTTTTCAGTGCGTTTAAAAATCCGTAATCGTGAAAAAGGATCGAAAAATTTGCCAAAGTGAAGCTCGATGGAAAAAAACTGTCAATGGGTATGATGTTGTTTTTTGAAAAAGCCATGAAAAGTACACTCCAAATAGGCAAAAAAACTGTGATACTCCAAAAAGACAACCATACCATTTTAGCACCTTTCCAAAATAAATTGGGAATTTTGAGGAAGCTCACGTGGATTTTCCCCTCAAAAGATAAAGTCAAAGCAACTATTACCGAAATTATGGTAGAAAGGCTTACCGCGCTTATGCCGTACTTACTCATTTCAAAAAGCATGTGAGCCAAATCTATCGATGCTCCGGCAACGAAAATTTTTTTGAAATACATCGCTCTTTTCGAAAAAAATATCAAAGATATCCCGTAAAAGAGTATGGGAACGATCCCGAACATTCCCGAGCCAACCCCCCAAAGATCGAAAAGGGCGTGTGCAATTATTGTGGACACGATCAACGAATTTTTTTTTCGATGAAAGCGGTAATTCCATCCTATCACGAGTAAAATAAACATGACAACTCCCACAACCACCGAATACGCCGCTATTACTCCATAATTTCTAGTTGAATAGAATTTGTTGTAAATGAACACTCCAACTGATGTTGTCGCTCCAACGATCGATCTTTCACCAAATCCAGATGCCATACTCGGTCCACCGTTAGTCATCAAGAAAAAAATGGTGAATTCTTTGAACGAGCCTAAGAAAGAAAGAAAAATGTATGGAAAAGCTATCGGCAACGTGTTTGGAAGATAAAGGTTCATGACCCTTTCGTAAGGATCGAGGCCTTCCATTTTGGAAAGATCTTTCAAAGCTGGTGATATAGTCTGCATGCTACTCAGTATAACCATTGTCATCATTGGAACGCCGAGCCACACACTGATAAAAGCGGTCCATAAAAATGCAGCTGGAATATTCGAAGATAAATTGAAATTCATCCCCAACAATTTAGAGAACAGTGACTCCCCACCGTATCCTGAAATGAGAGCGGTCCACACGATAATGCTTATATAGGCGGGAATTGCCCAAGGTGTTAGAACTATCATGTAAAGGAATTTTGAAAATTTTTTCAACGATAAGATTGAAAGGGCTAAGATGTAAGAAATAACGAGTTTCAGGGATAAGACGATCAACGCCCACATCGAAGTGATCTTAATTGAAAGAGACAAACCTGGATCGGTGAAAGCCAAAGAAAGATTTTTTAAGCCAACGAAATGAGCACTTGACGGAAAGAAATCGAAAAAAGATATCGTGGCGCCCCATATTATTGGAAAGAAACTTATGAGGAAAATCAAAAATGCAAGGGCAAATGTGTAAAACGGTCTTGCCCTTGCAGTTAAGAACAAAAAAATTATAGCACTTACAAATAAAACCGAGAAAAACAAGCTCATTTATGGTGACTTATATATTCTTGAGCCTTTCTGAACGCTTCTTCGAGTGGCATTTCTCCACTTAAATAAAGATTCAACGTTGTGGATACGGCTTTTCCATAAAGCTCTTTGAAGGCTTTGGAACTTGGAAGAACCAAAGCATTTTTTGCACTCAAACTCATCGTTTTAAAAAAGGCATTTTTTTGGCCAAGTGATCTCATAGCATTTTCATTTGCGGGAAGTTTGTAAGTCGATCCACAAAATTTCTCTTCCATTTCCGCAGATGTCACGTAATCCAAGAATTTTTTCGCAGATGGATTATCGTTGAAGATGACGAATCCCTTGGAATCTAAAACGGGAGGTATTGGTTTGCCATTGTCAAGGGAAGGGTAAGGCAAGATGGTAAAGTCGAGATTTAAATTCAAAAAGTCTGGAATCAGAAAAGAACCCATCATGAACATTCCGGCTTTTTGAGTTTTAAACGCATTCACAAGTGCCATTTTTTCGTAGCTTACAGCGATCTTCCGTTCGTTGAAAAGGTAGTTGTAAAGCTTTGCGGCTTTTAGAGTTCCGGGTGTGTTTACCCAAGGGATACCATTTTTTTCTGGAATTATCCCGTTGTTGAAAGCCGCGTTGAAAGCATCAAAAAAATACGGTGATGATTTCTGTAACAGAACACCTATATGACCGTTGTTCTTTAACACTTCTGCTGTTTTCTCAAAGTCGGAAAGTGTCCAACTGCTTTTCGGAATGGGTATTCCGTTAAACAACGCTTTGTTTATGTACACAACTTGAATATCGGCGTAATAAGGGTACGCATATTCGATTTTGTTTACAAGAAATGATCTGTAAAACACGTCTGCTGTTTTAACACCCTTCACCGGTTTTATCACGTTAGCGGCTGTAAGCATTCCAAGATCGTCATTTCTAACAAGGGCCACATCAGGGAAGCTACCGTTGGAGGCCAATGTGATTCTCAATTTTTGAATCATGTTAGGTATGTAAACAAGATTCACTCGAATGTTAGGATGTGTTAGATGGAATTCATTTACAATGGACTGAAATTCTTTCTGACCTTCCCAACTGAACCATACAGTTATGGTGGACGCGATTGAAAAAACAGTTAGTAACAAGATTAGAGAGAAAATTAGGATGACTTTCTTCAACTATTTCACCGCCTTTTTAATGTGAATATTCAATTTCAAAAGATAAGTACCGATGGTTCTTACCATGCTAATAACCAAGATGCTACCATTATAGCACTGGAGCTACCCTTTCTTTCATGCGATCCCGCTCAAAATTAAAGATGCTAAATTACCAAAGAGCGATACGAGATACAACGAAAAAGTGGTTACCACCATGGAACTCAATGTAACATTTGAAGCCATTAAAGATGGCATGTACCCAAAGTATTGCAATATCAATTTTCCGATCCAAAAATAGATCACGCTTCCTATCAAGCTACCTGACAAGTCAATAAAAATTCCAATTTTAAAATCTTCAACAACGAATACGATTACCATTCCCAAGACAGCATCCAAAAGGTACAGAAGCCACGTTGGGAAAAAAGCAAATGGTGAAAGCAAAAGCGAGATCTCCATGAAAAGAAATGGAATTGAAAAAGCCATTGACCAAATTAGGGCATTTCTCTTCAACTTTATCGCCTTCCCTCTTCATGAATTACACCCTTGATTACAGGCACACTTCTGAAGTTATGACCATCTTGGATTACGTGAACTTCCAAATAGCCGGTGTAAGTGATTTTATGTTTTTTGAAATTCTTTCTGAAATCTATGGCTTGAGAACCGGTGAGTTTTACATTTGCTTCAGCAACAAATTTTCCGTTTGTGAGTTCGGCGATCATATCTTGATTTCCAATTATCGGATGATACCCTAAATCTTCATTTCCTATTTTCATAAGAAGTTGAATGCTGGAAATATACGCCGTTTCTTTTTTTTCAGTTGATTGACCTTGAAAGCGCAATTTAAGGAGTGCGGATGTGGAGTTTTGTGAAACCTCCACGAGATACACGTTGAATTTCATCTGTTTCAAGAAAGTGTTGTAAGAGCTGAACCTCACGACTTGAATCGCGAGGTTCACAAAGAGAACAGCCGTTACAATCGCAAAAAGAAAAGTCCCTTTGGTCAAAAAGTTCAACGTGCTCACTTCCTAATTTTTGCTGTATAAAAAACAGGCAACTTTGTGTCCTTCACCAACATCTATCAACATGGGCTCTTCTTTGGCACAAATGTCTTTTGCAAATGGACATCGTTCATAGAACCTACATCTTTTTGGTGGATCTATCGCTTTACCAATTCCGCCCTTTATCTGTATGGACTTACGCTTGAATTCCGGATCTGGCACAGGCACGGCTGAAATCAACGCTTTAGTGTAAGGATGAAGTGGATTCTGAATTATCTCTTCTGTCTTGCCATATTCCACCATTTTACCGAGGTACATCACGCTTATGTAATCAGCCATATAACGTGCAACGGCAAGATCATGGGTGATGTAAATAAAGGTCATGTGCATTTCGTGTATGAGCTCCATCATCAAAGTCATAACTTGGGTTCGTATGGAAACATCGAGCATCGAAGTTGGTTCATCTGCAACCACGAATTCCGGATTCATGACAAGCGCACGTGCGATAGCGACACGTTGCCTCTGTCCACCGCTGAGTTCGTGAGGATACCTCCATAAAAACGTGTCTGGTGGAGAGATTCCCACTCTGTTGAGAATATCCATGACCTTTTTCTCTCTTTGTTTCAAGTTTCCTTCATTTTGAACGTTCATTGGCTCTGAAACTATATCGAAAATCGTTTTTCTTGGATTTAAGGATTCGAATGGATCCTGAAATATCATCTGGCTCTTGCTGTGAAGCCATTTTCTATCTTGTGCTGAGTGTATGCAGGTAACATCACGGTTCAAAAAGGTGATCTTTCCATCTGTTGGTTCGTAAAGTCTTAAAAGTGTTTTTCCGGTCGTGGTCTTTCCACATCCGGATTCTCCCACAAGGGCTATTACTTCTCCTTTTTTCACCTCGAAGTTCAAATCATCCACGGCATGTAGAAATTGCTTTGCCCTTGCAAATGTACCTCTACGGACTGGAAAGTACTTTTTAAGATGCTCCACTTTTATCACTACATCAGTAGCGTTTGATGTTTCAACTTCAGGCATCTTTACTCACCTGCTTTCGTAGGTTCTGAGGATGAAAACATGCGACGAAGTGATTTGGGGATATCTCTTCGTACAAAGGCATTTTCTCCCAACATTCTTTAGTCGCGAAAGGACATCTTGGCGCGAATCTACAATGATCTGGTGCATTCAACAGATTTGGAGGTTCACCCGGAATTGTGACAAGTTTCTTCTTTTCTCCGTGAATGGATGGAAAAGAAGACATCAATCCGACCGTGTACGGATGCGCTGGTTTTTTGAATACCGTTACCGCATCCGAAAGCTCAACTATCTTTCCAGCATACATTATCGCTATTTTCTCTGCGACCTCAGCTATAACGGCTATATCATGAGATATGTATATCATCGACATGTTAAGCTTCTTTTGAATTTTGGCCATTTCTTTTAATATCATGTCTTGAACGATGACATCGAGGGCCGTTGTGGGCTCATCTGCTATGATTATGTCTGGATTGCATGAAAGACTCATTGCGATAATTGCTCTTTGCTTCATCCCACCAGAATATTCATGAGGATAATTATCCATTCTTTTAGGATCTAAGCCGACAAGTTTGTACAATTCTGCCACTCGAGCCCTGGATTCTTCGAAAGTGACGTTAGGTTCATGAGCCAATATGGCTTCTATGATTTGATCGCCAACTTTGTAAACTGGGTTCAAAGAATTCATGGCAGCTTGAAATATCATTGCAATTCCAGCCCACCTAATTTTGTTTATTTCTTCATCATTGAGTTTCACTATATCTTTTCCTTTGAAGTAAATATTTCCATTGACTATGTTGGCGTTTTCCGCAAGGAGTCTCATGATTGACATAGATACAGAGGTTTTTCCGCATCCGGATTCTCCAACGAGTCCCATAGATTCCCCTTGAGCTAGGGTGAAAGAGATATCATCTGCAGCTTTTACGATCCCTGCTCTGGTGTTGTAATACATTTTAAGATTTTTAACTTCGAGTACTGGTCTCATTTCAAATCACCTTCTCCTCAGCCTTGGATTCACAACTTCATCAAGGCCACGGCCTATGAAGTAAAACGCTCCACAAAGCAGGGTAATGGCGGCTCCCGGCGGAAGCCAAAGCCACCAATAATGACCTATGTTGCCTCCAACTATGTATCCTGCGGTGTCAGCCGTGTAGATCATCAATCCCCAAGACATTCTAATGTTCAAGAGTCCAAAGAAAGACAAAACAGCTTCAGAGAAAATGGCGCCTGTAACGTTGAACATCATGTACAAAAAAGACAGAGGCATGACATTTGGTATTATGTGATTTACTATTATGTATGGATTACTCGCGCCTGAAACCTTTGCGGATTCTATAAAAGGCTTCACTTTTACCACCATAGCTTGAGATCGTAAAACAATCGTTATTCCACCAAACCCAGATATCAAACCTATTATCAGTGCAAGTCTTAACAGATCTATCTGAATCATTCCACTTAAAACTATTAAAAACGGGATAAATGGAAACAGCAAGACCAAATCCGCCAGCCTCATGAAGAAAGTGTCAACTACCCCTCCATAGTATGCAGATACTGTGCCTATCACCGTCCCTATAAAAACAGTTATAAGAGCTGCAAGAATACCCAATGCAAACTCTCTTGGCGTGGAATACAAGAGCTGGGCGAGTACGTCCCTTCCAAGAGGATCTGTTCCCAGCAGGTGATGCCATGATGGTGGAGTGGGATTGTTCATGGTTGTGAAATCATATCCGGTAACTGGATCGTAGGATGTCATTCCAGATAAAGTTGGTTTCCATACCGTCGATGCCAATATTGGATAAACCACGAAACCTGCAATTGCAAATGTTATCACTATCCATAAGCCTAAGACCCCTATTTTTGATTCCGAAAAGATCTTCCAATTTTCTTTAAAAGCACGCCAAGCGAGCTTCATCCTTATTTTCAACGGTGACTCAAATACTTCTTTCGTATTTTCTTTACTCTTCATAGATCACATCACCTCCTCAGTAACGAATCCTTGGATCAAGAAACGCGTACACTATATCGACGACTAAATGGGCAAAAAGCACGAATATTCCCGTGAATATCAGTGCACCTGAGGCAAGTGGATAATCTTTTGCAAGCGTGGCGTTAAGAAGGGTCATTCCCATTCCCGGCCATGAAAAGAGTGATTCTGTTATAAGTCCTCCGCTTACCACAAATCCCATTGAAAGAACGAAGTTCGTTATAACAGGCAGCATAGCCGTTCGTGCCGCATGTTTATCTCTCACGACTTTGTCAGGCAACCCTTTCGCTCTTGCGGTAGTTATGAAATCTTCCTTTATGGTTTCGAGCATTGAATCACGCATGACCAGCATTGTTCCAGCATAAGATATGATGGCAACCGACAAAACAGGGAGTACCATGTGCCAAATTATGTCCGCACCGTATATGCCGTAAGGGCTTATTGCCCACCAAAAAATAGACAAAGCACTGGCGATTGCAGTCGAAGTGTAAAGGATGATCTTTTTGGTTTTCACTCTATGAGAAACCTTTTGTGCTACGATGAAAGAAAAAAGTATTGCCGCGCCCACAATGGAGACGGTCAAAAGCAGGTACAAGAATACCGTTTGAGCGTCAAAAGTTGTGTTGACCCAAAGATCAGGATTCAAGAATTGGTTTATTGGAAGTATTCCAAGATAAGCTCCAAAAAACCATATCAAAACGAATATCAAAAGAGGTGTGAAAACAGTGTAAGTTATAACACCGATGATCGTCGCGACGTACTCGGATACTTTTCCCCTTTTCCAAGCGAGAGATTTCCCGGAACTAAAACCTATGAAGAAAGAGATAAGAGTTGCAGTGGCAAACAAAAAAATGGTCCTTGGCAATCTCTCAGCAATAATACTCCACACAGGGGTAGGATAAAATGAAAAAGAAACCCCCAAATTGAGTGTGAAAATATTTTTCAAGTAAGTCAGAAATTGAACCCAAAGAGATTGATCAAGACCAAATGCGTGCAAAATAGAATCTCTTGCTTGTGGGGTAAGATTTGGATTTGTGGTAAGCATGGCTTTTATGCCACCCGGCATCGAATGAAGAAGGAAAAAGACAACGGCAACATATACCACCAAGAGTATGAAAATTTGCACGAGCCTTTTCCCAATGTACTTTAACATTCATTTTCACCCGCAATCATTTCGAATTCCTCCTTCTAAGTTTTAAAAAGCCGGGCTTGTGCCCGGCTTTTGTAAAAAAAGATCTTATTTCACGATCTTAACAAAAGCTTTTTCTCCATATGTTCCTTGAATGCCATCAAGAACTTTCGTGTACTCAAAAGATATTCTATTCCTGTAAGCTTCTACAAGTGGAGATGTGAAAAGGACGACATACGGTACATCCCTAGCGAGCATTTCCTGGAGCTTGTAACCATATTTTCGTGCTTTGTTCATATTCGTTTGATCGATGAACTCGTTGGCAGCCTTGTCAAATTTCGGGTTATCGTATCCAGGCGCGTTCCAACCACCAGGATTTATCCCGTTTTTGGAGTAGAAGAAATCTCTCAGATAATCCGGGTAAATCGTTAGACCCCATCCGAGCATGTACATGTCGAAGTTGTACTTCTGATCCCAAACGGCGCTGACTATGTTGTTAAAGCTGGTTAAATCTGCAACTATTGGTATGCCTATGTCATTTGCCCATTTCTCTATCCATAAGGCGGCAGTTGCCCTCATTGGATCGTATCCTGCGGATGGAGCCATCATCTTTATGGACTTTATCAGCTTTCCGTTCGGAGCTATGAGACCCATTCCGCGTTGAACAAGTTGACCGTTTTTAAGCTTTGGCTCGACTAACCACTTGAAGCCAGCATCCTTCAAAGTCTTTATTGCCGCTTCGTACCTTTGAGCGGTTGTCATACCTTCACCATATGGTTTAATATTTTTATCATACCAGAAGGAATTTCCCGGTGGGACAACCGTTGCAAGAGGTATTGCGACACCCTGAAGTATTTTGTTACAAAGAAGATCTCTGTTGACAAGGTACGCAACTGCCACTCGGAAAGCTTTCAAGCTCATCGGATAGCGTCTCATGTTGAAAGCCATATAACGGAAACCATTCGATGGGTTATTCACAATTTTCACGTTCGGATCGGCTTTCAACTGTGTGACAAAACCTTTTTGCAACCCATTTGGGTTAAGCACAAAATCTACAGTTCCTTTAAGGAGTGCCTGAATGGCTGCTGATTGATTTTGATATATTCTGAATATGACTGAATCCACGTAAGGACCTGTAACGAATTTGTTATCGATCTTTCCCTCAGCTTTGCCGTAGAAGGTTTGATCCAATCCGAGGCTTGGTGTTACGTAGCGTACCGCGCCATTTGCGTACTCGATTTCCTGCTGACCTCTAAAGGTGTAGTTTGGAACTGCTTTATCAACCACAAACGCGCCTTTTTGCCACTTTGAAATTGTGAAGGCACCTATTGATGGTTCATCAAGAATTGGGCCATAAGACATCATATATTTCGCAGGATCTGGCTGTTTAAGAGCTTTCTTATAAATTGGCTCCCAATACTTTTTTTGAACGATCGTACTTTGAAGAACGCCGTAGACGAATTTCCCACTCAATTTATGAATGTAGATTTTAACCGTGTAGTTGTTAACCTTCACGATCTTATCGAAGACAGTTGGATCGAGGTTACTCATCCAATTACCTGGTATTTTGAGTTTGAACGGTACCTCGTAAGAAAATACCACATCATCTGCTGTAAAAGGTGTTCCATCTGACCATTTCACACCCTTCATAAGGTGAACGGTTGTAACGTACAGGGTAGTTCCGTCTTCTGTAACTTTCTTTAAAGGTGTCCACATTCCATCTGCTAACGACGGCACCACGGCAAATGTCACATCGGAAAGCGTGTACAAACTTCCGTATTTCGCCAATCCGACATAAAAATTCCAAGATGTTGCGTTCGGTCCGAGCATGGACCAAATGTTAAGGGTCGTTATGTCTGAGACCAATGCGTAATTGATCGTGCCTCCCGCAATTGACAGCACTCCTAATGCCAATACCATTAAAGTTACCAGCAATATAACTTTTTTCACGCATGAAGCCCCCCTTCGTAAGAAATATTTTTCTCCTTTCAGGAGAAATGCAATTGAAATTATAACTCAGTCTTAACAACTTGTCAAGATAAAGAAAGAAAACAAAATTAAAAATGAAGTTTGTCGATACGAAATTATATCGTTACTCTATATTTTCCCATTCTTCTTTCAAAGGTCGGTTCATAAGTTCCACAATCGCATGCTCGGGGGATGTGGCCTCATAGGCCAGTGAATAAACCGCTTTTGCTATTGGTACGTTAGCACTGAGTTTCTTGGCCAAATTCAATTCCGCTATAACCGTGTGCAATCCTTCTGCGACAAAAGTTTTCTCTTCAATATTCAACCCTCTTCCTATAAGTTCTCCCATCTTACGATTTCTGCTGTATTTACTGGTACATGTAACCACAAGATCTCCTAATCCGGAAAGTCCCATAAAAGTCGTTGGTTTGGCTCCTAATTTAACTCCCATACGTGCAATCTCTGCAAGTCCCCTCGTTATTATCGCAGCTTTGGAGTTATCCCATCCGCCCAACCCGTCCACTACACCAGCCGCAATGGCCACCACATTTTTCAAAGCTCCGCCAATTTCCACGCCTGTTAAATCCTCATTCGTGTAAACTCTGAAATTAGGTGAGCTAAAGATTTTTTGAACTATTTTCGAAAAATCCCGATTTCTCGATGCAGCCACAACGCTTGTAAGAATATCTACAGCAACTTCTTCGGCGTGGCTTGGACCTGAAAGAGAAGCGTAATTCAACTTTTCAACATATTCTGAGAAAACTTCCTCCATACGTTTTAAACTTTTAATTTCTACACCTTTTGCCAAATTCACTATGCCATAGCTCTTGAATTTAACCGATCGCAAAACTTCTCGGACATGTTGCGCCGGTATGCCAAAGACGGCGATATCAGAGTTTGGAATTTCACCAAAATGTGAAAGGCTTAAAGATTCCGGAAGCCTTACACCAGGGAGATGCTTTTTGTTTTGTCGATATCTTCGCATCATCTCCATATCCGATATTTTTCTTGTGCAAAGGGTGACTTCATGACCGTTCATTGCAAGTAATCTTGATATTGCCGTGGCCCATGCTCCTGCTCCGATCACAGATATTTTCAAATTATCCAAACCTCCTTTTTTTCTTCCACAAATCTTATAACGATCTTAACACACGCATAGTATAATAAGTTGTGTTATTAGATTCACAAAGGAGATGATCGAAATGGAAGAGAAAAAAGCTTTGGCTGCTGACATGAACCGTTATTACGATCAGTTCATGGATCTTTTAAAAGTGGCTGGAAAATCCGAACCAGGTTACGCAAAAGCTCTTATGGAATTTGTCAAACAGGCGGAAAAGCCAGGAGCACTTTCCACAAAGATAAAAGAATTGATATCAATAGCACTTGGTATAACAGCCCATTGTCCTCATTGCATAGCATTTCATACGAAGAACGCTATCAAAGAAGGCGCTACACGCCAAGAAATCATGGAAGCAGCTTTGGTTGCAGGATTGATGGGTGGAGGACCTGGAGTGGCTTACATGAGATACGTCATTGATGCGTGCGACCAATTTAGTGCAAAGTAAGAACACTCTTTATTAAGCAAAAGGCGGGATGAGTATCCCGCCTTTCAACTTTTTAAATTCTCTTTAAAAGCTTCTTTTGTGGATTTTCGAATTTGCAAACTTCAACGGGACATTCGTTTGCTCCTAATGTAGGCAAAAACTCGTCTTTGAAATATCTTATCAATCTTCAACAAGGTCCACTGCATCTACCTTTTTCACAGCATCGAAGTTACATGCAACATAACAACTCCCACATTTGATACACGCCTCTTGATTAATTTTGTGGACCTCTTTGATTTTTCCGATCACAGCATTTACTCCACATGCCCGTGCGCAAGCACCACAGCCAACACATTTTTCCGAATCGATCGTGTAGGCTATCATGGCTTTACATGATCTTGCAATGCATCTCTTTTCTTTTATGTGAGATTCGTATTCATCACGAAAGTATCTTAAAGTTGACAAAACAGGATTAGGTGCTGTTTGTCCAAGACCACAAAGTGCCGTATCTTTTATCGAGATGGCCAATTCTTCAAGAGAGTCAATATCTTCTAATTTACCTTCACCATCAACAATTCTATGGAGTATTTCTAACATTCTTTTCGTTCCTTCACGACAAGGCGTACACTTGCCGCATGATTCTTCTGCACTGAATTCTAAGAAATAACGCGCAACATCCACCATACAGGTGTCTTCGTCCATCACAACCATACCGCCAGAGCCCATTATCGTACCAAGTTTTGTCAACGAATCGTAGTCCACAGTGGTGTCAAGATATTCATCCGGTATACATCCACCAGATGGACCACCGGTTTGCACCGCTTTGAACTTTTTGCCATTTGGTATGCCCCCGCCTATGTCAAATATTATCTCTCTCAAAGTGGTACCCATGGGTACTTCAATAAGTCCAGCGTTGTTTATCTTTCCTGAAAGTGCGAGTACTTTAGTGCCTCTAGATTTTTCAGTTCCGATAGAAGAAAACCAGTCTGCTCCTTTGTTTATGATAACTGGCAGATTCGCAAGAGTTTCGACGTTGTTTATAACAGTTGGCTTATCCCATACTCCCTTTTGAGCTGGGTATGGTGGCTTTTGTACGGGTTGGCCTCGCATGCCTTCCACCGAGCGAATAAGGGCCGTTTCTTCTCCACAGACGAATGCACCTGCACCTATTCTCAATTCGACGTCAAAAGAAAAATTCGTATTGAATATACGTTTACCAAGTAAACCGTATTCGTAAGCTTGAGACATGGCTTTTTTTAAACGCTCTATAGCGAGTGGATATTCAGCTCTTACGTAGATATACCCGTATTGGGCGCCAATCGCATAACCAGCAATCATCATGCCTTCCAACACACTATGTGGATCTCCTTCTAACACGGATCTATCCATGAACGCACCAGGATCGCCTTCGTCAGCATTACATATAACGTATTTTTCGCTTGATTTTGACTTGCGAGTAAACTCCCATTTTAATCCGGTGGGAAAACCGGCTCCCCCTCTTCCCCTTAAACCACTTTTTTTTATTTCTTCTATTAACCGTTCAGGTGACCATTCAAGGATTTTGTTCAAAGCAAAATAGCCGTCGTTTGCTATGTACTCGTCTATGTTAGATGGATCTATTATTCCAAGATTTCTGGTGACTACCTTAACTTGTTTTGTGAAGAACGGAAGTTCCTCCTTCATCCTTGGTTTGATCTCTCCAGTTGGGCCTTTGTAGAAAAGCCTTTGCACGACCCTACCTTTAAGGAGATGTTCCTCTACTATTTCTTTTGCATCCTGAGACTTTAGATTTTGATAAAAGACCCCTTCTGGATATATGACCATCAAGGGGCCAAGGTTGCATGAACCCATGCAGCCTGTCTCCACTATCTTGACCACGCTGTCCAAACCATGTTTTTTTATCTCTTCTTCAAGAGTGGATTTAACGGATTGTTCTCCAGAAGAAATGCACGCTCCACCTGCACAAATGAGGATTGTATTTTCAACAGTCATGCGATCGCCTCCAATTAAATCTTCCCACGTTTAACGAGTATCTCTCTCAGCACGTTGCCCTTTACAACATGCTCCTTTACGATCCGGCGCGCCTGCTTTTCATTCACGTGACCGTATATAACTGGCTCTTCATCTCCAATTTGAACTTCCACGGTGGGTTCCACTTCACATAAGCCCATACAGCCAGATTGTATCACAGCTACATCGTCTATAGACTGCTTTTCCATCTCATCCACAATAGCCCTTAAGGTATCTTTTGCGCCGGCGCTTATTCCGCAAGTTCCCATTCCAACGACTACTCTTCCCCGCTTTTTTGATTCCCGTCCATTTAGATTTTTAAGAGATTCTTCTTTTATTCTCTGTAGTTCTTCAAGATTTTTTATTTTCATTTCTTTTCCCTTCCTTTTGCCTGTATGAATCGAGTATTTGAAGCAATTTATGAGGTGTTACGTGCCCATGAAAGTCATTATCTCCAACAAGAACAACCGGGGCCATGCTGCATGCTCCCAAGCATCTAACTTCATGTATTGAAAAAAGACCGTTTTTTGTAGGTTCATCACCTTTCACCTCAAGTTCTTCCCTTAACGTCTCAAGCAGTTTGCTACCACCTTTAACATAACAAGCCGTTCCCATACAAAGTTTTATTGGATATTTCCCTCTAGGTTTCATGGTAAAGAAGGAATAAAAAGTGACAACTCCGTAAACGGTACTTTCTGGAACATGAAGTTTCTCGGCTACATGGCTTTGAACTTCCACGGGTAGATATCCAAATATCTCTTGTGCTTTATGAAGCACACCTATCAACATTCCCTTTTTTTCTTTGATACCGTCAATGTACTTATCAAGCTCCTTAAAACCCGAATCTGCCTCAAGAATTGTGGGCATTATTAAACACCTCCATAGTTTATTATCGAAGAGCGTATTCCATACTTTTAAAATACTCAAAAATCGCTTTGATCACTGAAGGAGAAGTTAAATCGGCACCTTTAATGACTTCTGACGAAAAATCATAGCATTTGTTCTTCAAGCATCTGCAAATTTTCCACGAAACATTGGGAGATGATGTCACAAGTGTCGCAAAAGTACCTTTTAAATCGCCAACCGGTGGACAATCCACCATTTTAAAAAGCTTTGCCTCTAAAATTGTACCTTCTTGAGGCTGCGAGCTTACATGAACATATCCTCCTGTTAATTCGGCATTTTGCTTTAAAAACGGAAGTCCCAGGCCAACCCTTCTGATTTTTTCATGTGTGGTGAAGAAGGGATCAAACACTTTCGAAAGCTTATCTTTATCAATTCCACAACCGTTATCTTTTATTTTTATAAAAAAATCATCATCGTTTTCCAAAAAAAACAATTCAACACATTTTGCATTGGCGTTCACAGAATTCTGCGCTATGTCTAAAACGTGGTCGGCAATTGTTTTCAAATGTCCCACACCTCTCTTTTGATAAGGGCGTCTCTGAACTCTTCAAAGGTGCGCGAATTCACTTTTATTTTAATTCTTGGTCTTTCAACCAATCCATCATATCATTTTGCCATGAGCCGAAGTTCATCAAGTGTTAAATTCGTTGAAACTAAAAGCATAGCGTTTTCCATTCCAATGAAATTATCATTTTCGTCGGGTCTTTACCAAATTTTGTGTATCCGTTGATTTGAGATAAAGAATTCATAAATAGGATTCAACCCTTTCTTCGAAGTATACCGCTAATTAGGCTGGAATAGAAGCCCAATTTTTTTGTTGGCATACATGGATAGAATCTGTCCTCATAAAAGCACATTCACTTCTTCAACTGTTTCGATCTGTCACTACTATCCATTCTATTCCTGTTTTCTCAAATCGTGTAGCAAGAGCATTAAGCACCATCACCAGATCAGCATAGGGAGAGAGACAAGTGTGAACGTGAAAATCACCGTCGAATGTCATTTCAATCCTTTAACGTACAACCTTCCGCCGGCTTCAAAAGCACTTAAGGGGAACGTGAAAAGTGCGATCTCTTCTTCTTTGGCTTTTTCGAGAGTGTCTTTGTTGAATTCATGCCCGTTGCAAAGAACTATCGCCCGTATTCCTGTTATGGCTGCAACGGCAACGATGTTCACATGAGATTGTACGGTAAACCATACCGTATCTGTGAGTGCATTTGCCATGACCTCACTCAAAAGATCGCAAGTATAACCATGTTTTACCTCACCTTTTCCCTTCAACACAACTTGGAAATCCAATTTTTCGAGATCATTCACATTCATTTTCATTCCTCCAAAAGCTCATCTCTATCATCATTCCCTTACCAGGTTCTGAGAGTATCATCATCTTTTCCAAATGCGAGTAATTCGATCAGCATATCCGTTGCTTTAGCAACTTCGTACTCATGTTCTTCAAAATCTCAGAGCTTTTCTCCATCTATTATCTCAACGATCTTGGAAAAAGTCACGTTATACCTCATAATTATTTTTTTCACAATTTATTTTAGCATAAACTTTCTTGGGATTCAAATACAAATTTTGTTTTTTCAAATATTTATTGTAAAATGTTTATGAGAATAAAATCACATATATAACCTTCCCTAAAAATCAAGCATCATGGAGGTGAGAATTTTGAAAAATGTAAGTATAACTATAAACAACAAGCCGTTTAAAGTTTCAGTAGACAAAACGGTTCTTCAAGCGTGTGAAGAGGCTGATTTTTACATTCCGACCCTGTGTCACCATCCAGCTCTTAGTGATGTGGGAGCGTGCAGGGTTTGTGCTATTGAAATCGAAGGTGCACGAACGCTAATGACTGCATGTACAACGAAAGTTCAAGACGGAATGAAAATAAAAACGAGTTCTCAAAGAGTTGAGAGATCTTTAAAACAAAATCTTTCCCTTATACTATCGAGACATCCGAATGAGTGCATGACTTGCGAAATGAACAACAAATGTGAATTGCAGGATCTCGTAAATCTCTATGACGTTAAGAATGTCTTCCCTAAAGAGCTGAGAAATACCGAAGTTGATGATAGCAGCTCGGCTATAATCAGGGATATGAACAAGTGTATTGATTGTGGGAGATGTGTTAGAGTGTGCGAAGAAATTCAAGGCTTAAGCATTTACACTTTTTCTGACAGAGGATCGGAATCTCTTCCACTTCCAGCCTACGATCTTCCTATGAAATATACCGATTGCATAGGCTGTGGGCAGTGTAGCGCTGTTTGTCCTGTTGGGGCCATCATGGAACAGCCTGATTACAAGCAGGTTGAAATAGAAATTCGAAAACGTGAAAAAGTTTTAATAGTTCAAACTGCACCAGCAGTCAGAGTGGCGATAAGTGAAGAATTTGGAACAGAGCCGGGTCACATTTCAACGGGCAAAATGGTTGCGGCACTTAGAAAACTTGGATTTGATTACGTTTTTGATACCAACTTCGCAGCGGATTTGACGATCATGGAAGAGGGAAGCGAGCTTATAGAACAGATGACAGGACATGGTGAGCATCCGTTGCCAATGTTCACCTCTTGTTGCCCTGGATGGATAAATTTGTTGGAAAAACACTATCCAGAATTCATTCCCAACGTTTCCTCGGCAAAATCCCCTCAAGAGATGATGGCCGCCACGGTTAAAACGTATTTTGCTCAAAAAATAGGGGTTGATCCGGAGAATATTTACCTGGTATCCGTCATGCCTTGCACGGCAAAAAAAGATGAAATAGTTAGGCCACAACTTCATCTGGATGGGCTTAAATTGATAGATAAGGTCATAACTACAAGAGAACTTGCCAGAATGATAAAGATCCATAAGATCAATTTCTTAGATCTACCTGATGAAGAGTACGATACACCTTTGGGACTTTCAACTGGTGCAGCGGTGATCTTCGGAGTAACGGGTGGAGTCATGGAGGCAGCCTTAAGAACCGGCTATGAACTCGCAACTGGGAAAAAACTCCCTAAGATTGAATTTGCAAATGTTAGGGGTTTTGATGGAGTCAAAGATGCAGAGATAGATTTAGATGGTAGAAAGGTGAGAATAGCTGTGGCTCATGGGACGAATAACGTCAAAGGCTTGCTTGATAAGATAAAAATCGGCGAATCCCATTACGATTTTGTGGAGATCATGGCATGCTACGGTGGATGTATCGGAGGCGGTGGACAACCGAAATCCACAGATCCGAAGATTCTTGAAAAGCGTGCCAAGGCCATTTACACGGTAGACGAGTCAAAAACTCTAAGAAAGTCCCATGAAAATCCGGCCATTAAAGAACTTTACGCCAAATTCTATGGTAAGCCTTTAAGTGAGTTGTCTAAAAAACTTCTCCACACTTACTACACCAACAGAAAATCATCGATCCTCGAAAGAGAGAAACTCACAAGTGTAAGATAATTTGCCTTTTCTGAGATGTAGGGAAGAGCCTGACATCAAGGAGGCCAAAGATGAATGATGTTGAACAGAAAGAAAAAAAGAAGCGCAATAGCGATTTTTGTAGAAATCGCTATTGCGTTTGTGGCATTATTTACTTGACGACAAGTACCTCACATGACACATAATTAGGAGGGATCATCGTGAAAAGACTTTTTTTGATAACAATGATGCTGCTTTTTGCTTTAAGCATGTTTGGATCGAGTGTGAATGTTGTGTTGATCAATCCGTTGGGCCCGACCGTAATACCAATTACACCGATACTATCTGGAGTGGTCAAGGCTTCTTTTCCAATAAAGGTGAAACTTTGGAGGAATCCAGACGAAGCGATAGCACTGATGGCTTCGAAGAGTACGAACTTTGCAGTGCTTCCAATCACAAGTGGAGCGATATTTTATACCAAAGGGATAAAGATATCCCTTCTGGGTGTTTACGAATGGAGAGTTTTTTATATGGTGGCATCGAAAAGCGCCACCTTTAACGGATGGCGCAGTTTGATTGGGAAAATCGTTTACACTCCCAATGGTCGCGGACAAACCGTTGACATCTTGATGAGATATCTCATGGCGAAGAATGGTGTGAATCCAGATGAAGATACTCGCATACTTTACGCACCACCGCAAGAAATAGTTGTGCTTTTCAAAGCTGGAAAGATTCCATTTGCCGCGCTGCCGGAACCGTTTGTCACAATGGCCATATCACAAGGAAGTGGCAGAATAGTACTTGATTTCCAAAAAGCATGGGCTAAAAGCATGAACCTTACCGATAGGATACCCATTGCAGGGCTTTTTGTCAAAAAAGAATACATGATCGATCATCCTGAGATCACCAAAGAAGTTGAAAAAACGTTTTCGGAGTCTATCAGATGGATGAACGGGAATGTAAAAAAATCTGTTGAATTCTCAAAAAAGTATTTGAAAATTCCGATTTCGATCTTGGAAAGATCTATGAAAAGAATGAGTTTTTACTATGTTTCTATATCGAAATGCAAAAAAGAGGTGAAGATTTTTTTGAAAAAAATGAACGAGCTATATCCTAAAGGCATGCCAAAACTTCCAGGTAAAGGTTTTTACGCCAATTGAAAACGTTAATAGGCATAGCATCGTTTATAGTGATCTGGGAAGTTGCATCTGTGATCATAGGATTTAATCTCATACTTCCAAGTCCAATGACGACTTTTCATTCTTTGATGAACGTCTTGTCAGAATCATCCACGTATTACGCTATTTTTGCGACGATTTGGAAAACCACGTTGGTGTTGATATTCGTGATTGTAATCGGAATTCCAATTGGTTTCGTTATGGGTATAAATGACAAAATTTACGAAACTTTAAGACCTACCGTGATGGTAATTCAAGCGGTGCCGGTCATATCTTGGCTTGCACTCGTGATATTCCTTTGGGGATTGGGATGGAGAGGGCCTGTTCTTATAAGCTTTCTGTCACTTCTTCCTACAACCATCTTCACAACCGCTTCTGGAGTGAACAGCCTTGATAAAACGCTCATTGAGATGGCAAAGGTGTACGACGTAGCGAAAGGGAAAAAAATTAAAGATATATACCTTGGAGCTTTAGCCCCTTTCGTCTTTGCAACGATAGAAGTTTCGATCGGAAATGTGTGGAAAGTTATGATAATGGCTGAGTATCTTTGTGGGACCAATGGAATAGGGGTTCTTATATCATGGGCAAGACAATACGTTGATGTTCCAAAGATTTACGCTTTGACCTCTATAGCCGTAATTCTTGGTGTTCTTTCGGAAAGGGCTGTCAAGAAAATTATTGAGAGGACGAAGAAAAAATGGGCGATGTCATACTGAGGATTGAAAAATTATCAAAGCATTTTAAAGATCTTTTGGTGATAAACGAGTGGAATCTTGAAGTTGAACGAGGAGAAAGTATTGCCATCTTGGGTCCGTCTGGTTGTGGAAAGACGACATTTTTAAGAATTTTATCCGAACTTGAAAAGCCATCTTCTGGGAGAATAGTTTCGAATTATCAAAAACTCGGATTTGTTTTTCAAGAGTCAAGGCTTATTCCTTGGAAAAGCGTTGAAGGTAATTTAAGATTTGTTTCCGAAAGTGTAAAAAAGATCTCGGAAGTCATAAAAAAAATGAAGCTCGACGGTTTTGAAGATTATTTTCCGATCAATCTCAGCGGCGGGATGAAGCAAAGAGTTAACCTTGCCAGGGCACTTGTGGTAAAACCTGATCTTCTCATACTCGATGAACCTTTTTTTTCCTTGGATCTCGCAACCAAAGTTGATATCATGAAAGATATCTTTTTTCTCCATCAAAATGAAAAATTCACGATGATAACGGTTACTCACGACGTTAAAGAGGCACTCTACCTTGCAGATAGAGTGCTGATACTCTCGAATCGCCCGTCCCACATTTTAAAAGAATTGAAATTGGACTTAAATGAAAAAGAAAGATGCCTGTCAGATCATGCTTTTACAGCACTTGAAGGAGAGGTTATAAAAGAAGTACTCCTTGCCGAATAGCAAAAATGTTATACTGCCGTTCTTTTTAACGCCTCTTCGAGAGCGTGCCAAGAAAGCGTTGCGCACTTTGTCCTCAAAGGATATTGGGAGACTCCTTGAAAAACCACGGCATCTTTCAGTTCACGTTCTTGAGTCTTACCAATTTTAACCATCTCCACAAATTTCTTGGAAAGTTCAAGGGCTTTCTGCTTTGAAATACCTTTTACAAGCTCTGTCATGATAGATGCCGAAGATTTGCTTATGGCACATCCATGGCCATGAAACGCTATTTGAGATATCTTATCCCCATCGAATTTGATTTCCAAGAAGATCTCATCTCCACAAGAAGAATTCGTTGTATGTACCTCAACATCTTTCTCTTCAAGAGTCCCGTAATTTCTTGGATTTCTCTGATGATCCATTATTATGTCCGCATAAAGTTCAGAAATTTCCATCATGAAAACCTCTCTTTCACATCTTTTATGGCATCAGTCAAAGCGTCAACATCTTCTACGGAGTTGTAAAAGTAAAAACTTGCGCGTGCCGTGTAATGAATGCCCAAATATCTCATAAATGGTTGTGCACAATGATGACCACTTCTAATGGCTACACCTTGGAAATCAAGAATGGTTGCCACATCATGGGGATGAACGCCTTCGATGTTAAAAGAGAGCACGCCAACACGTTTTTCAAGATCTCTTGTGCCATACAGCGCCAATCCATTTATTCCATCAAGCTTGTGATACGAATATTCAAGGAGCTGGCGTTCGTGATCAAGTATTTCAGCCATTCCCACTTTTTTTAAAAATTTCACAGCTTCAGCCAAACCAATTGCACCGGCAACATTTGGCGTTCCCGCTTCATATTTTTGAGGTGGGTTTGCAAATTTAGTACGATCGTTATACACGCGATCTATCATTCCACCGCCAAAGAAAAACGGGCGCATTTCGCCAATCCTTTTCTTTGAAATATACAGTCCTCCAATTCCCATTGGTCCAAGCATTTTATGCCCCGAGAATGCGAGAAAGTCAGCGTTCATTTCTTTTACATTTGTTAAAATGTGAGGCACTGATTGGGCACCATCGACAACGGTGATCGCCCCTTTTGAATGAGCAATTTCAACGATTTCATCGATCGGATGTATCACTCCAAATGTGTTCGTCACTTGTGCGATGGCCACCACTTTGGTACGATTGGTGATGGCCTTCTTAAATTCGTTTAAGTCAAGAGTCCCATCACGTCTTACAGAGACAACTTTGAAAAATGCTTCTTTTCTTTTGGCCAACTGTTGCCATGGAATGAAATTACTGTGGTGTTCACTTACCAAAACCACGATCTCGTCGTTCTTCTTTACGTTCTCTTCTCCCCAACCGTAAACGATCGCATTTATTGATTCAGTTGTTCCGGATGTGAATATCATTTCTTCTGGATTTGCCCCTATGAAATTCGCGATTTGATCTCTTGCAGTTTCATATTCAGATGTTGCAATATTCCCAAGTCTGTGAGCTCCGCGTGAAACGTTGGCGTTTTCAGATTCGTAAAAACGCTTCAGCCTTTCGATCACACACCTCGGTTTTTGAGTGCTGGCTGCGTTGTCAAGGTAAATCAACTTTTTGCCATCATCGAAGACTGTGGATAAAATCGGGAAGCTTTCTCTGATGTCAGATTTTGGAAGACAGTTCATCTTTAACATCTCTTTTCACATCGTCAACTGGAATGATGTCTATTATAGGATTGAACATGCCTTCCACGATAAGTTGCATGGCCATTCTCTTGCTCAGCCCTCTTGACATCATGTAATAAAGTTTATCATCATCTAAGCTTCCAGTAGAAGCGGAGTGTTTTGCACTCACAGAATGGTTTCTAACTCGTAAGCTTGGAATCGCATCGGCCCTTGCATTTGGAGAAAGAACGAGGGTGTATCCACTCTCTTCAGCGTTGGCATCAAACGCTTCCCGCTTTATGTTTGTAAGCCCCCTAAATACCATGTAAGATTCATCGTTAATCACGCCATTTCCGATTATCTTCCCATAAGTTTTCGGCGCTTCATGAATCAATTCATATTGGAGATCGGCACGTTCTTTTCCATTCTCGAAATAAGCAGATGTCAGTCTCGATTTTGCCCCATGTTCGGTAAGCTCAAATCTATGATGGGATGCCACTTTTTCTCCTCCCAAAATGATATCGTACACTTCAACATCGGCATTTTCTTTGAGAATGTAAAGATTGGAGTCCACCATAAGAGGGGTGGATGGAGCCATGAGAATGTTAAAAAATTCAAGTTTTGCACCTTTTTCAATCAAAAACAGCGTCGTCCCAACGTTGAGCTTTCCATTTCCCTTCACTTCACGTACGATCGTCGCCTTGGCACCTTTTTTGACAACGACTAATGAATTTTCCACTGTAGTTGGATTTTCGTTCAAATCGTATTTTGCGAGGAATTCTCCTTCACCACTTATTTCAACAAAGAATCCGGTGTTGAAAAAAGCCTTGGACATAAGTGTGAATTTCAAATGTGATCCGTTGAAATCTCTGTTCATCATATCGTTAAAAGTATCATCGTTAAATGATTTCACACTTTTCTTGTAAAGAACGCTACCGCTGAAAGGCTCCCCTTTGTAAGGTTTCAAGGGTTTCACAAAAAATTCAGATAGATTTAACCGTTTCCACTTTGGGAAACCGGTATCCATATATTTTTCTATAAAAGGCCTACGCCATTCAACATTTCCGAGATTTAACGCATCTTTCAAGGTATAATCAAACGGTGTGTAAAAAGTAGGTGTTACATATTCAACACTTGTCATGTTCATATCTCTCACCCCAAATCGGACGTGAATTTCATATTCACTAATCTGTTGAATTCTATTGCGTATTCAAGAGGAAGCTGTTTGACGATCGGTTCCATAAACCCACGAACTATCAAAGCCTTAGCATCGCCCTCACTTATACCTCTACTCATAAGATAGTAAATTTGGCTTTCCTTTATCTTCCCAATTCGCGCTTCATGTCCTATGTCTGCCTCGTTGTTCATCACCTCTATTATCGGAACGGTATCCGATGCCGATGCATCGTCGACCATAAGAGCTGAACATTCGACAGTTGACTTAACATGATGAGCCGTTGGCAGAACTTTTAACAACCCTCGATAAAAAGCCCATCCTCCATCAGAGCTTATACTCCTTGCATCCACTTTGGACGATGTGTAAGGGGCAACATGAATAATCTTAGAACCGGTATCCATATGTTGATCATTTCCCGCATAAGTGATGTTCATGTGCTCGGCCCTAGCACCTTTGCCCTTTAAAACACTTGTTGGATACAGCATTGTTTTTGCAGATCCTATAGATCCGGATACCCATACCATAGTTGCGTCCTTTTCTACCAATGCCCGTTTTGTGTTGAGATTGTACGTGTTTTTCGACCAGTTTTGAACAGTGCTGTATTTCATAGATGCCCCTTCATCAACGTAAATTTCAACCATCCCACTGTGCAGATTGATAACGCTGTATTTCGGTGCGGAGCACCCTTCAATGAAGTGGAGCTTTGCCCCCTTATCAACTATAATCAACGTATGCTCAAATTGCCCCATTCCAGGTGAAGCCATCATGAAATAAGCTTGAAGTGGCATTGGAACTTCAACGTCTTTTGGAACGTAAACGAAAGATCCACCGCTCCAAATTGCACCATGAAGTGCCGCAAATTTGTGATCGTTCGGCGGTACGGCACGCATGAAATATTTTTTTACAAGCTCTGGATATTCCTTAACCGCGCTTTCCATATCAAGAAAGATCACGCCTAATCTTGAAAGTTGATCCTTTATATGTTGATAAACGACTTCTGAGTCGTACTGAGCACCCACACCCGCCAGAACTTTTCTTTCAGCGTCTGGGATTCCCAGCTTTTCAAATGTCTCTTTTATGTTCTCTGGAACTTCCTCCCAAGACCCGCTTTTTTCAGCATCTGGTTTAAGATAGGGAATGATCTCATTGACATCCAATTTTGAAATATCAACGCCAAAAACAGGGTTCGATCTTTTCAAGAAAAAGTCCAAAGATTTCAAGCGTAACTCTCTCATCCAAACAGGTTCGTCTTTGTTAAAAGAAATTTCTTCAATTAATTTTTTGTCAAGCCCAGGTTTTGATTTCACCACGTAATTTACTTTCCCATCGAAACTCAACTTCTCACTCATGAAATTTCCTCCTTAGCTTAAACAGTAAGGGACTCGTAGCCATTACTTTCTAATTCCGATGCGATTTCCATGCCACCGGTTTTCACGATCTTCCCGTTCATAAAAACATGAACGAAATCAGGTTTAACATGATCAAGAATTCTTTGATAGTGAGTGATGATGAGCACGCTTACTTTTGGATTGGCGAAGTTTTTTATTCCGTCAGAAACTATTTTCAAAGCGTCTATATCAAGCCCAGAATCCGTCTCATCTAAGACAGCGAGTTTAGGATTGAGGACGTTAAGTTGTAAGATCTCCGATTTCTTTCTCTCTCCACCAGAGAATCCAACGTTTATATACCTGTCTAAAAAAGATCTGTCTATTTTCAATTTGTCAGCTTGTTTAACGATAAGATCACCAAAGTCAAACACGCTTAATTTTTTATCAGGGTGTACCGTGTCATATGCAAGCTTTAGAAAATTTCTTAATTTAACACCGGGTATTTCTTCTGGGTATTGAAAAGATTGAAATATTCCGAATTTTGCCCTTTCATCAACCGTCATTTCAAGAATGCTTTTACCTTCAAACAAAATATCTCCATCAGTTATCATATATTTGGGGTTTCCCATGATCGTGCTGGCGAGTGTCGTTTTTCCAGCGCCGTTTGGTCCCATGATCGCATGAGTTTCACCTGGGTTTATATTTAAATTCAATCCTTTCAAAACTTCCTTACCTTCAACTTCTACATGAAGGTTCCTGATTTCCAACAACATAAAAAACACCTCCAAAATCTACCTATTTAGTCTTGATTTAATTATATACCTTTTTCCTCCTCTTTTCAAAGAATTTTGTTTTGAAAGTTCAGATATCATTTATTCACCGCAAAATGAAATAAAATATACAGTGGCATTCCATGTTATAGTTGATGTTGTAGCTTTATGTGGCATAACCATACGGAATCTTCATGGGGGTGAGAAATTTGGAAGTTCAAAAGATTGGAAACACGAAAATCGTTGTGGATCTATGTGACATAACAAAGGAAAAAACGGATGCCATCGTAAACGCAGCGAACTCTCATTTGGCACATGGTGGAGGTGTTGCGCTTGCAATATCAAGAGCTGGAGGGGCGACGATAAACGAGGAATCCAAAAGATATGTTAAAGAGCATGGGCCTGTACCTACTGGAGAAGTGACAACCACATCTGGAGGCAATTTGAAATCACACTATGTGATACATGCTGTTGGTCCAATATGGGGTGAAGGAAGCGAGGAAGAAAAACTTTCAAGCGCCTTTTACAATTCACTTGTCAAAGCTGACGAACTCGATATCAAGAGCATAGCTTTTCCCGCAATCAGCTCTGGAATATACGGCTTTCCAAAAGACAAATGTGCAAGTATTTTTTTTAAAACCATAAAGCTCTACCTTGAAGAAGAAAAGACCGATTTAAAATTGATCAGAATGTGTTTGTATTCAAAAGAAGATTGCGAGATTTTCGAAAAAATCATGAAGGAGGAATTTTAATTGAAAAGCATCATGGAAATTGCACCAGAAGTTGAAAAAGCCTTGAATAATTCTGAACCGGTGGTTGCTCTCGAATCAACGATAATATCTCATGGAATGCCGTACCCCAGAAATCTCGAAACGGCCATTTTACTCGAAAATGAAATCAGATTACACGGTGCCACACCGGCAACGATTGCCGTTATCGGTGGAAAGATAAAAATAGGATTGAATCAAAAAGAGTTGGAATACATGGCGAAAGCCAAGAACATCTTAAAGCTTAGCAGAATGGATTTACCCTATGCCGTGTCGAAAAGCCTTGATGGTGCTACGACCGTTGCGGCAACGATGATTTGTGCTAAGATGGCGGGAATAAAAGTTTTTGCCACTGGAGGAGTTGGAGGAGTTCACAGAGGTGTGAACGAAACTTTTGATATCTCAGCGGATCTCTTTGAACTGTCAAAAACATCTGTTATCGTTGTATCAGCTGGTGTAAAATCAATTCTTGATATTCCAAAAACATTGGAACTTCTCGAAACTCTTGGTGTAACCGTGATCGGATATGGAACATATGACTTTCCATCGTTTTACTCAAGAAGCAGTGGCTCCAAACTTTACATGAAAGCCGATACTCCAGAGGAGGTGGCAAACCTCTACAAGATCAAAATTAAAATGGAAATTAAAAGCGGCATGCTTGTCGCAAATCCGATATCAAAGGTGCACGAGATATCGAATAATGTCATCGACAAAGCGATCGACAAAGCGCTTGAAATGGCTAAAAAAAGCAAAATATCCGGGAAAGCAATGACACCGTTTTTGTTATCGAAGATAGTTGAGCAAATTCCAAGGGCTTTGGAGTCAAATGTTCATTTGGCCAAATCCAACACAGCGCTTGCCGCCGAAATATCAAAAAAATTGTGATCACATTTTATAGGTTACATGTTAGCCAAAAATAAACCTTCCTTCTAATAGCGGAAAGGGCTTTCTAATAATAGAAAGCCCTTTCTATTCATTTTACATCGAGAACAACGAATGTTACGAGCACAAATCATTCAAAAACTTGGCATGAATTACGCTAAACAAAAAGGAAGGATGTTGTTAAAAATGAGGAGGTGGATATCTTGAAAAAATCTACCGTTTTTATTTTTATTCTGATGTTGGTGGTACTGACTGTTGCCTTGAGTTCTTGTTTTCTCTTAGATTTTTTTAATGGGGGGTACGAAAAAGCGACCAAAATAGTTGTGAAGAAGGTTTTGCCTCAACAACTCGCTTTAACACCTAACGCGACTTATATATGTTCAAGGCTTGAAAGCCCAATTGCGAGTGGTACCATAATAACCCCTAACAAGGTTAAGATGTCCGGTTCAAATGAAAGCAGCATAATAATCCGTGATTGGATCGTTGCAAAGGAAGAATCTTACTTCTTTCTTTTAGATCTCAACCCTGGGGCTTTTTACGCTCATCCTGTTAAGTACATCCTTGTGTCTAAATCCGGAAGTACAACGGTTATATCAGCCGAATGGTTGCCGAAAATAAATGGAAAAATACCGTCAGAATTAATCCAAGCCATTCCTTCGACAGATCTCATAATCAAGTCAAATATAACACTTTACAAACCCATCGGAATTCACTTGACGTACGATTTTCCTCAACTTACACTCCGTGAAAGTGAAGGTGTGATAATCGTTCAAGGGCTCAAATCAAATGAGAATCTTTTCAGTTACACTCAGGATGCTTATATGGATGTCATAGGATTTTTCAAAGCTTACAAAAATGCAAGACCTTACAACACAGTTGACATCAACGGTCTGGTTCAAAGTGATGCGGCAAACGTTTTAAGCGCAATCGATGCCATGGCGAACAAACACTCTTTGGTAACCATATACATAATTGCCCATGGTAATGTGGACTACGTGAGACTTGGAGGACATGGCTTCAGTGCTTATCAATTTAAAAACAAGATGGCCGCTCATCCAAATACAAAATTCATTTTTTTACTTGGTTCTTGCCATGGAGGAAGTTTTATAAACGATCTGAGCTCACTTTCAAACGTCCAATTGGTGCTGACGGCTGCCAAAAGCAACGAATCCGCATGGCCAGATTGGGATAAATACGGCTCGACAAACGATTACAACCCATCTGACGTTGGAACCGAATGGACAAGCTCGGTTTTTTCAAGGGCAAAGTCCATTGTTGAGAGTGCTACAAACTGGGCTGCGGTGAGGAGTTATGCCATCTCTCGTAAAATATCAACCACATCGGCAATTCTCTATCAAGCTCATTGGGGTTCATTAGGTCTTAATTCTACTTATGGATTTTATTACAATTTAGATCTTTGTAGCCGTGTGAATAAAGAAAGTCCTCAACTGTATAAATCGTGGTAGAAGAGTTACGCTGTGTGAATGGAATCAAGAAGGCCTTTTAGGCCTTCTTGATTTTTTCTTGCTTACAGATTCGCTTCGATTGCACTTTGCTTTCTTACTTTGAGCTCTATTTAAAATGCGTACTTTGAACCGTCTTGACGATCTGAGAAAAGTTTAACGGAATTTACATTCTCTAAGTTCTAAACTCTTCATGATAGTGTGAGACAGTCTAAAAGTCCCACGAGTATAATTGGGCTATGCAAATCAAAAAAAGGATAATAGGTTTAGATCCCGGTTTTGGGATAGTTGGATATGGAATTGTCGATATACAAGGTAAGTCTGAGTCACTCGTAAAGTACGGGGCAATACGTACTTCCGCAAAAGATTCAATTCCAAAAAGAATTGAGAAGATATACGATGTCCTCTCTCAAATTCTTACCGAGTACATACCAGATGAATCCGCTGTGGAAGAGCTGTATTTTTTCAGGAATGTGACAACTGCCATTTCAGTTGGAGAAGCAAGAGGGGTTATTCTCCTGGCGCTTGAGAAGTTTGGCGTTAAAATTTATGAGTACACACCTATGGAAGTTAAACTTTCAGTTACTGGCTATGGAAAAGCAACTAAAAGGCAAGTTCAAGAAATGGTAAGGGTGATGTTGAATATGGACGACATTCCCAGACCTGATGATGCTGCGGATGCATTGGCCATTGCGCTGTGCCATGCCCACCAAATACTGGTTTGATGGCTTCTTCTTTTTGTAATTATTGTAAGAATGGAAGGTGTTTCGAATGAGATATAAAATACTTACAGACGTGGATCTTGCAGAAATTTCGACGATTTCAAGTGCTAATATGTCATTGCCTAAGTTCACAAGGGTAGTGGTAAAAGATAATATGATTGAGTTTTTTGCAAACAAAGCAAATGAAAGCGAAAAGATCGAAGAATTACTGTCAGCTTATATGAAAATGCCAGTGAAAATTCGAACTTTAAACGTCGATGATAGAATTTCTTCATTCAAAAAATCACTTCTTGAAAAGGTGAAATTGTTGGATGGTGTGTTAGACGATGTAGAAGTGAACTCAAAAAGTGTCAAAATAGTCGTTTCAAACAGTTTTGTAAAGGACAGGATAAGCGTGAATGGCTCTAAACACGCTATAGAAGTTCTTGTTTCCGAATTCTTTCCAAAGATGAGCGTAGAAGTCTTTTGTTCTAAGACTTCTACAGAAAATTCCATGAATTGTCTTCCTCCGGAATTTTCCACAACCGTAAATTCAAATTACCAGAAGAATCAAAGAATAGCAAAACGCTTTCCCTCCAAGAACATTTCCATCGTTCCAATAAAACCTCTTGAAATTGGAAACAAGGTTTGGATAGCTGGAGAAGTGTTCGGTGTGGATTTTAGAAATGGAAAGAATCCAATTCTATCTTTTTCTTTGGTTGATTCAACCTCGGCCATACCTTGTAAATCATTTAGAAATTTGGCAACTGATTTCTCAAAATCTATGCCTAAGTACGCCCTCATATCTGGGAAAGTTAGTGAAGATAAGTTCACCCATGAGAAGATCGTGATGGTTAATTCCATTGAAGAGTGGTCTCCAAAATTCAGAATGGATGAAGATCAAACGAAAAGAGTCGAGCTGCATCTTCACACGACGATGTCCTCTATGGATGGCCTTGTTAACGTTGAAGGGCTTTTCGAAACTTTGAAAAGATGGGGACATCGAGCGGTTGCGGTCACCGATCATGGTGCCATCCAATCCTTTCCAGCCTTTGAAAAATTCAGCAAAAAAAGTGGGATCAAGCCCATTTACGGAATGGAAGCATATGTGGTTAATGATATGGGAGAGATACTGAGAAATGGAGAATTAATTGGAGAAATAAAAGATCAGACTTTTGTGGTTTTGGACTTTGAGACGACCGGTTTGAATGCGATAAGTGACGAGATCATAGAAATTGGAGCCGTTAGAGTAGAAAACATGAAGATAACAGACGAATTCCATTCCCTTGTTAAACCTGAAGGAAGAGTTTCGGAAAAATCTTTTGAGATAACCGGAATCTCTTCAGAGGAACTTGAAGGCGCTCCCAAATTAGAAGAAATTCTTCCAAAGTTCATAGATTTTGTTGGCAATTCCATATTGGTAGCTCATAACGCCGATTTTGATTATCGTTTTTTGAGAGAAAGTGCCCAAAAAATGAAAATAGATGTGAATTTACCGTACATAGACACTTTGCAATTTTCGAAATCGTTGTTAAAACTTTCTGGATACGGATTGGCAAGAGTCGTAAAAGCTCTTAAATTAGGAAATTTCAATCATCATCGTGCTTTAGATGACACCTTGATCACAGCTAAAGTCTTCTTAAAGCTCGTTGATATGGCAAATTCAAAAGGGATTCATACGATCGAAAAACTGAATGAACTTTCAAAAAATGTTGATGTGAAGTCTTTGTATCCATATCATATGACACTTATTGTAAAAGAATACAAAGGTCTTGAGAATCTTTACAGGCTTGTGAGTAAATCACATTTAGAGTTTTTTAAAGGAAAGCCAAGGATTCCAAAGTCATTACTCAAAAAGAGAAGAAAAGGCCTTCTTGTGGGTTCAGCTTGCACTTCCGGAGAATTGGCAGAAAATTATTTTGGTGGTGCAAGTGAAGACGAGCTTGTACAAATCGCATCTTTCTACGATTTTCTCGAGATCATGCCATTAGATGTCATAAGTGATGATAACTCAAGAGAAATCACCGAAGATCTCCTGAGAAAATTCTATTTGAAAGTTTATTCTCTCGGTAGAGCTCTTTCCATTCCGGTTGTCATGACCGGTGATGTCCACTTTTTAAATCCACAGGATGCCAAAGTTAGGGCCATTCTGCAAGCTGCCCAAGATTACAAGAATTTCAACTCGCAAGGAGGACTCTACTTAAGAACGACAAAAGAGATGATGGAGGCAGCGGAAAAGATATTTGGAGAGAACTCAGAAAGTATGTGTAAAGAAGTGGTTATAGACAACACAAACAAAATTGCAGATGAAATAGAAGATGTGAAAATAGTGGATTCTGAGCTTCATACTCCGAAAATCGAGAATGCCGAGGAAATTATACGAGAAGAGGCCTATGAAGAAGCAACGAGAAGATATGGAGAACCTCTTCCAGAAGCTGTGACGCAGAGACTCGAAAGAGAACTGCATTCGATAATAGATCATGGATATGCTGTTCTTTACCTTATAGCAAAAAAATTAGTGGAAAAATCGAAATTCGATGGGTATGTTGTCGGCTCAAGAGGATCTGTTGGTTCATCTTTGATAGCCACAATGCTTGGTATTACGGAAGTTAATCCACTTCCGCCCCATTATTACTGTTCAAAGTGCCATCACTTCGAATTTGACAATTCAGTGGAATCTGGCTACGATCTTCCGCCCAAGGAGTGTCCGAAATGTGGTGAAGAGATGTGTTTTGACGGTCAAAACATACCTTTTGAAACTTTCATGGGCTTTCATGGAGACAAAGTACCAGATATAGATCTCAACTTTTCAGGAGATTATCAATCGAAAGCCCACAAATTCATAGAAAATTTCTTTGGGAAAAGACATGTTTTTAGAGCCGGCACGATTTCTACAATAGCAGAACGTACGGCATATGGTTTTGTAAAGGGTTACATAGAAAAAACTGGAGAGATTCTAAACAAAGCTGAAATTGAATATTACGCTTCACGGCTTACAGGCGTTAAACGAACGACAGGTCAGCACCCAGGTGGTTTGATGATAGTCCCTAAAGAGATGGATGTTCATAAATTTACCCCCATTCAAAGGCCGGCAAACGACACAAAAAGTGACATTACGACCACACATTTTGATTATCACTCTATCCATGATACGTTGGTAAAGCTTGATATACTCGGTCATGATGATCCCACGACTATTAGAATGCTCAAAGATTTGACCGGAATAGATCCAATGAGTATACCGATGAATGATAAAGCCACGATCGAAATATTTTCATCCACAAAGCCATTAGGCTTGAACAAGAAAGATATAGGAACCGATGTGGGAACACACGGGATTCCCGAATTTGGTACAAGATTTGTGCGTCAGATGTTAGTTGAAACAAAGCCAAAGTCTTTTGGAGATCTTGTAAGAATTTCTGGACTTTCACATGGTACAGATGTGTGGGCAAATAACGCTCAAAATGTTATAAGATCTCAAAAGGCCACCTTGGAAAATGTCATAGCTTGCCGTGATGACATAATGAATTACCTTATAGAAAAAGGTTCGGAGCCATCCATAGCATTTACGATAATGGAAAAGGTTAGAAAAGGAAAGTCCCTTAGTGATGAAGACCTGAATCTTATGAAAGAAAAAAAAGTTCCAAACTGGTACATAGATTCATGTAAAAAGATAAAGTACCTTTTTCCAAAAGCTCATGCAGTCGCGTACGTAAGCATGGCCTTTAGAATCGCATATTTTAAAGTGCATTATCCACTAGCTTTTTATGCGACCCACTTGACGATCAAGGGAAGTGAATTCGATATAAAGGTCGTGAGAGGCGGCTTAGAATGGATCAACATGGAATTGCGACGTCTTGCGGAAGAAGGTGCATCAAATGTCAAAGAAAAAGCGAGGGGAAGCATTTTAGAGGTTTGCCGAGAGATGATCTTTAGAGGTTTTTCATTCAAAAACGTTGATATTTTTAAATCCAGCGCGAGCAGTTTTTCTATAGAAGATAACGCCTTGCGTGTTCCTCTCAACAAAGTGCCAGGTCTTGGTGAAAAAGTTGCCACTTCAATAGAAATGGAAAGAAACAGAAGACCTTTCAAATCAATAGAAGATTTGAAGAACAGGACACTTATAAACAAAACCCATCTTAAGATATTGAAAGATCTGGGGGCATTCAAGAATTTACCAGAAAACGATCAAATAACTTTAATGTAAAGAAAAGAATAGAAAATTCCCTGTCATTGAAGATGACAGGGAATATCTCTAAATTAGATTTAAGCAAAGTTCTAAAGAATCTGATTATTTTGATTGAGATGCTTATTAATTACCTGAGCAAAACATATCAAGTGTATTTCTGGAAAATAAGTTCCTCACATCCACATGGTTCTTGTTCCAATTGGATAGTTGGATGACTTATTTTGTAGTTGATTCTCAGCATTTCCGCAATTCTATCACGTATGGAATCCGCTTTTTCCATATTCATGGGTTTTACGCGAACATGCCCTTCGAGAAGAAGATCTTTACCGTCTAATGTCCAGACGTGTAAATGGTGAAAGGAAACAACATTGTCAATAGATTCTATTTTTCTTTTAATTTCGTTGAAATTCATTTCTGCAGGAACGCCCTCCATAAGGATGTTAACCGACCTTTTGACCACTTCTATCGTTTCATACACAATGTAGGCAATTATTGCGAAAGTCACAAGGGGATCCAAAATGTAAATATGGTAAACGGATATGAAAATCCCAACAACTACAACAGCCGCCGAATTCAAAGAATCAGATAGCATGTGTATGAAAGCGGTTTTAACGTTTAAATCGTCTTTAGAGTTTTTATGCAAAAAGAACGTTCCAAGAGTATTTCCCATTAAGGCTATTAGGGCAACCCATATTATCGTTTCTCCGTTCACAGTTTCTGGGTGAATGAGTCTCAAAGTAGCTTCATATCCAAGAAAGCCAAAAATCGTCAGCAACACGATCGAATTTATCAAGGCGGCTATTACGCCAGCTCTCTTATAACCATACGTTTTGTTCTTGTCCAATGGTTTCTTAGAAACTTTATGCGCAAAAAGGCTTAAGGCTATCCCTCCCGTGTCTTCAAGGTTATGAAGTGCATCAGATAGTAGGGCATAGCTTCCCGAAAAAAAGCCAAATAAAAACTCAAAAAAGGTTATGGAAATGTTTATGAAAATGTTTATCCACAATCCAAATGAGGCATCAGCGCTAATTTTATGATGATCGTGTTCTTCCATAAAAATCCTCCTCTGCATGTTTGTAAAGTATTTGCAAAATTTTAAACACATGCTCGTCTGCGAGACGGTAGAAAACCGTAGTTCCCTCTTTTCTAATCTCTACGAGGCCGCCCATTTTCAGTATTCTCAATTGATTTGAGATGGTGGATTGCCTCATTTCAAGTTCTTCGACGATTTTTCCAACACAAACCTCTCTTTCCCTTGAAATACACAAAAGGATCTTGATTCTCAATTCATTTGAAAAAATAGAACTTATTCTTGCCATTTGTTTAATTGTCTTTTTATCCATATATCATGATTATATGATATAAAGTCCAAAAAGTCAAGATTCAAAAAAGGCTTCCTTTAAAAACCTTTGAGGAAGCCCAAATGAACTGTGAAAAAACTCAAATTTCTTTTGCAACGGAATAACCATCTCTAACCGCTTCAACTATTTTCCCAACTTTTACGGCATCTCCAATGTAATGCATTGGAGCCTCAAGGGATTCAAGTCCTTCGCATCTCAAAGGACGCCCACCAAATGCAGCCACAAAATAGTCAAATGGGATTTCTCTCACTTCTCCTTGCACATTTGTTTTAACTTTCCCATTTTCAATAGAGATTATCTTCGCAGAACATATTTTCTTTACGCCATGCTCCTCAAGTTCCCTTAAAAGATACCCTCTACTTATTGGTTCCATTTTTATTGCAATATCTTCGAGCATTTCGATGATCGTAACATCATTCCCCTGTTCAGCAAGGTATAAGGCAGTTTCACATTCAACAAGACCTCTGCCTCCAACTACAATTTTGCCTGTGGGGCTTTCTTTTTTGCTGAAAACATCAGTGTAGAGAATGACATTTGGAGAATCTATTCCCTTAATTGAAGGCACCAAAGGTTTTGTTCCCACTGCACAAATTATCTCGTCTGGATGTTCCGCCGATACGTTTTCAATATTCGCCTCGGTGGAACATCTCAAATCAATATTGAGTTCTTTGAGCATTTCGTTGTAGTAATCTATCAACCACCTCATTTTCTCTTTTCCAGGAGGCATAGAACCTATTCTAAGCGCGCCACCTATTTCTTCTTCTTTTTCAAAAAGCACAACCTGATGCCCTCTTAGGGCACTTACACGCGCTGCTTCAAGCCCAGCGGGCCCTCCACCAATTACAACTATCTTTTTAGAATTAAGCGTTGAGATAAGTATCTCATAGTCTTCTGTTTTCCCGACATTCGGATTGACTCCACACCTTATCGCCGTACCGGCATAGTGACGTGATCTTATACATTCGGAACATCCAATACATTTTCTTATGGTATTTTCTTTCCCTAATATGACCTTGTTGGGCCAATCCGGGTCGGCTATCAAAGTACGCCCAAGTGCAACCATATCAGCAGTGCCATTTTCTATAAGCTCTTCCGCCACTTTCGGTTCTCTTATGACTCCAACGGCTATAACAGGAATATTCACAGCTTCCTTTATCGTCCTCGCAAATCCTGATCTCCAAGCTTGTGCATATCCCATTGGTTCAAGCCTTTTTTCTTTATCACCAAATCCAACATCCGCATGAAGTGCGGCATATCCATATTCTTCAAGCTTTTTAGAGATCTCTACACCATCTTTTTCTGGTGTTATTCCCCCATAAACGTAATCTATGACCCCAACTCTCGCCATGACCGTAAACCTTGATCTACATTTTTCTTTTATACCATCTATTATCATTTGAGCGATCCTTGTCCTATTTTCAACGCTACCACCAAATTTGTCATTTCGCTTGTTCGAAATTGGGGAAAAGAATTGATCGATGAGAAGACCATGGGCTGCCTCTATTTCAACACCGTCAAATCCACTTTTCTTTGCTATTAGTGCAGCGTTGACGAATTTGTGTACAATTCCTTCAATCTCTTCTTCGTTTAAAATATGAGCGTGCCTCCCGTCTGGTCTAAGCGGAACATCCGAAGGCGCAACGATATCCTTTGCAGCGAAGAGGCCAGGATGGGTTAGCTCGATAAATGCGTAGGCACCGTATCGATGTATCTCTTCCACTAAAAGGCTTAACGCGGGAACGAATTTTGGATTGTCAAATCTTGGTTGGGTTGCGCCTGCCATTGTAGCGGGGTAATCTATGCACGCGTTTTCTACGGTTACGATCGCAGCACCTCCCTTAGCACGACGTGCGTAGTGATAAATGAACCTATCTGTGACCTCGCCTGAAACACTTGCCAAATTAGTGGATATGGGCGGAAAGATCATCCTGTTTCTTAAATTCAAAGACCCTACCCTAATGCTTGACATAAGACTTTCAAATGCCATATTTTTATCTCCTTTCATATATATATTCTCATAATGAGTATATGCTCAATACATTCTATCATTTTTCCAATTCTTTCTGATGATTGTACATGAAATTTAACCGAAGTTTCAAATTGGCATGTTATTCTCAAATCATGCAAGTCTAAAAAATGCATGAAATTTCTGCTAACATCAATCCCATGCATGTGTTGAACACGCTTTGATAGCTTCGAAAATGTAATATCTGATATACTTGTTTCCTTATCATACGTATTTTTCTAAGGCGATCTATCAATCAAATATCACAGAATTTATCGCATATTTTGAAAGTCCAGAATCTTGAAATTCCTTTTTTACATCTGCCTTCACGCTTTCTAT
>WGFY01000079.1 GCA_015491995.1 Mesoaciditoga sp.
ACCGATACGTCTTTGAATACGAACGTGGCAGGACCATCGGTCATGGATGCAGTATTGATATTAAAGGTGTAAACTTTGTTGACGATCTTCGTAGCCGACAGTGTTTTAAAAATGTCGGTTGATGGAGAGGTAAATTGATAATTTACTAGCACACTTGCTGGTTCACCCTTCACGGTGAACTCTTCATGATTGGAAGTGTAATCCGTCGCTGTTGCGGTGAATGAAATATCCCCCGTTACGTAAGAGACGTTATGAAGTGGTGTTGCTTCGCTAAGTTCAACCTTTTGCGCGCTAGGATAAACGATGTAAAAATACTGTTCAGTAGATGTTTCGAGTACTTGACCGTTTGATCCGTAGATCTTAACGGAATAAGCATGTGGTCCAACGGTCTTAGCTGTTATTGGATAGAAGAATGTGTATTCAGATTGAGTCGTGGTCGATTGAGCGCTAACCCCACCTACCTTAAGTACGTTCACGTTTGAGGTGGATTGAATGCTTGTTCCGTCCACGAATACGCTAACTCCATGAACCAAATTTGCACCGTCCATTATATAAACCGATAACAAGACAGAGCCATTTTCTTGAGGCCCCACCGGGTACATGTAAATGTGATTTGTGTTGTTCAATTTAACTCCAAATTTCACACTTGTACCCTCTGTTGGCAAAACGGTTACCTCAACTAAAGCACGGCTCTCGTTGTGATTTTTGCTGTTATCGTAAGCCGTAACAGTTGCGAACATGCTGGTTTGATTTGTCACAGTCGGAGCGGTGAAATCAAAAACCACATTGTTCGAACTAGAAACAGTTGTGCTTGTTCCATCAAACTCCGCAACGATCTTCTGTATGCCAGAGTTGTCAGAAGCCGAGGCTAAAAAATGTACATTTCCACCAGATGGAACTGTAAAATTGGTTGGAGTAACAGTCAGCTGTGGAGGAGTTGTGTCTTCAGACTTGGGCAAAAAACAGCCCGAAAGCAGCAACGATATCACAACCACAGACAAGAGCAATAAACCCAATTTCCTTTTTGTCATGGGCATTCCTGGTCCCTTAAAATGAGCACCAGGATACACCTCCTTTCTAAGATATCTTTCTCCCCCCCTGCGGGCGAATACAGAGGTTAAATCATTTTAAGATTATACGCTATGACAGCGTAAAATGTCAACTCTTATAAGAAAATATTCAAGTTTTTTTACGCTCACCTTTTAAAAATGAACTTGAAAGATTTAAAAAGTCAAAATAATTTTCATGAAAAAAGCATGTTCAATGTGAAAAGTATCCGTCATACAAGGTTATTTTTAAAGATAGAGTTTCAAAATAAATAAGAATCTTTTTTTTTAGGTTGACATTTTCAAATTGTTGATCAATAATATTGATATCTTTTAATGAAGGAGGAAGTGAAATGGGAAGCACTTATGAATCAGCATTGGAGAAATTTGGTAAAGCCGCGGATCTCATGGAACTGGATCCTGGAATAAGAAAAATTTTGGAGCATCCTAAAAGACAACTTATAGTTGAATTCCCAATTGAGATGGATGATGGATCTACAGAGATATTCACAGGATACAGGGTTCAACACAACATCGCAGTCGGTCCAGCAAAAGGAGGGGTACGTTACCATCCAAATGTTTCCTTAGACGAAGTGAAAAGTTTAGCGTTTTGGATGACATTCAAATGCGCGGTTATGGGGCTACCTTATGGTGGTGCAAAAGGTGGTGTTAAAATCGATCCTAAAAAGTATTCAAGAAAAGAGATCGAAAGGGTGTCCAGAAGGTATTTTTCGGAGATATCCATAATAGTTGGACCAGATAAGGATATCCCCGCACCTGATGTTAACACAACTCCAGATATCATGGCGTGGTTCATGGACACTTACTCTATGAATGTAGGATATTCTTCCATGGGTGTCGTGACGGGAAAGCCAGTTGGATTAGGTGGATCTCAAGGAAGAACAGAAGCGACCGGTAGAGGCGTTTCAGCAATGGTGGCTATGGCGGCCAAAGCAAAAGGAATAGACACATCCAAAGCAACGGTGGCAATTGAAGGGTTTGGGAATGTTGGACAATATGCGGCTTTATTGCTTACCAAAGAAAAAGGTGCCAAGATAGTTGCACTTAGTGACAGCAAAGGCGCAATCTACAATTCGAACGGTTTTGATATAGATGAACTTATGAAGTACAAGATTGAACACGGCACAATAGCAGATTACCCCAAAGCCGAATCTAAGATGAGCAATTTAGATCTTAAAAAGTTAGATGTTGATATATTAATACCGGCTGCTCTTGAAAACTCGATAACTCCGGAAATTGCAAAAACTGTACATGCAAAAATAATAGTTGAAGGGGCTAACGGTCCGCTGTCAGAAGGTGCGGACGAAATACTTAACGAAAAAGGAGTTTTAATAGTCCCTGATATTCTTGCGAATGCTGGAGGTGTCACGGTTTCGTACTTTGAATGGGTACAAGACCTTCAATCCTTCTTCTGGAAGCATCAGCAAGTCAATGAAGCTCTTGAAGAAATGATGGCCAGTGCTTTTGAAGAGGTTTGGAAAACAAAGGAAAAATATTCCACGGATATGCGTACGGCAGCTTACATCGTTGCCACCAACAGAGTGGCTTTTGCCACACAAAAACGCGGAATATATCCATAAGTCCTATCTGATAATCTTAAAGCTTAGAAGGATGACCAGTAGGTCATCCTTTTTATCTCATCGTTTTTTCGTTTCGTAAAAGTGCAAAAAACTCTTCGTTTGTTTTGGTTTCCTTCAATTTTGACAACATCAAGTTCAAAGCTTCTTCAGGATTCATAGAGCTCATGAACCTTCGTAGAAGCCAAACGTTACGAAGCTCTTTTTCATCAAGAAGCAATTCTTCTTTTCTCGTTCCGGAAAGGTTCAAATCTATAGC
>WGFY01000080.1 GCA_015491995.1 Mesoaciditoga sp.
TGTGCCTGTTTCCAAAACGAAGTCCGCATGTAAATCCGTCATACGGATGTCTTTTATCTCTTCAGATAGGCATTGAACGCCATTTGTTTTTATTCCAAGAAAGTCCGTTATCTGATCTGGAGATATGTGTGAAAGATACTTCATGATGATATCTTTTTCTGCCATGATAACCCCCTCAATTCGTTTTCAATGTTATTTTATCATATAAAGAAGTGAACTCCCTTCGCCAACTGTGTTGGCACTTCCCCTTTTAGAGGCAGGATTTTTGGTACTTTACAGATCATTACGGCTCAAAAGTACGGGCAATTCATGAATTGCCCCTACAGTATCTTTTAAACTTCGTCTAATTTAATTGTGAGATATCTATATTTCAAAAACAATTATCGTAAATTCATTCACCTCTTTATTTTATCATTAAAAGCACTTTCTCCATCATTTTTGTCTATCGCTTCTCCGACGCATTTCTTGGAAAGGGCTGAATGTAAAAATGACTTTACCAACGCTTCTTTTAAGGTGGTAGTTAATTGATGAAATGGGTTGCTATGGTAAAATGTAAATGTAGAAGTTGATGGCTTAGATCCATTGACAACGTTAGAGGTGAAAAAATGAAAAGATCTTTTATTGCCTATGTTGAATATGATCCGGAAAGCAAACTTTACATTGGGTTGATTCCATCAATTCCAGGTGTTCATACTGCAGCTGAAACTCTCGATGAACTAAGAGAAAAACTGAAAGAAGTAACTTCTCTTTGCCTTGAAGAAACGGGCGAGAAGGTAGAAGATGTAGAATTCATTGGCATTCAAAATATTGAGGTTGAAGTGTGAGCAAATTTCCATAAGTTGATGCTAAAACACTGGAAAAAGTTTTACTGAAGATAGGTTTCAAGATGTTCGCTTTCTTAGACGATATAGTTGACTTTTTTTCATTATAACATTGGAATGGGGTGTACTTTGAATTGATAAAATAAAATTGACAGTTTAAAGATGGATCGAAAACTTTGGCCCCGGTGGATCAAAAATGGTTTGACTTTTTACATTAACCTCCGAGATGATTCAATTGATTCGACAACAATTCTCTCTTCTTCAGTACTTTACAACCTATTTGAATAAGGACAACAACGAGTTTTTCAAATTTAAGAACCCTCTTCGGCAGCTCTGCTGCCACTTCCACTTTTAGAAGCAGGATTTTTGGTACTTTACAGATCATTACGGTTTCAATTTGTTCGTCCACTTTAATCTCATGATTTAGAGAAAGAAACCACTTTAGATACGTACAATAATGGAGAATTACCAGTGTCCGGTTATGTTGGATGGCGGATCATGTTGATCTGTATGATTCCGTTCGACCGGGATGACCTTCACCACTCGCGCGAGCGATCCGTCGATCAGCCGATTGGGTTTTGTTGAATTTCATTTTGTCCAATGTGGTAAACTAAGCACAAAAGCGTGGTTTAGCACATTTGTTTTTTGGAGGGATCAAAATGGCAGATGCAACTTATTCCGTGAAATTAGATGAGGAATTGAAGCGTAAGATAACGAGTTTCGTGAAAGAGTCGGGGGTAACCGGTAAGGAATTCTTCGCCAAATTAATAGAGCGCTACGAAATGGAAAGCAGAGAGGAAAAGTCAGAGAACTACACCCGCGAGATGAAGGAATTAGAAGGCCACCTTTTGAGAATAAGAGCTTTGTACGAGAATTTATCCGAGGAATTCAAAATAGAGTTGGAAGCGTCGAGAGACGAAAGTCGGAAAACTTTGGAAGAAAAAGGAAAGATCGAAAGTGAATTGAGAGAAGAAATGAAGTCTCTGAACGAACGGATGAAGTCTCTCGATGATCAGGTCAAGAAAACGAAGAGGGAAAACGACGAGCTAAAAAAACAGCTTGAACGTGCAACGTCGACGAACAAAACCAACACGGATCTGATTTCAGAGTACAAAGAGAAAATAAGCACTTTGGGATCGTCGATATCCAAGCTCGAGGCCTTTGGAAAAGAGAACGAAAAACTCAAAAAAGGGCTTGAGGATACGAAAAAGTACATTGAGTCTTTGGAAAAAAAGCGCGCGGATTTGAAAGCGAAGATCGAGTCCCTTCAATCCAGTCTCTCAAATCTCAGAAAAAGCCATGGTGAAGAACTTGAAAGCCTCAAAGCAAGAATGGATTTCGAAAAGCAATCCGCGATTGCCAGAGAAAAACAAGTTTGTCAAACAAAGATAGAAAATTTGATGAATGTACATCTGAAGAAAAGTGAAGAATTTTCAGAAACTCTTAACTCTCTTTACGCACAAATAGACAAAATGCGAGATGAAATTGCAAAATTGAAAGCAAGAAATGACAAAGAAGAGTGAATACCGACAGAGCTTTTTAAAATTAAAATAAATGTTTAATTCCATCTTCATGAGCTTTGGAGTAAAATCCATGAGAGTTCGGAAAATGGAGGTTCTTGATGGTCAAAAATCTCAGAAAGTGGTATCTTTCTTTCAGTTTTCAAGGTGCAGCATATGGGATGACGAGTCTCGTTCTGAGTTTGTTTGTCGTTACAGCCTTAAACGGGAATGTCGCCAGTTCAAGCGTTGCCATGGCGCTTTTTTCTCTTGGAAATATATCCGGTTCGATCTTCGTTGGCCCCTTTTTGGATAAATATCCTCGTTTCTTTAGAGTGGTCTTCATAAGTGCTCTGATGGATTCGATGATCGCGTTGATCATGAGTTTTGTCAGCTCAATAGGAATGTATTATATGTTGGCTTTGACATTCGGCTTCTTTCTTTCTCAAATGAGCCCGGCGATCATCACCTACTTGAATAAGAAATTTGAAGAGAAGGTGTACCGAAAAGAGATAAACATTTTCAACATGTTTAACAGTATTGGTGTAACTGTTGGAATGTTTTTCGGTGGAGCATGGCTGATGCTGAAGATACCATCTTTGGGTGATAACGCGCTAAAAATGAGATGGGTTTTCATGTTAACGGCGTTGTTGTTTGGTGCTTCTGCCTTTTTTGCTGCATTGTATCTCAACAGGGACCCAAAAGTAGGCAAACATATTTCAAGGAAATTCAGCATGAATTTACACTCACTTGCTGGCAACGTCATTTCGTTGCCACACAACGTAATTTCTCCTTTTAAATCCTCTTATTTCAAACCTGAAACCAAGCGTTACATGATAGGACTTTTTGCCATTTTCTTTGGAGCGAACATGTTTTTCACCCCATTTCCCATTTTTCTCAAAAATGTACTCAAAATGCCAAGCGGATACATCTTCATAATATACGCCGTGAACAGTATATTCACGAATATCTCGTATTTGTTCACAAGCCGTTTGATGAACAAATTCAGGGATATGTCAATTATGAGTACCGTGACATGGACAAGGATTTCAATGCTGTTGTTGATCGCCTTTTCGTCCCTTTATGTAAAAATAGGTTTTTGGACCACAATTCCAGCTTTCATGATAATTGGTTTCACTTGGCCCTTTTTCTACATACCAGCGACAATTCAAGCGACAGGTCTTGCCCTTCCAGAAAATAAAGGGAAGATCATGGGACTTTTCAACATGATGATCAATCTTGGAGCGATCACCGCTTCTTTCATAGCAGGTTATCTCGCACTCAAATTTGGCTACATTTCCTCTTTTGCAATCGGAGCCATTTTCCTCTTGGTAGGTGATAGAATACTTCACAAAATAGCGGTAAACCATCCCATTCGAAAAGAATTTTTAAGTCAAAATAAAAAACGCCTGAGTGGTATAATAAAATCAAGGAAGCGAGTGAAATGGGGTTCCTCGGGATCGTTGAACTTAAAGCAAAAGTCACGAAATTCGAGCTTGGACCAATAGATCTTTCCGTTGATAAAGGAAAGATAGTGGCCATTTCGGGGTTTTCTGGATCTGGAAAATCAACTCTTTTGAGATCCATATGTGGACTTCCATATAAGATCCCATGAGATAGATGGCGGCCTTGAAGAAAGCTTAAAAAACATGTCAAGCACTTTGCTGGAAGGACTTAAACAAGCAACGGCTTTTGCGAGAGAAACGGTTAGGAATTTCGATATCTTGATGTTGGGCGAACCTTTCTCGAGATTGGATACGTATCAAAAGCAATTCGAGAGGGTTAAAGTGGTTAAATGCCAAGAGCTCGGATCCTCGGATAATTTTGTTCTTGCATTTAGACCAGATGCTGTTGTTGAATTTGTGAAGTTTTTCAATTCGCGACAAGATCTGTTTCATCTTGAAAAAAGCGAATGCAAGATCACCGCTTTACTTTCTCATGTGTTTTCAAGGTACGCGGAGGAAAAGGTCAAGATAGCGTTGAAAAGCGAAGACACTTGGAAATTCAAGGAGGAGAATATTTGAACGTACTTAAAAAACTCGTAAGCGTTTTGGATGAAGTCCGAAAACCAAGCCGCTACATAGGTAATGAATACAACTCGATTCACAAGAAAAATTCAGATGTGAATCTTTGTCTCGTTTTTCCGGATCTCTACGATATTGGGATGTCACATTTTGGAATGGCCATATTGTACGATGTTGTGAACTCTTCCAATTTTGCAAGTTGTGAGCGCTCTTACCTCCCATGGGTTGATATGCAAGGCGCCATGTTGAAAAATGATATCCCGCTTTACTCTCTTGAAAGCTACAAGCCTTTGAATGAATTCGATGTGGTGGGATTTACGCTTCAGTACGAAATGTCTTATCCAAATGTTTTGAGAGCCCTTAGGTTGTCGAACATTCCATTGCATAATTCAGATCGTTCTGAGAGCGATCCGATTGTGATCGCGGGAGGACCTTGTACGGTCAATTTTTCCCCGATGGAGAAATTCATCGATGCGTTTCTCATCGGAGATGGGGAAGAAGCCGTGTTGGAAATGCTTGAAACGATGAGAAATGGAAAGCGCGAAGAAAAACTCAAAAACCTTTCAAAAATAGAAGGCGTTTATGTCCCAAAACATAGTAAAAGGGTTTCAAAAAGGGTTGTTAAAGAAATGCCAAGTGCACCACGAGCCCAGATCGTTCCATATACCAATATAATCCATGATAGAGGGATAGTTGAGATTCTTAGAGGATGCACCCATGGTTGTAGATTTTGCCAAGCCGGGATGATATATCGCCCTGTAAGAGAGAGAAGCGCAAATGAAGTTTATGAGATCTCTCGGGACGTTGCGAGGTTAACAGGGCACGAAGAAATCAGCTTACTTTCTTTAAGCAGCGCGGATCACACACAAATAGGAGATATGACATCTCAGCTCAAGAGCTTGAAAGAAGTTTCAATTTCCATTCCCTCCACACGAGTTGATGCACTCAGTGTAGAAGTTGCGAATGCCGTCAGCGGTGTGAGAAAAAGTGGGATTACGCTCGCTCCAGAAGCAGGGAGTCAACGTCTTAGAGATGTTATAAACAAAGGAATAAGCGAAAATCAGATCTACGAAGCTTTGGAACATGCGAAGAATTCTGGATGGAGTAGGGTAAAGCTTTATTTCATGTTGGGCCTTCCCACTGAAACGGATGAAGATGTAATGGCAATAGGTGAAATGCTTCAAAAGGCAAAGCATATGGGATTTAAAAATGTTTCAGCAACTCTTGGAATTTTCATTCCAAAACCTCACACACCATTTCAATTTGCGCCTCAAATTGGAATTGAAGAAGCGTACAGAAGGTACAAACTGATAGGCTGGGCCCATAAATACGCCAAGATAAACTTCACAGATCCTCAAAAATCCGTGATCGAGGGAGTGCTGTCAAGAGGTGGAAATGAAGTATCTCAAGTCATCGAAATGGCAGAAAAAAGAGATCTCATCTTTGCAGATTGGAATGAGATGTTCAACCCGCAAGAATGGTTCAAAATATTCGACGAATGTGAAATAAAGTTGAAAGATGTTATTTCAGAAAAAGATGGAAATTACGAATTCCCCTGGGAACATGTCGATGTCGGAATTTCCAAAGGCTATTTTTGGATGGAATACCAAAGAGCCTTAAAAGGAATCTTAACACCAGATTGCAGAGAAAAATGCACTGGTTGTGGAGTATGCCCAAATTTCAAAGTGAAGAACGTGCTGAAAGGCAAGAGAGCACCTGAAATAATACCCGCGGGTGGTGAAATGATTTGAAACAAGCTGGAAAATACCTTTTTCGATACAAAAAATATGGGCTTTTGAGACATCTTTCTCATTTGGAAACCATGAAGATGATCGAGAGGCTTCTAAGGCGCACAGGTTTGAAATTCGAGCAAACTCAAGGCTTTCACCAAAGAATGAAATTATCTTTTGCCCAAGCGTTGCCAACGGGTATAATAGATCTTGCAGGACTTTTCATTGCATCCACTTTTGAAGTGATAGATGATCCATTTGTGATAAAGGCGAATTCTTTATCACCCAATGGTTTGGAAATAGTTAGGGCTGAAAAGGTTGAAAGCTCATTCAAATTATCCAAAGCTCTTGAAGGATATGAATTCAAGATCGTTTTCTTGGAAACGCCTCCTCTGGATCTGGATGGGGAAGTTGAAGAGGTGAACGATATATGGGTTGTGAGAACTTTCAGACCATTTAACTCCTCTGTCCCAAAAAATGGAGAGTTTGGACAATTTTTGACTGTAAGAAGTAAAGCCATTTTATCGGAGGTGCAAGTTGATTAAAGTGCTGGTGATAGACGATTCGGATGTTTTGAGAAGAATATCCGTTTTCAACTTAAAACGGGCAAATTTTGAAGTCCACGAAGCCGTGGACGGTCTCGATGGATTGGAAAAGATGAGAGGAATAAAACCTGATGTGGTAGTTCTTGATGTCATGATGCCGAATCTTGACGGATTTGGTGTTTTAAAAGAAATGCGTGACGATCCGGAACTTTCAAAGATCAAAGTTATAATGCTAACGGCAAAAGGTGGAGATGACGATGCAGATCATGCAATGAAATTGGGAGCCAGCAAATTTTTAACCAAACCTTTCAGTCCAAAAAATTTAGTGGAGGCTGTTAATGAACTCGCAAGAGAACAGCGGGCTTAAAAAACTTCATAGACTTATCTTAGAGTACTATCAAAAAATGGGTAAAGGAAAGTGCACCGATATCGATGATACAGATATGACGGTCGAAGGCGTAGCGAAGGCATTCAAGTGTTTGATGAATGAAACTCAAAAGTACAGACAAGAACTTGAAGATATTTCTCTTATGATGGAAGCAAATCTGGAAGAAATCTCAAACACTTACGATCTTCTTTCCAGCCTTTTGGAGATCACGGATGTGCTTTCCGAAAGTGTAAACCCTTTTGATGTCGTGTTGGAAGTGGTTGACATCATTCGGAGAAACGTTCCATCAGAAGAGGTCGTGCTCTTCATTTTTGAAAGTGGTCAAATCAGGGAATTCAGCAGAACTGATACCAAACGTTCTCGTGTATTTTTTAATTCGTACATGTTGATCAACACTCACAAAGCCGTATTGGATGAAAAAGTTCCCCTTATGGCAATTCCAATAGAAGCCGGAAAAGATTTTTACGGGGCATTTGTATGTGTTGGAAAAAAGAATGGACCTTTTTACAGTGCTGCCGACAGAAAACTCGCTGAATCTGCCGCTAAACAGTTAAGAATCGCCTTTAGCAATTACAAGTATTTCAAAGCGGAATTGGAAAGAGCGGCAATCCAAAAAGAGTTATCAATCGCTTACGATATTCAGCAAAGCCTTTTTCCAAAGAGATTTCCAGAGAATTTCAAGGTTGCTGGGGCATCCATTCCCGCTCACGATGTAGGAGGCGATTACTACGATGCCTTCGAATTAAATGGAAAACTTTTCATAACGGTGGCCGATGTTTCCGGAAAAGGTGTGCCGGCAGCGATCATAATGAGCTCTTTCAGAAGTTATCTTAAAGGCATCGTTCACAGCAACATGAATTTTGAGGAGTTGGTGAATTATTTAAATCATCTTGTATCATCCGATATTGCGGAAGATAGATTTGTCACCGCGGTCGTTGGGATATTCGATCCTTTAACCAATACTTTTGAATATGTTAACGCCGGTCATGACCCGATAATTCATTCGCGAAATGGTAATTTGAACTTCTTTGAATCGAGTGGCATTCCGTTTGGAATCATGGACTCGCCAAAGATGTACAAGAGTGAAAAGATAAAAATGAACAAAAACGATACCATAGTCATATACACCGATGGTATTGCGGAAGCAAGAGATCTTGACAAACGTGAATATGGATTAGACAAAATTTACGATTTTGTAAGGAATTTTGATGATTTACCACCGAAAGACATGCTTGAAATGCTTATAGAGAACGTGGCAAATTTTTCCCATGGCGCTGAACAACATGATGATATGACCGTGTTAATAGCAAAGATATGAACGTTTTTATGGTAAAATAATGAGAAATCATAAGAATTCAGGAGGGATTTTAAATGTCTGGACATAATAAGTGGGCCAACATCAAGCACAGAAAGGCAGCCCAAGACAGCAAGCGTTCTGCGGAATTCACAAAGGTCATAAGGGAGCTGACGGTTGCGGCTCGAAGTGGTGGCGGAGATCCGAATATGAATGCAAGGCTTAGGACTGCCATGGACAAAGCACGACAAGTTAACATGCCGAAAGATACTGTAGAACGTGCCATAAAGCGAGGAACGGGAGAGCTCGAAGGCGTGAACTACGAAGAGATCATGTATGAAGGCTACGCTCCTGCAGGGGTGGCGATGTACATATCCACTTTAACAGATAATAAAAACAGGACAACGGCGGATATCAGGCATATATTGTCTAAGTACGGTGGTAACCTTGCCGAATCTGGAAGCGTAGCTTGGCAATTTGAAAGAAAAGGTATCATAACGGTGAAAAAAGAAGCGGTTTCTGACGGTGATGAATTCATGATGGTTTCCATAGATGCTGGTGCCGATGATATAAGAGAAGATGAAGGGTACGAAATCGTCACTTCAGCTGAGAATTTAGTGAAAGTGGTAGACGCCCTTAAGAGCACAGGATATGAGGTTGAATCTTACGAGCATACTTTCATCCCAAAGACCACAGTACACGTAAACGGCAGGGATGCAGAAAAAGTTCTTCAAGTGGTTGGGCTTATAGAGGATTTGGACGATGTTCAAGAAGTTTACGCCAATTTCGATATCGATGATAAAGAGTTGGAAGAAATAATGTCAAAAATCGGGTAATGTAAATGCTGAAAAGAGTCGATTTGCATTTTCACAGCAATTGCTCTGATGGTTTCCTTGACGTTGAAGATGTGTTGAATGTAGTGGCACGTTCTGGAGTGGTGCTCGCATCTCTCACAGATCACGACACCATTAGAGGTGTGGCTGATGCTTTGAAAGTATCCAAAGAGCTTGGAGTGAAATTGATTCCGGGTGTTGAAATATCAACTATGTACGAAGACGGTGAAGTTCACGTTTTGGGATATGGCTTTGATCCGTATGACTCAAAATTCAACAGTTTTCTTGAAGAAAGATTTGAATCGAGAAAGCAGAAAATCATGGAAACGGTTAAGAACTTGAACACTTTGGGTTACAGTTTGACTTTCGACAACGTGGTCTCGCAATCACCGGGGCCGTTTGTTGGAAGGGTTAATGTGGCTAAGGCGTTGGTAAGTAAAGGATATATCAAAAACACGAACGATGCATTTACCCCTGAACTGATAGGAGACAAAGGTGCCGCTTATGTTGCACCATGTGGCCTTTCTTCCAAAGAAGCTATAAGAGTTATACATATGGCAGGTGGAATGGCAGTTTTGGCGCATCCAGGTCTTTACAGATACAATAACGAATACGGATTAAAAGAATCAGACATACTCAAGATGATCGAATGGGGTTTAGACGGTGTGGAAGCTTATCATTCCAAACATACATATCCGGTTGCACGTTATTACCATGACGTGGCAAGGATACATGGATTAATGGTTACCACGGGCACGGATTACCATCATGGCGTGTATCCCATTGAATTCATGAATCCCCCAAGAGAAGTTGTGTTCGAGTTGTTGAAAAATTTCCTGAAAGGGGATAGGTCATCTTAATTTATCTCGATGTATGAATATGATGACCGAGTAATATGAAAAAAATTATTTGGTCTTTATCGTTCCTTTTGCTGATTCCCGTTGTCCTTTTTTCTAAACCTGTGAGTCATTCTTATTTTAAGGTGGGTCCCTCTATATCATCGGAGGGATTTAGTTTAGTGGGCGAAGTGGATTTTTCGCTCGATTTTTGGGTTGCGCATATCAATTCAGAACTTTCGTTGAATATGAGCGCGACAAACAACACGTTGGTGATAACTCCAAATTCATCAAAAATTTTCAAGTACGTTGATTTTAACTGGAAGAATTTCAGGGTGGAGTACGGTGCAACAAATGCGCATTCTCAGCTTTTTCCAACTTTATGGGATGTTGGGGATTTGCCAATTGGTTGGACAATTACTCTCAGTGCTTTCAACGACGAAAACAGCCTTGCCTTCATGCTTGACAGAAATACTTACACGGTAAGGTATTTGGGACCACTTTTGATCGACATGTTTTGGTACGGTAATTCTTCGTTCTACACATTGGGTACTTCAAATGGCGATATGTTTTTGAATACCGGTAACATAGGAAATACATATTTCATAGGAATTGGTGGAAATTGGAATGGATTTTCCTCCTCCTTGGTTGGATTTTCAGGCGATGCAAATGTTTTTTCAAATGTTGAACGCCAAATTCCTTCAAGATATGTTGGAATGTTTAGATACAGATCAAAAGATTTTTATGGTTCTTTTGAGATGACTGAAAACGAGTTCTTCCTTCATTCTTCCAAGAGCTTTAAGGTGTTTAAAGGGAACGCAAAGATAGACTTTTCAATCGTTTATTTGAATTCTACCATGCCGTATTTTGAAACAAGCGGAGATGTGGGATTTGTGAAACCATCAAAAAATGGTGGAATTTTCTTCATACAGGCTACATGGGGAAACGATATCAAATTGTCAACCGGCATGGAATGGAGGTTTTAAAATGCTCGACGATGCATCTTTTATGAAATTTGCAAACGAAATAAGAAAAAAATTGAATTTTGATATGTCCGGCTATAAGTTGGCAAGAATGAAAAGAAGAGTGGATTTTTTGATGAGAAAGTACGGCTTTGATGATTACAATGGCTACTTAAATCTTTTAGACAAAGATCCATCAAGACAAAAAGAATTTTTCGACAGAATAACCATAAATGTCACTGAGTTTTTTAGAAATCCGAAGAAATGGGAGAAATTCAAACTTTACATCTCGGAAGAAATAAAGAAAAGTTCCAAAGGTACGATATGGAGCGCTGGTTGTGCCAGCGGCGAAGAGCCTTATTCCATATCCATCATGCTGGAAGAATTAAAAGCGCCTGCGAGTTTCAAAGTTTTGGCAGCGGATTTGGATCCTAATATTTTGGAATCTGCAAAAATGGGGGTTTATGAAGAAAAAGCCCTCGTTAACATAGAAGGACCTATTCGTAAGAAGTACTTTGAGAAAGGTGAAGGCGGGAAATATCAAGTTCTTCCTAATGTAAAGCGTCGAGTGAACTTTAAGAGGATGAATTTACTCTCCGATTCATTTGAAAGAAATATGATGGCCATTCTATGTAGAAATGTCGTCATATATTTTGAAATGGATGCGAAAGAGAAATTGTACAAAAAATTTTCCGACTCTTTAAAAGAAGGTGGAATTCTTTTTGTCGGAGGGACAGAGAGAATATTCGGCAGCAGAAAAATAGGGCTTGAGCCTATAGAGCCTTTTTTTTACAGAAAGGCCTAACATGGTCGTTGAGTGGATTGTTGTGTCCATAGTCATAGCATCGGATCAACTTACAAAATATCTGATAGAGGTACATATGCATCTGTGGCAATCTATAACCTTGGTGAAGAACGTGTTGAATTTGATTTACGTCAAGAACACCGGCGTTGGATTTAGTTTTCTTCAGAATAACTTGAAGATCGTTGTAATCATAACTTCAATTCTCATATTTTTTTTGATCGTATTTTCAATATTTTGGAAGGGAAATAAAAATTGGTTTTTCAATCTGTCCATGGGCTTGATCATCGGAGGTGCCCTGTCAAATTTGGCAAACAGAATACTCACCGGAACCGTTACGGATTTCATCCAAGTATCATATTGGCCAGTTTTCAACGTGGCTGACTCCTGTGTAGTGGCAGGTGCCATAGGAATTGGAATTTTTTTTCTGAAAAGAGATGGGAAGAGTGGAGAAGATCGAATTGAAGGTCACGACAAGGGAAGCCGGTAAAAGAATAGATATTGCCATTATGGAGTTCGCACCTTCTCACACTTCAAGGACGGTTGTACAAAATCTGATTCATTTTGGCAAAATAACGGTAAATTTCCAAAACACGAAACCTTCATATAAACTTAAAGTTGATGATTTTGTCGAAGCGGTATTTCCTCCTCCAGAAATGCCTCAAGTACCTCCGGAAGAAATCCCGCTAAATGTTATTTATGAAGATGAACACATGATCGCTGTGAACAAACAGGCTGGTCTTGTAACACACCCTACTATCAAAAGAACTACCGGCACGCTTGTCAACGCCTTACTTTGGAGATTCAAAGGTAAAACACAACCTTTCATCGTGCACAGGCTAGATAAGGATACATCTGGCGTCATACTGGTCGCCAAAGATCCAGAAACTCAAAGAATTCTTTCTGCACAATTCAAGGCCAGAAAAACGAAGAAGGTTTATCTCGCCCTTGTCGATGGCATGCCGAAAAATAAAGAAGAGGAAATCGATGCTCCAATAGCACGCAATCCGCAAGTGAGAACGAGAATGGACGTGTTAAGTTGGGGAAGAAGAGCGTTGACACGTTACGAAGTTATCAAGCAATTTAAATCCAGAAGTCTTCTAAGAGTGAGGATAATGACTGGAAGAACTCATCAAATAAGAGTGCACATGAAATACGTAGGATACCCAATAGTCGGCGATAGAATATACGGCTTGAAACCATCCTATCCGTTGGAATGGGTAACTCGCCAATTGCTACACGCGGCTGTTCTTGAGGTTTATCATCCTTTTACCGATAAGCCAATGAGATTTGTAGCTCCTTTAGCGGAAGATTTCAAGGAAGCTTTGAACAAATTATCATTTTTTCGGGGTGTAAAAGATGTTTGGTAAAATATTTTTCATACAAGCCTTAGGAGCCACGCCTGGTGTACTGCTGGCCATCTCGATTCATGAATATTTTCACGCTTTAAGTGCATATTTGATGGGAGATGACACGGCTAAGAAAGCTGGAAGGCTTTCGATAAATCCCTCCAAACATTTAGACCCGGTTGGCACGTTGATGCTGATATTTTTCCACTTTGGGTGGGCAAGACCTGTCCCAATTAACTTCTGGAAATTCAAGCATTTTAGACGAGATATGATCGTAGTTTCAGCAGCCGGTCCTGTGTCCAACTTGATAATGGGATTTGTAACGGAAGCGATATTCATAAAAAGTGGATTTTACACTTATGCTCGGTATTCACCTCTGCTTTTCAACGCTTTTCCGAACATAACCGCCAGTCCTTACATATCGTATATGGCCGATGTGGTTTCATGGTTCGTGTTGATAAATTATGTCCTGTTTATCTTCAATCTTATTCCAGTTCCTCCACTTGATGGTTCTAAGATCTTAATGGCTTTTCTACCAAGCCGGTATATGAATTGGATGATCAAATACGAGATGTACGGTATTATAATACTTCTTGTGCTGATTTTTTTTGGGATTGTAAATGTCATACTTAACCCAGCGCTTCTATGGATGATAAGCGAAGGGGCACGTATGTTTGTGGGGTGAGAATTTTGAAAGGAAATGTAGAAGTTTTTGTTCCCAAAGAAATGAACGAGATGAAAGATAAAATAGACCCGTTTGTGGAATTCGCCGAAGCAGAAGATGCTGATTTGTTGTTCTCGACGGCGTATATCAATTCAGAAAAGCCAGTTTGTGTGCAAAACATCAACGGCTTTGACGTGCTCTATCAGGGAAAAACATCCCATTTAGAGGATCACGATCCCCTTTTGGCCATTATGGTGGCGATGTCACTTAAAGAAGGATTTAAAAGCACCTTTGTTTATCGAAACAAAATGAGGGTCATGATCAGTCGGATGCTACAGAGCTTTGTGATAAACGGTGAAGTAGAGGGTAAGAACAGTATGAGCCATTCTGAGCGAGTAACCATATTGGTAAAAAAGTTTGCCCCTGTTTTGGGCATAAAAAAACAAGATGTAAAATTGCTATTGGAATATTCCATGTTACACGATGTGGGAAAGATCGGATTGGAACAACTTATGCTTTACACTCCAACGAGGATAAGAGAGTGGTTGCATACTGGTCAAGATCATACGATAGTTGGTTCTATTTTTCTTGCAACAACGGTTGTCTTGGAAGATGCCGCATCGATCGCACGAAGTCATCATGAAAGATGGGACGGGAAAGGTTATCCGGATGGTTTAAAAGGAGAAGAAATACCATACTACGCCAGGATAATAGGCATATGCGATTTTTACGATGAAGCCTTAAACACCGTTTCTTCTGAAATATTGGGAAGGCCTTTAAACGAAACAGAAGTTTTAGACTTAATAGAATCAGAAAGTGGAGAAGCTTTTGATCCTGTAATTGATAAGAAATTCGTTGAATTTATGAGAAAAGAATTGGGCATGCAGTGAAGTGAAGTGAAGCAAAAGACATCGTGCAACCATCTCCGATAGAGTTGCCATAGGGCGGTACTCATTCCAAAAGCTCCAGCAAGGTTCCCCCACGTCACCCAGAAGGGACCACTTATGGCTGCTTCCTCTCGGACCTGACCAGGTTCATGGTTTTCCGCTGCGTGGGACCCCACTTTCAACACTTTGCAAAGAGCCCTTTCCGTACGGTAACGGACCTCGGATGGCCATCAGCCCCGCATAAAGCGGATTTCGGGTATAGGGAACCGCTAACTCCCCGCTTAGCACGATGTCCAATAAGAATTGTAACATATTTTTTTAGTATCTCAAAGTCATTAGGAGGATGAGCTGTGAAAGTACTTGGAATAGATTTGGGAGGCACTAATGTGGCTCTTGGAATAGTAAATGAAAAAGGCGAAATAATGCTCAAAAAATCAATTGAAACGCATGTACAAGATGGATTTGAGAGTGTGGTGGAAAGAATTTCCTCAGCATCTTTGAAGTTGATAAGTTCAACAGGTAGCGTGGATAGAATAGGAATTGGATCACCAGGTTCTATAGGACATCTAAGTGGACTGGTAAGATTTTCACCGAATTTTCCAGGTTGGATAGATGTTCCATTAGGGCCCGAAATAGAAAGAAGGGTTGGCGTAAAGGTTAGCTTAGAAAATGACGCTAATGCTTTTGTAATGGGTGAAAAATGGTTTGGAAAAGGAAAAGGTTACACGGATATCATAGGAATAACGCTTGGAACTGGTGTTGGCGGCGGTGTGATCTCCAATGGAAGACTTCTCAGAGGATCAACTGGCATAGGCGCAGAATTAGGCCACATAGTCGTAGAACCAAACGGCTATCTTTGTGGTTGTGGAAATCATGGTTGTCTTGAAACAGTTGCGTCTGCCACAGGCATATCAAGGCTGGCAAAAGAGTGGAAAGGCAGATACCCTCAAAATACTCTGGATGGCTTCAGCGCCAAAAATGTCATGAACGCAGCACGCAATAAAGACGCATTAGGACTGAAAGTCTTAGAAAGGGTATCAACCGTGCTCGGAATAGCAATTGGAAATCTCATTCACATCTTCAATCCCCAAATAATAGTAATTGGTGGTGGTGTCTCGCAAGCAGGGGATGTCTTGCTTTCTGCCGTGAAAAAACGTACTCGCGAAAACGTGATGAGATCTTTTTGGGGAACTTATGAAATAGTACTCAGCGATCTTGTTGACGATGCGGGGATATATGGAGCTGCATCGATGGGATTTGAGGAGATAAAAAGTTAGATTTTCCCAGCAAGGCCTCGACATCCATCAACAATTTTTCCTTGAACCAAGGTGAAGACAGCTCAGACTCATGGAAAAATCCACGAAACAACACTCGCCTTCCATCATGAAACAACACTTTTGCCAACCCATTTCGTGATTCGGATACAAGGAAAACTCTACGGTTCAAATTATCAGAAAGCAAATTACCCATGGAATTAAGAAGCTTGTCGAGTTCTTTCATCTTCCCACCTCCATCCGTTAATGAATTTCAGTGGTTCGATGTAGCGTTAATATGATAACATATATGGGGTAAAAAAGTGAAAAAATACATTTTAGTTGACAGCGTATGGGAATTTAAAAAATACCTTCTTAAATTCAAAGATCGTCAAAAGATAGTGATCGACTTGTACACAGAGTCCAAGCTTTCACGACTTGAAGACTTGCTTTTTTCATATCAATTGTTGGAAAACCCGATCGTCGTAACAAAATCCGTCGATGAATGGAAGAAAGAAGAGATAAAATGGCTCAGTTCTGCACTTAAAAAAAGTTCTTCAGATGTGATCGTTACGTCAAAAAACGCGGCGATTCTAAAGAAATTCGGGGAATTCGAGGATCTTTCAAGTCCAAAATCTTGGGAAGCGAAAAAGTGGCTTGATAAGATCGAAGAAGTGGCAAAATCACTTTTAGTCGATTTAAGCGATAAGGCAAGAATTGAACTTTTCAGTCGAGTTGGTACAAATATCGATCTTATTTTCAAAGAGCTGGAGAAAGTTGCCGCCTTTTCGAGAAAGATAACCGTTGAAGACATTAAAGAGCATGTTCCAATTTACACGGAGACAACCGTTTTTGAATTCATTCATTCCTTTTTTGAAAGAAAATCGGAAACATTTGAACTACTTAATAAAACACTAAAAACGGCTCATCCTTTAGCCATCGTAAGAAATCTTGAAATACAGTGTACGATCCTGGCACAAATGTTATCTCAAGATAAAAGAACGTATTCGTGGAAAGATGTTGTTGAATCATCTAAGATCTTTAAAACTAAAATTCCCCAAGTGGCAGAAATTGTGGGATTTCCACTCGGTGGGAAAAAAAAGGTGAACATTTTGAAGCTATGGAAGTTCGATGAAATTATTGAGTTGCTAAAAGATATACAGAAAGTGGAAATAGGCATAAAAAATGGTAAAGACTCAAATTTTTTAGTCAGAATTATGGTAAAAAAATGGATTTTAGGAATTTAAAGGGGAGAAATTGCATATGAATATCAACGATTTTTCTCAACTGATTGCACAATATTGGCTAATAGCTTTTGTGATCGGGTTGATCATCTCATTTTTTGGATATTACCTTTTAAGAACATCTTTAGCCATCGTTGGGTTTGTAAGCGGTATGTATGCCGGACAATATTTGTGGATTCAATTGACAACAAAATACAATCTGAACTTCAACTCTTCTAACGAACAGATGATTCATATTGGTGCCGTCTTGCTCATAGCCTTTCTTTCGACAACTCTTTTCATAACTTTGTACAAATTAGCAGTCTTTGCGGTAGGATTTGTGGCCGGTGGCGCAATAATGTATTACTTTTACAATTGGGTGGTTTCAGCTTTCAAAATAAATGTAACGGTTGGAAACAATTCCAAGCTTGTTGAACTCAGCGTTTTCCTTATATTCGGCTTAATAGTTGGACTTGTCACTTTAAAAAGTGAAAAGAAAGCTGTAGGTACGGCTCTCGCGGTTATAGGGGCACTGATGGCATCATATTCCGTCATGATTCCTCTATTGCCCCGTTTTAACGTTAAAACCTCTACTATGCTAAAAGAGCTGACTGATGGGAAGCACATGTTGATGCTGACGATTTTTATAACCATATTTCTTGTTCTATCGATCCTTTCAGTTAAATTCCAAATCGGAAGAAAAAAAGACGGGAATTCTTCAAAAGGCGATTGAATTGATTGCAAAAGTGATAGGTAACTCAAAAATATATGGTGAAATTGAAGTCGGAGGTGCTAAGAATGCGGCCCTTCCCATTGTAGCAGCAACTTTGGCAACTTCTCGAAAAGTAATTCTTGAAAGAGTGCCAAACCTTTCAGATGTTAAAGAAATGATTTCCATGCTTGAAAAAGCAGGAATGAATATTTCTCTAAATGGAAATAGCGCTTCTTTTTTTGTTAAGAATTTAGATGGCAACCTATCCGAAGTGTCTTCTAAAATTCGTGCATCTATACTCCTTTTAGGTCCTTTGGCTTTAAAAACCGGTCATGCTTTCTTATCTTATCCAGGTGGTTGTGCGATAGGAAAAAGACCTGTTGACCTTCATTTAAATGGACTTAGAAAATTGGGTTTTAAAATTTCAATGGGCGACAAAGTCATTGAAGCCACTCCAATTCATCACCCAAAAGACGTTCAAATATATTTGGATTTCCCAAGCGTGGGAGCAACTGAACATCTTATGATCACAGCGTCTATAATGAATGAAACGACAACGGTACTTTCGAATTGTGCAAGGGAGCCTGAAGTGATAGAACTGCAGGATTTCTTGAATTCCGCTGGCGCCAAAGTTATTGGTGCCGGAACAACGAAAATAAAGATCGTTGGTGTGCCAAGACTTTCAGGAAGCCATTTCAAGATCATGGGAGATAGAATAGAAGTTGGTACCTATGTTATTGCCGCAATGGCAGGTGAGGGAGAAGTTACCATAAAAGGTGTTAAACCTTCAACTGTTAATTTTTTAAATTTTCTGTGCAAATTAGGCGGAGATGTGAAAGTGGGAGAGCACTTCGTCATAGTGAAACCTTCACGATTATCCGCTTTTAACATTTCGACTGCACCGTATCCTGGTTTTCCCACAGATTTGCAGCCTCAAGCCACGGTCTTGGCTTGTAAGGCAAATGGAATTTCGAAAATAACCGAGAACATATTTGAAAACAGATTTGGACATGTGAGAGAGTTAGAGAAAATGGGAGCAAAAATAGAACGACTCGAAAACAGCATAAAAGTAAAAGGCTCACGACAATTCAAAGCCGCAAGGCTTTTAGGAAAAGATCTAAGGGAAACGGCCGCAATAACCATTGCAGCTGCGCTTGCTGATGGGGTAAGCGAGATCGAAAACTTTGAGATCATGTTCAGAGGATACGAAAACGTGATCGAAAAACTCGATCGAATAGGAATTAAAATCGTTATGTGATGAAAAAGAGCCCATGCCAAGCTAAAGGGGAAAAAGGGAAATCTATGGCTTTGAAATCAGCAAACGAAACTTTAAGAAATCGCGTTATCCTATTTGTAAAAAATGTGATACAAGTAATATACCTATCAGTATATTACTCGAGAGTATAGCTTGTTCGAAAATTCAAAATTCAAAAAGCGACCACCAACTTTTTATTTTTAGCAAGGCCATTGGAGATATTGGATAATGTCACAAGATTATGAATCAATAGCTTTAATCCGACTGCCTCTTTGTAATGACGATGTGGAACGTAATAGATATATTCGAGTGAATACACGAAGTGGCTCTGCTTATGAAATAGATGCGATTGGAGAATGTGAAGAGAAGATTCTACTTGTTGAATGTAAGTGGACATCCAAAGAGATCACACAAAAAGATATTGATGATTTTTTGGAAGAGAGCACGTATGTAAAAGATAAGAGGAAAAAATTCCAATCATTATCAGTAGAGCGCCTTTTAAATCAAACATCTCTAACGATGTCATAAAAATAACTCTTGGGGATTTAGAAAGAACCTTCTCAAATTACCCACACCATTCTTGATTCAGGATATATCGTACTTTTTGTCTGTTCTGCCGTTTTTTAGAGTACGGTTACTTCACGTGCCCTTGAATTTTCTCCAAAACCAATTTCTTTTTGTAGCACCCTTATGACCACATAAACGATAAGGGTACTTTTTTATGTGAATGACATTCTTGGATTAGAATTGGAAGTTGACAAGCGTATAATTTCATGATAAAATTCTAAGCGTTCAGCCCCTATAGTTCAACGGATAGAACGGCGGATTCCTAATCCACAAATGGAAGTTCGATTCTTCCTAGGGGCAATATATATTTCGACCGATTTTGGAGGTTCGAATCCCTAACAAGAAATCCCATTTAAGGGGATTTTGTCGTTTCTATAAGAACATGTGAACTACTCCGTTGTATAGACGGCGGAGCTTCCTGTTTCATAGACCACTGTTGTAGTTCTAACGGTAGGCATCATTAAAGATAATGCACTTTCACATCTAAGGTCGAAGATGAAATCTGTTAAAAGAAATTTAGAGTTCCTTCATTCACGATTCAAAATGCTTGAAGCCACGCCGGTTTTCAGCACGTAACATTGTTCGTAATATCTCTTGTAGCATCTTTCGTGATGTTCACGCACAACGTGAGTAATTTATCTAATTGCCAATGACCAGGTTTCTCAATTTTTACCCACACTAAACTGATGAGAACCGGAAAGGATCATGAACGCAACGAGCTGAATTTTATATTCATTCATCTTTAACCTTTAAGAATTATCTTATTAACATATTTGGTGTAAAGTGATTTTGACAGGAGGTGAACACGCATGAAAAACATGATAGATGTAAGATTATTCGCGAGTGTTAAAGCATTCACGGGATTGGTATGCTGTGTTCATCGCTCTGCTGTTTTGACTTAACTTTGCTCAGAATAGTGCTATCTTGAAGGGCTGTGAATACATTCGCAGCCCTTTTTTAGTGTGCCGGTTAAGGAGGAGGAGAATCATGAATTACGCGGTTAAAGTACACGATATAAAAAAGAACTTCAAAAAATCTGGAAAAATCATTAAAGCTTTGAAAGGAGTATCTTTTGAAATAGAACGTGGAGAGATTTATGGATTACTTGGTCCAAATGGTTCTGGAAAGTCTACCTTGATCAGATTGATGTCAACTTTACTCTACCCAGATTGTGGAAAGATCGAGATCTTCGATCATGATGTGCTTAAAGAGGAAAAGATCGTGAAAAGAATGATAAATCGTGTTTCAGTCGAAGCGAGTTTTTTCATGAAACTTTCCGCAATTGAGAATTTAAGATATGCGTGTGGAATATATGGATTTCCTTTTGGAAAATCCAAAGAACGCATTTTACGTATGCTTGAACAGGTTGGGATTCCAAAAAGTAGGTTCAACGATCCGTTGGAGAATTTTTCAAGGGGGATGCAACAGAAGGTTGCCATCTCGCGTGCTTTTCTCACATCTCCGATTCTCATGCTTTTGGATGAGCCAACGACTGGTTTAGATCCAAAAGCAAAAAGAGAGGTTCAGAGTATGGTGAAGGATGTCGTGCGAGAGCATGATGCCACCATCTTGCTGACCACGCATGATATGGAAGAGGCGGAAAAATTATGCGACAGAATTTCAATAATTCATCATGGGAAAATAGTGGCCGAAGGAATTCCTGTGAAGCTGAAAGAGGAATACTCGGCTAAGACGCTTGAGGATGTGTTTTTAGAAGTTATCGGTGTTAAGATCGAGGAGGCTGACGAGAATGAGTGAAGGAAATGCTCTAAAAGAATTTTATGCCGGATTGGCAGTTATGATAAGAAATTTCGATCTCGTGAAAAGGTATTGGAAATGGGAAGTTGTGTTTTTTGCTTACACCATTGCCAACACCGTTACAATGGGATTTGTTGGGAAATCCATGGGAGGTGGAAACAGAACCATACTTTACATGATAATAGGTGCAACCATGTGGAGTTACCTTTCTGTGCTATTTGAAGTTTTGGCGGAAACCGTGGCATGGGAAAGATGGGAAGGTACCATAGAATACACTTTCATGTCTCCGATGAAAAGGATAACACACTTGGTTGGAACTTGTAGCTTTGCAATCGTTTACGGAATGCTTAGAACTTTTTTGATGTTCATCATCGTGGCCCCACTTTTTGGAATAAATCTCGCCAGCATGAACATGTTGGCCACTCTTGTAGTCCTGATCGTTGCCAGTATATCGTTTACAGGTTTTGGAATGATGGGGGCGGTGTTACCTCTAATTTCTCCCGAAAAAGGCGTTCAGGTTGTCCATATCTTTCAAGCGTTCATCCTGATGGTTTCCGGAGTTTATTACAGCGTTAGCGTGATGCCGAAATGGATGGAGACGCTCTCCTATTTTTCACCTGCAACTTACGCTCTTGAAGCAATGAGAGAAACTGTACTCAACGGTGAAGGCGTAGGGGCTATCATGGATAAGCTTGTTCCAATGGCGTTGATGGGAGTGATTCTACTTCCACTTGGACTTTTGATATTCAAGTGGGGAGAAATTTTTTCCAAACGAAGGGGATTTTTGAAAAGAAACGGATGATCTGCCGAGTTTTGTATTCTTCATGTTGAAACGGGGCAACTCATATTTTTACACGTTCAGAATGAGCGTATATGTTTGCCTTGTTTCCTCTTACGAATCCAACAAGTGTCAATCCAGCTTCTTGAGCTTTTTGGACGGCTTTGTCGGTAACTGCCGATTTGGTGATCACGATTGGGATACCCGCATTCGCGCACACTTCTATTATACTCGAGTTGGCGCGACCACTGGAAAACAAAACGGGCTCTTGTGCTTCTTTTGAATTGATCAACAAATAACCCACACATTTTTCCACCGCACTGTGGCGTGCAATGTCTTCCGCGATGTAGGTGAACTTTTCTTTTTTAAGATCGAAGATGCCGACCATGTGGCATCCTCCCGTTTTGTTGAAAAGCGCCGAAGAAGTCAGCAACTCATGTATTGCTTTGAATATAAGATCCAACGATATCGCGCATTCGCTGTCCAGAACTTTAAAGATTTCTTTTTCTCCTTTTTTGCCGATGATCTTCACTTGCGTTTTATCGATTTTTACTTTTAAGCCTTCAACAGATGCTAAAATACCCTTTGAATAAACATCACCAACTCCCAAGTACTCAAGATCTTTTGGAGTGCATGAAACTTCGGAAATCATTTCACCGTTAAAGATTATTTGGGCATGGAACTCTTCAACGACAAAATCTTTTCGAATCTCTTTGGACTTACCTTTTATCTTTAGAATTTCAATTTCTTTTTTCACCTGCGGAGATCACACATCCTTCTCATATCCTTATCTTAGGTGTATTTTGACATATGATGATGTATAATGCAAGTGTTTTTTCAAATTCATCATGTGTAATATTCACTCCATTTTGAGTGCAGATGAGGCTTTTTTGAAAGTGGTGATAAAAGTTGAGTGGAATTTATTCCTACGATTCCGTTGATTCAACCAACAACGTTGCAAGAAGGATGATCGATATTTTCAGAAACAACGATATAATTTGGGCAATTTCTCAAACAAAAGGGCATGGGAAAGGGGAACGCACATGGCATTCTCCAAAAGGAGGGCTGTGGTTTTCCGTTATTTTCAAACCCCAGCGGCTGTGCAAAGATCCAAACATATACACCAAATTGGCTTCCGTTGCCATAATTCACGTTTTGAAAAGAATGAAGATGGGAAATGTTGGCATTAAATGGCCGAACGATATTTATCACGGTAAGAAGAAAGTCGGTGGAATCCTTACGGAGATATTCAGCCAAGGGTCTGAACATGCGGTGGTAATAGGAATAGGACTGAATGTGAACAACCAGCCACCACATGAAGTGAAAAATGCAACCTCTCTTTTTGAAATAACGGGGAAAAAGATAAGCGTTTCGCAATTGTTGAACATGATTTCTTCCGAAATGAAAAGGATCTACAACCTGGTAACATCCGGAAAACGAAATGTCGTCACGAACTTATGGAGAAATGCGATGATCGTCAAACGTGGAACGAAAGTGAAGGTATTCGATATTACAGGAAGAAACTACTTAGCGACAGTCGTGAAAATTCTATCGGATTCCCTAATTGTAGAACATAACGGTGTGAAGGAAAGAGTTCATCCTTCTGAGATATCTTTTTTGTAAGATTTTAATTTTTCAATTGCTTTGACCGGATCTTCTGATTTGAACACATAATTTCCGGAAACGAGTATGTCCGCTCCAGCTTTGATCACCAACTGATAGGTTTCTTCATTTACGCCTCCATCTACCTCTATTTCAAATGTCAGCCCGCTTTTTTTTCTAAGTTCTTTGAGTCTTCTTATTTTATTCAAGGCATTTGGTATAAATCTTTGACCCCCAAAACCTGGATTCACGCTCATTATCAAAACACCATCGATTTCCATTATGACATCCTCCAACAATTCAACCGGTGTATGGGGATTAAGGGCGATAAAGGCCTTGACATCTTTCTCTCTTATCCTCTGCACGAGTCTATGGAGATGATAAGTGGATTCGTAGTGAACGGATACTATATCAGACACCTCACAAAAACCGTCAACGAGTTTCTCCGGGCAATCAACCATCAAATGAGAATCAAGCGGGACATTTGTTACGCGCTTGATGGCTCGGGCGACTTCAACACCAAAGGTCAAGTTGGGAACAAAATGCCCGTCCATCACATCTATGTGGATGTAATCCGTGGCTCCTTCAACTTTTTTCACATCCGCTTCAAAATTTGCAAAATTCGCGGCCAATATCGATGAAGACACTTCGATCGAACTCAACATCACCACTCCTTTTTCGTTTCTTTAAGTATGTTCAAATAGCTCTCGTAACGGCTTTGAGGAATGCCTCCGCTTTTAACAAGTTCTTTCACATAGCATTCTGGCTCCTCGTTATGTAAGCAATCATCGAACAAACACATCGGAGATGCCGCCTTTATTTCAGGGAAAAGTTCTTGCACTTGTAGAGGTGCTATTTCTCCAAACTCCACAGTTATGTATCCTGGCGTGTCCACGACAAACCCTTCGCCTTTTAGCCCAAGCAACGAAGCGGAAGTCGTCGTGTGGCGCCCCATGTTGGTGGCATTGGAAACCCGGCCTGTTTTCAACTCCAAGCTCAGTATAGAGTTAAGGAGGGATGATTTGCCCACACCAGATGGACCCGCAAACACCGAAATATGCCCTTCAAGCTCTTTTTCAAGAAGATCAAGACCTTTACGGGTAATCGTGCTCATCAGAACCATACGATAAGGTGCATACACGCGCTTGAAATCTTCGATTTCTTCTTGTTCTGTTATATCAGTCTTGTTCAGAGCAAGAACGACGTTCACTTTTGAAAGCGATATACCCGCCACTATTCTGTCTATCATAGAATATTGAACATACGGCTTCGATCTCGAAACGACAACTACAACGTTATCCACGTTTGAAACCCTAGGCTTTTGGATCACGCTTGTCCTTGGCATTATCGACTCTATTCTTCCGCGATCTTGAGAGGTTATGTACTCCACACGATCTCCCACCATCGGTTTGATTTTGGAAAGTTTGAATCTTCCTCTCAACGTGCAAAGTGTGCTGAGATCTTCTTCATCGTCTTTCACGACTACGAAGTTGGAATGAAATTTTATCACGATCCCTGTTCTCAAAGTGTTCTCCTTCTAAGCTGGCCACAAGCGGCGTCTATATCCGAACCTTTTTCAATCCTCATGACGGCTTCGATCCCATGTGATTTCAGGAACGATTCGAATTTTCTTGCTTTTTCTGAGGGAGTGCGCTTGAATCCCATGCCCGTTTCGTTGTACGGAATGAGATTGACGTTGCACTTTATCCCTTCGAGAATCTCTATCAGCTTTTTTGCATCTTCCACTGAATCGTTAAACTCATCGAAGAGTATGTACTCAAAAGTTACCCGTTTTCCTTTTATCGCTTGGTAATTCTTGATACTCTCCAAAAGTACGGCTAAAGGGTACTTTTGATCGATGGGCATTATCTTCACTCTTTTCTCATCGATAGGTGCGTGCAAGGAAACCGATAACACTATGTCAAGGGGCTCATTTGCGAGCCTTTCAATTCCATCCACAATTCCAGAGGTGGATATGGATATCCTTCTTTGGCTTATCTTCAAAGCTTTGGGATCGACCATGACGTGAATGGAACGCATCATTTCATCGTAGTTGAGCATGGGTTCTCCCATTCCCATGAAAACCACATTCCCAATGCGTTCATTTTCACTCTTTTCCATCCCTAAAATCTGGGCCAAGATCTCACCTGAGGTGAGATCTCTTACAAATCCCGATCTACCAGTTGCACAGAATTTACATTTTAGCACACAACCTACTTGAGAGGATATACACGCACTTATCCTATCAGAATAGCGGAGAAGAACGGATTCAACGGTGCTCCCGTCTGCGTATTTCCATAAGAATTTCACAGTGCCATCTTTTGATTCCACCCTTGTTACAAGCTCAGGAAATTTCAATTCAAAACGCCTGTTGAGGCTTTCACGCAATTTTTTGGATAAATTGGTCATCACCGCAAAACTCGTGGCTTTCTTCTTGTATATCCAATCGAATATTTGAGTGGCCCTGTAAGGCTCTAATTTTTCTCTTTCGAGTTTTGAACGAAACCCTTGATAATCGTAATCGAGTACGTTTTCCAAAATCCTCACACCTTCACGATTTTTGATATGTAAAATCCTTCCATGTATTTCAAAAGCTGTACTCCCAATCCGTTGAAGTCGAATTCATACCTTCCGTCAAATGGATCGACGCATTTGGCGTTTTCATGATTTTTTATGAAATTGGATATCACGTTGTCCGTTTCAGCTTTTGTAACAGTACAGACTGAATATATCAAAGTTCCACCCTGCTTTAAAGCGTTCCAAAGTCTTTCAAGCATCTCGAGCTGAACATCGGATTTCTTTTTGATATCGCCTGGTTTTATCCTTAAAAGCACATCAGGATGTTTTCCAACAGTTCCAAGTGCGCTGCATGGGGCATCTAAAAGCACTTTATCAAACTTTGAGTTCAGGTACGATACATCATCTTTCAAAAGATCAAGATTCCACAATTCAGTCGGAGAAAGTCCCAATCTTTTGAAGTTGGAAAGGGCAACATCTCGTTTTTCGTTGTTTATGTCGTTGTAGAACACATTAGAAATCGGAGAAATTTGAATGAAATGTGATGTCTTTGTTCCAACTCCGCCGCAAGCGTCTAAGATGTTTTCATGTTTTTTGGGATCGAGTGCTATGGCGACAAGTTGAGAAGACTCGTCTTGAAATGTGAAATCGCCGTTCTTGAACGCCTCGTTTTTCAAATTCTGTCCTTGTGAACAGATGAGCCCCCATGGGGAATATCTCATTTCTTTGAGCATTACAACTTTTGAAAGTTTCATTTTTAATTCTTTTCTTTTGATCTTAACTGCACGTATAGACAATTCATGACTTAAAGATTTCTCCAAGAAAAGATCCATATCCCTACCCAAATCATCTTTCAAAATCTTATACAGCCACAAAGGAAGAGAATGATTTATATCCACTTTTTCTTTGTTTCTGGCCAGTGATCTGAGAATGGCATTAACCAACCCCTTGAATCTACGCGGCGCCATCTCCGTATACTCATTCACGGTCGCGTATTCCGGTACACGCAAAAAAAGTATTTCGTACGCTCCAAACCTTAGCAAATTTCGTACCACTTTCGGAGTGTTGTTGGGCTTTTTAAGAAACAGATCAATCGTTTCGTCTAAGGATCTTCTAAAACGCAGCGTACCGTAAACAAGCTTTCTTGCAAGGTCACGATCCCGTTCATCCAAAGCATCTGTCAGTTTCCAAACATCTTTCGGAAGGAAGTCTTTTTCTATTCCCTGATCGAAGATCTTTAGGGCGATTTTTCTCGTTTTCACCTGTTACTGGCAAATCCCGCAATTAGCAACATTCTCAAAAGTTGAAGTGCTGACATCGCAACTGATGCCACATAAGTCAAAGCCGCCGCGTTGAGAACTTTCCGTGCCATTTTTACCTCTCCTTCGTTCATAACCACAACACTTTTAAGCATTTTAAGTGCCCTGTGTGAAGCGTCTAATTCCACGGGAAGAGTTACAAGTGTGAAAAGCACAAAGAAACTGAAGAGCACTATTCCAACTTTCAGCAAAAACCCATTGTAGAATATTAACCCTATGAAAAAAATCACCCATGAAAGACTTGAGCCTATGTTGGCAGTTGGGACGATTGCATTTCTTATAACGAGTGGAACGTAATGGTGGGAATGTTGAATGGCATGACCAATTTCATGTGCCACAACTCCAAGTGATGCCACCGATCCACTTCTATAAGTCGCATCTGACAGTCTCACAACCTGTGATTTTGGATCGTAATGATCCGTCAATTTCCCGGGAATCCTTTCAATTTTAACGTTGAACAAGCCATTCGCATCCAGCAACATTCTCGCCAACTGCGCACCTGTCAAATCCGTCGATGATTTGACAAGAGAGTATTTTCGAAAAGTTGTTGATACTTTGGTTTGTGCCCATATCGCAAGAACAACTGCTGGAATAAGGAGCAACATCGTCGGGTCAAAGAAAAAATATGGAAACAACATAAAAAGCACCTCCTTATAGATTTTATCATAATTCCCACATCTTTGGACTTGTCAAAGGCCTTTAAGTTCAAAAAAAGGCACACGCTTTAAAAGCGTGTGCCTTTTGCATCTAAGATCACTTTGAAAGCAAAGAAAGTGAACCGAATTTCAAAAACATTTCATCAAGACTTTTCAGAAAGCCTAATCTATTTCTTCTAAGGTCTTCACGTGTTGCCATGACGAAGACTTTTTCAAAATAATCGTCTATGATCGGTTTAAGCGATCTCAAATGTTCAAATGCCTCGTCGTAATTAAGATGTTCCAAAGCCTCTTCTATTTTCGGTTTAGTTTCAATGTAACCCGTGAAGAGAGGTTTCTCTTTCTCCTCGAATAGTTCAACATGATACTCATTTGAATCGTACTTCGAAGAGATGTTGTGAACCCGCGTGTAAGCGACTATGAAATCTTCAAAACCTTCATTATTTCTGTATTTGTCAATAGTTTGAGCTGCCAATCTTACTCGAAGCGGAAATCTCCAAAGATTCAAAACAGTCCGAGCCACATCTGGTGAAATGTTGTATGTTTCTTTCAGCACCACTTCAAGGCGTCCTTTGAAGAATTCAGAAACTTCTTTCCACGGCACTCCTTTGTCAAGCAAGGATTCAACGATCGTGCCCTCTTCTTCTATGTTCAAATCCCATTCGAATTCATTCAAGATCTTAAGAATGGAAAAAGTATTTTTCCTAAGTCCGTAAGGGTCACTCGATCCAGACGGGATCTCACCTATGGAAAAATTTGACATGACCGTATCCAATCTATCTGCAAGTCCCACAACTGCGCCAACCACGTCAACCGGCATATTTCCCTCTAATCCGTTCGGCATGTACTGTTCTTCCATAGCTTTGGCAACACGAGGATCTTCATCGTGAAGTGTGTATATCTTTCCCATCGTGCCTTGAAGTTCCGGGAACTCGTATATCATGCTGGTGGCTATATCCGCTTTTGATAAAAAAGCGGCACGCCTTACGAGATTCACATCATCGTCGTTGAATTCGAGTTTTTTCGCTATATCTTCGGATAAAGCTTTTACCCTTTCAACTTTGTCGTAAAGTGTTCCAAGGTTTTTTTGAAAAGTCACACCTTTGAGTTTTGAAACGAAACTCTCAAATGGTACCGTTGTATCTTCATTGTAATAGAAAGTGGCATCTTCTAACCTGGCGTTTATCACACGCTCGTAGCCTTTTCTAACATTTTTACTTCTCAAAGATGGACCATCTTGAAATGCGAGGAATTTCTTCGATGTTTTTTCACCATCACGTGCGACAAATGTACGCTGGTGATGACGAAGTACCGTTTTTAACACCTCTTCTGGAAGGCCAAGGTACTTTTCTTGAAATTCCCCAACAACGGCTTGAGGATATTCGCTGATCAAAGCGACTTCATGAATGAGATCATCGTCTTTCACAACGTCAAGGTGACTTTGAGTGATCGCCTCTTCGATCATCTTTTTTCGCTCTTTCGTGTGGATTATCACCATTTTATCTTTGAGTTTTTCTACGTACTCCGAAACTTCTTTGATGATCACATCTTCGGAAAGGTATCTGTGGCTTTTAGTCATGTTAGATGAACTCTTTCCCAACATCTCAAATTCGATGATTTTGTCGTTCAAAATGGAAACGATCGAGTGGAGGGGCCGAACGTATTTATACTCACCATCACCCCATCTCATAGGTCTTTTGAAGGCTAAAGAAAGTAAGATTTTGGGCACGATCTCTTTCAACACCTCAGAAGTTGGACGACCCGCGACGATTTTTTTTAAGAAAATATACGGAGTTCCTTTTACATCAACAAACTCAACGTCTTCAACGGTTGCACTGTTAGAAGCCAAGAAACCCTCAAGAGCTTTTGAAGGCTTTCCATCTTTGTACGCTATTCTTTGAGCGGGTCCTCTTTTTTTCAGAATGACATCGTTTTGCCTGTCTTGTAAATCATGAATGAAAAATCCAAATCTTCTCGCTGTGGAAAATGCCTCCACATCACCATGACCAACATTCGCGCCATTGAGCGCATTTTCGACGATTTTACCGAGTTTTTTTGTGATCATATCCACATCTGCTGGCGGCATTTCTTCCAAAAGTAGCTCCACAAGGTATTCACTCATGCTTATCAACTTCTTCCAAAAAGACCTTGGCGCATTTCCTGGCCATTGTTCTTATCTTTGAAATGTAATTTTGCCTGTGCGACACCGAAATGGCACCTCGCGCATCAAGCAAATTGAAAACGTGCGAGGATTTCATGACTTGATCGTAAGCTGGCCGATAGAGCCCAACATCTGCAAGCTTGTTGAATTCTCTTGAATACATTTCAAACATGTTGAAAAGCATCTCCACATCGGCCATTTCAAAATTGTACTTGGAAAATTGCCTTTCATTTTCCAAATAGAGATCTCCGTAAGAAGTGCTGTCGTTCCATTTAGCATCGTAAACGTTCTCAACGCCTTGAAGGTACATGGCTATTCTCTCCACGCCGTACGTGATCTCGAGAGGTGTACGTTTCAACTCAGCCCCTCCGAATTGCTGAAAGTAAGTGAACTGTGTGATCTCCATTCCATCAAGCCAAACTTCCCATCCTATTCCCCAAGCTCCAAGTGTGGGAGATTCCCAGTTGTCTTCGACGAACCTGACATCATGATCTTTTATTCCAAGACCAAGGCTTTCAAGCGAATCCAAATACATCTCTTGAGAATTTTGAGGGGATGGAAGAAGTATCACTTGATACTGCAAAAACCTTTGCATCCTGTTAGGATTTTCGCCATATCTACCATCTGTTGGCCTTCTGCTTGGCTGGATAAAAGCTATTTTCGCGTCTTTTTGTTTCAAAACGGTGAAAAAAGTGGAAGGATGGAATGTTCCAGCACCCATTTCCATATCATAAGGCTGATCGACAACGACACCTTTTTGGGCCCAAAATTCGTTGAGTTTGAATATCAAATCTTGAATGTTCACGGTCACATACCCTCGCTCTTCAAAACCGCCACGCATCTTTTACAGAGCGTTGGATGTTGCGAATCTTCTCCGACACTCTCGGAATATTTCCAGCATCTTTCGCACTTTTGCCCTGGTGCGTGTTCCACTCTAACTTCAACATCTCCTACTTCATCTGACAAAACGGCTTTGGAAACTATGAATATGTCGGCCAACTCTTCGATTGAGAGCGTTTTCAAAATATCATGGTTTTCCTTGTCAACTTTGAGGGTGACAGCCGCTTCAAGGGGGTGGCCGATATGTCCTGCCTGTCTTTCATCTTCAAGCGCTTTCAAAACGACATCTCGGACGATTCTTATCTTTTCCCACTTCTCGATCACTTCATCGTTTATTTTCCCCAGTTCCGGCCAATTTTCAAGATGAATGCTTTCCAACTTTTCGAAAGGAAGAGCGTTGTATATCTCTTCGGTGGTGAACGGAATAATGGGAGCCATCATCTTGAGGAGGGCCATCCCCATCTCGTACAAAACAGTTTGAGCCGATCTTCTTTCAATCGAAGTTTTGCCAGAGGTGTAAAGCCTGTCTTTCAATATGTCCAGATAGAACGCACTCATATCCACGGTTATGAAGTCGAATATCGCATGGTAGACTTTGTGGAAATCGAATTCATCGTAATATTTGGTGACGTTTTTAACGAGTTCCTTGAGCATGCTCATCGCGTATTCATCTATTTCAAGAAGATCTCTTAGCCGATCGTTTTTGGGATCGAAATCTGCTATATTCCCGAATATAAACCTTAGAACGTTTCTCACTTTACGGTATCCGTCTATCTGTTTTTCCAAAATTCCCATCGAAACTTTCACGTCGTTTTTGTATTCCGTTGAAGCGACCCAAAGCCTGAACACGTCGGCGCCCATTTTTGAAACCACATCATTTGGATCTATGACATTTCCAAGAGACTTGGACATCTTTCTGTCCTTCTCATCTCTGATAAATCCATGTGTAACAACGGCTTTGTAAGGAGGAACTCCATCTCTCATCATTCCCAAAAGAAGTGAGGATTGGAACCACCCTCTGTGTTGATCGGTCCCTTCAAGGTAGAGATCGGCAGGGTACCAATCTTTGGGTTTAAGAACGGATTCAAAAGATGATCCAGAATCTATCCAAACATCCATGACATCGTACAATTTTTCGAAATGTGTCCCTCCACATTCAGGGCACTTGTACCCTTCAGGTAAAAGCTCTTCGACTTTTGCAGAAAACCATACATTGCTGCCTTTTTCGCCTACTATTTTTGACATATGTCTTACTATTTCAGCATTCATAAGGGTTTTCCCACAATCAACACATTTGAAAGCTGGTATGGGCATGCCCCAATCCCTCTGTCTTGAGATACACCAATCCGGCCTATCGGAAACCATGGAAGAGATCCTCTTCTTTCCCCATGTTGGCACCCATTGAACATCATCAACAGCTTTGAGAGTTTTTTCTCTAAGATCATCTTTGTCTATGGATATGAACCACTGTTCCGTTGAGCGGAATATCAAAGGTCCATGGCACCTCCAACAGTGCGGGTAAGGATGGGTAAACATCTCTTCTGCCACAAGAGCGCCTGACTTTTTCAGATCATTTACGATAACACCATTCGCTTTGAAAACGTTCATTCCAGCGTACTTTGGGAGTTTCTCAACGTAACTTCCATAATCGTCAACAGGAGAAAATATTTCCAAGTTGTATCTTTTACCTGTTTGGTAATCATCTGCACCATGCCCTGGAGCCGTGTGAACTGCACCGGTTCCTGTGTCGGTTAAGACGTAATCGGCCATGACTATCGGTCGAGGCTGGCCGTAAATCGGATCGATCAAAGTCTTGAGTTCAAGTTCAGACCCCTTGACCACGTCAATTACTTTCCAATCTTCGATTTTCGCCTTTTTCATCACCGTCTTGACAAGTGCGCTCGCCATCATCCAAATTTCGTCGTCGACTTTCACTTTGGAATATTCGATCTTAGGATTGAGTGCAACTGCCCTGTTTGCAGGCAGCGTCCAAGGGGTCGTTGTCCAAATAACCACGTATTCGTCTTTTTTATCTTCAAAAGCGAATTTCACGTAAATGGCCTTTGATGTGTCGTCTTGATACTCCACTTCTGCTTCTGCAAGAGCCGTATGACAATGAGGACACCACATGACGGGCTTGTTCTCACGGTAGACCATACCTTTTTCCACGACATTCGCAAAAACCTCGTAGATGCCTCGTTCATACTTTGGATTCATGGTTAAATAAGGATTATCCCATTCTCCAAAGATACCCAATCTTTTGAACTGCTTCTTTTGGATGTTAACGTATTTTCTTGCATAGCTGGCACAAGTCTTTCTTATTTCAAGCCTTGACATGTCTTTTATCTTATTTCCGAACTCAACAGAAACTTTGTGCTCTATGGGAAGACCATGTGTGTCCCATCCCGGAACATATGGGGCATCGTATCCCCGCATGCTCTTGTATTTGATCACGATGTCCTTTAAGACTTTGTTCATCGCAGTTCCCACATGAATGTTGCCGTTGGCATAAGGCGGCCCATCATGCAGTATGTATTTGGGAGCGTCCTTATGCGTTTCTCTTAATTTGAAATAAATCTTATCTTCTTCCCATTTTTTCAATATTTTAGGTTCGTTTGAAACCAAATTCGCTTTCATGGATATGATCTTCATGGGAAGGTTCAAAGTGTCTTTGTAATTCAAAAAATCACACCCCCAATAGTTTTTTAACTCTGTCTTTAAGCTCACTCAAATCAGAAGATTTGACTATGTAATCATCTGCAGCCCAACTTGAAAGATCATGGCGGTAGTGGCTGTAAGCGGTAAGCAATATGATTTTGACATCTTTTTTCATGTCCCTTACCTTTCCGGCAATTTCTAAGCCACTCATACCAGGCATTTCAATATCCATGGTGATCAGATCGATATCGTTGGATGAGAGGTACTTTAAAGCTTCTTCACCATTTTCCACAGTTTTAACATCATAATTTTCGTCTTCTAACTCCTCTTTCAACAACATTCTCATTGATTCTTCATCTTCAACCACTAAAATCTTTTTCACACTCATCATCCTCCTTGCAATCTACAAATTCTTTGGAATCATAACGATAAAACACGTTCCATTTTCATCACTCTCGACTTTTATTTTCCCATTATGTTCCTCTTCAACGATCTTCTTACATATTGAAAGCCCTAATCCTGTTCCGTAAGTCTTCGTCGTGTAAAAGGGACGAAATATCCTCTCAAGTTTATCCGGGGGGATCGGAATTCCGTTATTCCATATTTCAACATATATATTTCCATCGCGTACGTACGTCGTTATTTTCACCTTTCCATCTTCTTCACGGGCAGCTTCAATGGCATTTTGAATGAGGTTTATCACAACTTCTTTGAAGTGGTTTGGCTCTACCATCGTCATGTCATCTTTCTTCGTGAGATCGAGATCAAGATCGATCGATTTGACTTCAAGTTTATTTGAGTAAAGCTCCATAGCGTTCATCACTATCATGTTTATGGATTTGTTTTCAAATTTAACGTTCAAATTCGATCGGCTGAAATCCAGTGTTTGATTTACTATTCCTTCAAGTCTTCTAGTTTCATTGAGGATGATACCCAAATATCTTGTCATTTTTTCGTCTTTGGTGATCTTCTTTGCACGTTGGGCAAATCCACCTATGGCCGACAAGGGATTTCTTATCTCATGGGCAACCCTTGCGGACATTTCTCCAAGTATGGCCAGTCTTTCCTGAGTTCTGAGTTCGATTTCCAACATGTGTTCTTTCGTCACATCGTCGAACATGGCGATGTATCCCATAATTCGTAAAGTTTCCTTTTCCAAAAGTGGTGAAAATTTAACGTTTAAAAACATCTCCTTACCATGAAAAAGAAATTTGTAATCGTTCAACGTGATCGTTTCTTTGACGGTGTAAACCTTTTCCGCGACGTTGAATATATCATAAAATTCCGCTCCAAGTATGTTTACCGTCGAATTCATGACTTTTTCTTTTTTGAATTTGAACAGCTCTTCACTCTTCTCATTCCACTCAAGGATATGCTTTTCTCTATCAACAACTATTATGGCCACATCCAGGTTTTCGAGGACATTTTGAGAGAAATCCCTCAAGTACTCGACAAACATCTTTTGCTTTTCGAGGTTGGATGTTTTTTCCTTAAGCTCCGAGTAATTTTTGAGTGATTCTATCGTCAAGCCAACACTCTCAGAGAATATTCTAAGCATTTCTATCATATCATCGTTAACTGGATTGGAAGTGTATTTGTTATCCAATATGATCGCGCCATAAACTTCGCGGCGCCCCATCAACGGTACACATACGAATTCATCGACTTTCAAAAAGCTCAAGAGGTTCATGAGTTCTTTTCTGCGTTCTTTTGCAAGGGTATGAGTTACGTGCACGATTTTACCACGGTTTATAATCCTATCAAATATATAATCTCCCATGTAAGAGAAGGTTCTACCTTTGATAAAATCGTTCAATCCCCCTGAAGATTGCAATGTCATCGCTTCAACTCGTAGATATTGCGAGAAATCGGCGTACATGCTTTCATGTTCTTTCGCCGTTTTCCAAGAAGCGGCAACATCATTTTCAGAAACCGGCCCGATCCATTCTTTTGCTTCCAACACCTTGTCTTCTTCGTTCTTTTCGAGTAACAACGCTCTGTTAAAGCCGAAAGCCATCCCAGAAGTTAATCCTACCAACATAATCCTGTAAACGTTACCGATATCTTGAGAATTTCTCATGGCTTTCATGATCTTTTGAAGTGCGTTGAGAAGTCTAACCTGTTCTCTTTGGTGCGCTATGTACTCTTCGCTTTGATGTTGAAGCTTTTTTAGCCTTTTGTTTTCATGCTCGAGTTTAAGGTACAGACCTATTTGGCTCATCGAAAGGCGCATTCTGCTGACGACTGCCATAAGTATTGACAAGTCAAATTCATCAAAATGGCGATAAGTTCTGTAAAAATCGGTATTTTTACGGTTGAAAAGCATCATGACGGCAATCAATTTTCCTTCATTCATAACCGGTACGCCAATCACGGATTTGATTTTGAAGCTGAGTACATCTTTAGATGCCCTTGGATCGATTTTAACTCTGGTGGAGAGGAGTGGAGAAGAATTTTTCGCGATCCATCCTATCATTCCATGATCGAAATCAACTCGATGTTTCAAGATCTCTTCTTCAGATATCCCTGAGGTGTACGAGATGACAAGTTCCTTTTCTCCGATAAGCCATATGGCTCCCTTTTCTGCGTTCAACATTCTAACGACGAAGTTTAAAACCGTGTTGTACAGGGTATCGTAATCCATAGGCATTGAATTGAGTGTTGAGTCCAACCTTTCAAGAGTGGAAAGTTTGTAGATCGTTTCCTCTTTATCTTCCAATTCAAGGCACAATTTCAAAACACTCGATACCATGGAAATCATATCTTTTTCAGGTGCTATCCCGGCATCAATTGTAACAATTCCCACAAGTTCATCTTCAGAAGAAAGTGGAATGGCTATTTTTTCGCCAAGATTGAAAGAAATCGACAAATTACCCGGTAAATCTTGTAATTTCAATTTCGATGATTCCATTTCCAAATCGTTGCTCGAACTCATCATTCTCAGTTGCTTATGTTCTTTTTCATAAATGTACAAGCATACATCCTTCGCACCGGTAGCGTTTTTCACAAAGAGCGTCAAGATGCGCAGCATGTCCTCTAAATTTTTCTGATTCAAAATCTCAATTATCTGGCTTGCCAAATTCATCGAAAATTCTTTCGAATTCCCTTTTGATCCTTTCGACATGGGTTCCACTCCAATACACTTTTTTACACGTGGGACATATTTTAAAGTTGTTGATGGAAAGATACACTCTGTTTGGCACAAGAACTTTCACCTTTTCTGCCGATGTGCTTGACAACAAAGTATTACATTCCGTACATCGCGAAAAAAGAACGGCCTCTTTTGAAACGGCGTATCTCTTTTCTAACTCCACCAACTGCTCTCTCCAATTGTCACTGAAGATCAAGAAAGATTCTCCATCATATCCTTCCCATCTTCTTCTCGATCTTGTAAGGAGAATTCTATCTTTTTCAAACTCACCGTTCCATTTTTTTGTATCAAAGCCAAGCAATCTTAACTTTCTCATCAATTTGCCGAGCGTGTTATCACAGAAAAAATTTTTCATCTTGATGATAATTATAGCATCAAACGGGATTTTCCCACTTGTTAAAAAAAGCGAAGGCGTTCAACTCAACTCTTCTTGACACTTTCTTGGAATATGATTCATCTGCATCGAGTGTTTTATGATAATCCGGATATCCAAGAGGGGTGAGAGAGATAACACGAAGATCTTTTGGAATGGAGAGAATGGATTTCACACGCTCTTCATTGAAAAGTCCTATCCAGCAAGTTCCAAGCCCAAGTGATACCGCTGCCAACATGAGATTTTCCATCGATGCTCCAAAGTCCACCAAATGATAAGGAAGCCCTTCTTTTACACCACTTTTATGTGAATCGGAAATTCCTACGATAACACAGGGAGCGCTCTTAATCCAAGAATTCACGGATGTCACGGTTTCCACGGCACTTATCTCTTGTAGAATTTCAGGATCATTTACCACCACATATCTAACCGGTTGATCGTTTTCCCATGAAGGCGCGAGACGAGCCGCATCGAGCACTGTCAATATTTTATCCATGGAAACGGGCGTTGGTTTGTACCTTCTCACACTACTTCTCAACTTTATGATGTTTGGGATTTCATCGTACATGTTACCACCTTCTTTCTTGTTACACTCATTATACTCGTCCAACTTTAAGAAGTTAATCAAAGTGCAAAAAGCCATAATTGAATTCGTTATTTTCGCGCACAACGTGAATCAAGTACATTCACCCTTTTTGATCAACGCCACAGACTCTACATGATGTGTCTGTGGAAACATGTCAACGAGTTTCACCTTTTCTACAACGTATCCATTTTTCATGAATTCTTTGATATCACGTGCAAAAGTCGTGATGTCACAAGAAACGTAAATTATTTTTCGAGGTGCCAAAGCGTGGATTTTTTCAACAACTCCCCTTTCAAGTCCAGATCTTGGCGGATCCACAATTACAACGTCAAAATGTGCTTTCTGTTTCCAATCTTGAACTTTTAAAAGCATAAATTGGCTGTTGGATATACCGTTGATCTTGGCATTTTTACGGGCAATTTGAACAGAAGAAGGAGAGCTCTCCAATCCCACCACCTTCTCAAACATTTTTGACAGTTGAAGAGAGAAAAAGCCAACACCACAATAAAGGTCTAAAAGCTTTTCTCCAGAACCCACGTATTCTTTTACGATATTCGCAAGTTCCCTTGCTCCTGAATAATTAACCTGAAAGAAAGCTTTCGCAGGAATTTCGTACTTTACGTTATTTACGTTGATATGCAAAATACCGCTGCCTTTGTGAATCCTTTGGCGCCCGGCAACGACAACATGTGAATGGTTTTCAAGAGTTACAACGTTGTCTACACTTTCGATTCGCGGAGGTGTTATTTTCTCGCTTGAGATGAATATCACCATGGTTTTTCCACTTGCTTCCCTGAAAACCACATGTTCGACAGTTGAAGCAAACTTTTCATGTCTTTTCAAGACCTTTTCAACGGTTGATTTCAACATGTTTAACGGGTCAGATGCCAGCATACATTTCTCTATTTTTATAAAATTGTGTGTACTTTTCTTGAAGAATCCTAATTCTTCATTTTTGACAGCCATCTCCATCTTATTTCTGTAACCATAAGCTTTTGTTGGGACTATTTCCGGTCTGTTTATGTCTATTTTTGCTACATGCCTCATTTGATCCACGAAGATATCGGACTTGAGTTTTAATTGTTCCTCGTACTTTATGTTCATCCATTCACATCCACCGCATTTCTCAAAGTACTTACAGAGTGGAATAACTCTGCTTGCTGATGCCTTGTTCACCCGCTTTATTCTACAGAAGGAAAGATCTTTTTTGTTTTTTTCCACTTCTACATCGACAATTTCTCCAGGATAAGCGCCTTTGATCAGGTATATCTTTCCGTTTTCTCTCGCCAATGCGAAACCACCAGCGATCATTTTTTCTATTTTCAGAAATCATCTCTCCAAACTTTAACCCTCAGTGCCCCGCCGAATTTCGAATTGGAAATTCCCATAGAAATTCCCATTTCCATATTCCAATCGAAAACTTTCCTGTTCACATTGGCACTGAATTTTGTGATATCGCTTTCATATCTCAAAGCGATTGAACAGCTTGTGCCTCCAAATTCATTTGAATAATTCATAGACAAAGAACGTATGAGCAATTCATGAATTGCCTCTACACTACCAAAAAGATTGATCTCTCCAAAAGGAGAATCTAAATTGGCGCTAAGGTAAAGAAGGGAGGTCGATTGCCCTGTTTGAAAATCAGCTGTCCATGTTAAAGGGGAGAAAGCGAACATGGACGTATCACTCAAAGTAGCCGTGATTTTTTCACAAGTTTGTGTGGATTCTTTTTCCCAATCAATCTCCGTATTGAACTTTCCAAATGTTCTTGAAATTCTCCATCCTATCGATGAATTACTTACACTCGCTTCAAATGTAATAGGCGTGGAAACGTTTATTTGAGCTTCCAACTCCTTCCCACCATCTTCAAAATGTTGATGGAGCTTCAAAGAAAAAGGACCATCTTGAAAACTTTGGACGCTTTGAATACCGCCGCTTCCAAAATTCAGGCCAAGATACGAGCTTCCATTTGAAAATTTCATGACAAGGTTTGGATCTTTTCCCACTTGAACTTCAAAATGAGTCTTTGAAGCCTCCAATGAAAAATTCAAACCATTCAAATTCGAGCTGAAATTCACTTTACCATATGAATTCTTATTGAAAATTGAAAAACCAGCGTTCTCGTTTTCTGCAATTCCCATCGGTTGCCTAAAGCCCTTGGTCACAAGATACGCTTCAAGAGAGCACTGAGAGTTGAAAAGAGAAAATCTTTTAATCGCTTCAACTTTAAAGGAAGCCGTTGAGTCGATGTTCAAATACCCAACGAGTGAGAAGTTTTGATCGTCATTTCCATCAGCGATTTTGGAACATAAAAAATATTGGTTTGCAGGCGTGGAAAAAATGGTCAAGGCCGATTCTTCCAACGAATAATTCTCAAGTTTTTCAGTCTTTGCCGCTGTTAACACGTAATATGGAGATGGCTCGTTCATGCTTTGATACTCAATCGTCACGATGTCTGCGTAAATAAGATTGAATATGAATATCTTACCATTGCCGTAATCGATCTCATATTGATTCGAAGGTATTAAACGGCCATTTACGTAAATGTATACGCTTTGATAGGCAATGGGACCGAGTAAAAACGGTTGATATGGATCTTTCACGACGAAGACTGTGCGTTTGAGAGAACCTTGTACCTTTCCAAAAGAGATGTTTTTAGAAGACATCCCAATCACCGCTATTGGTGAAAATCCCAAACCTTTTACCTGAACAGTTCCAAAGCGTAGATCAAGTGGTGTGTAACGTAAAACAAGGGTGTCTACCGATTGTACGCCTAACTCCCCGTATAGGTAAAGATCTTTTGTGACGTAACCAAACACTTTGTAAGCCATACTCTGCTGTAAAAAAATGCCGTTTGGGATTCCCATGTATGTGAGGATTGCCGTTGATCCGAAGCCATAAGAAGCATCGATCGACTGGTCTATTTGGATGTTCAGGCCCAAAGAAAGTGTGAAAAATTCAAGAATCAAAAACGCTTCCACGAGAAATTTTATGGCCGTTTTCGGCTTCACTAAATGCGATCACCTTCTTGGATGGAAATTGAATTCTTTCTATCATCACCCCGCCTTCACCACAAGCGATAAGCGCGTGTCCCTTCAAGCTGATCACCTCTCCCGGCTTGCCTTTACTCGTCATGGACAAACCTTTGAAGCCAAAGAGCTTCACGACTTCGCCATTCAGCTTGGATTTGGCACCAGGTATAGAATCAAACGCACGTATTTTATTTCCAACATTCTCAGCCGGAAGGTTCCAATCCACAAACCTTTCTTCCGTGAATATTTTGGAAGCTCGAGAGGATTCTCCAAATTGTGGTTTTAAAGGTGTGCTCGGATCGTCAAGAAAATCTTTCACCAGCTGACTTCCAATCTTTGACAATCGCTCGTAAAGGGTGTCGAAAGTATCGTATGGATCTACTTTCACCCTTTTGCTCAAGGCGATGTTTCCGGTATCCATCCCTTCGTCTATTTTGAAAAGCGTGACGCCCGTTTCCGTGACACCATCCAACAGAGCGTGTTGTATTGGAGCCGCACCACGGTATTTTGGAAGAAGAGAGGCGTGCACGTTGAAAAATCCAAGCTTAGTGGATGAAAGAAGGGAAGGTTTTAAAAATTGGCCAAAAGCCACGACAACGGCAATTTCCGGGTTTAATTCTCTTATCCTTTCAAGCACTTCAGGTGAATTCACATCTTTTGCCTCTAAAAGTGGAATGCCGTGATTTCTTGAAAAATCCGCGACAGGTGTTGACTTGAGCCTTCTTTTCCTTCCAGCTGGACGAGGTGGCTGGGTTATGACAAGCTGGATCTCATGGTGTTTTACGATCACTTCAAGAGTTTTTATTGAGAAATCGGCAGATCCTAAAAACAAAACTTTCACGATGGCACCTCCGTACAAATTGTCGAATTGTGTTGTCCACATCGAACAAAAATCTTTAAAAGTATACCTTAAAAAGTATGAAATTCACAAAAAAAGGTGTAAAATTCAAATGTAGATCATCGTTAAATTAAGAAAAATATCTTATTCTAAAAAGGGGTGAATGATATGCCAAGTTTTGAAAATCCATTTGCCGGTTTAAAAAGTGGGAAGAAGCTTACACATGAAGAGCTTGTAAGAGCCATAAGGTTCATGATAGCGGCCGAATATGAGGCTGTGCAGCTTTACATGCAACTTGCGGAATCCGTGGACAACAAACTCGCGCAAGAAGTCTTAAAAGATATCGCAGATGAAGAACGTGTACACGCTGGAGAGTTTCTTAGGCTTCTTAAAGAACTTGCACCGGATGAAGAAAAATTGTATTCCGAAGGTGCGAAAGAGGTAGAGGAAGAAATAGAAAAATTATGATTCATACTTTTGTCGCAGGTGGTGAATTTTGAATGTGTAGAATGATAGGATTTATAGCAAGTGAAGACGTCAGTGTTTCTCCATACTTTGAAGCGCTGAAATTTCAAGCTGAGCATGGAAACCACTCTCCTCACAAAGATGGATGGGGATACGCAACTTACAGGGAAGAAGAGTTCAATTTCAAAAAGAGTTTAAGACCTATTTGGAAGGATATTTACAATGGTCCTGACAAGTCGGAAACGGCAGTTCTTCATGCCAGGCAAGCAAGCCCTTCAACGCCTCTTGTGTACCAAAATGCTCACCCTTTCATCTTTCAAATCGATGGAAAGATATGGTCTTTCGTGCACAACGGCTCGATCAACGGAATTCCTGAAAGGTGGGGAAAGGAGCTTGATTCAAAAATATATGCGAATCTAATCGAAGAAAAGCTTAAAAAGGGCAACTCTCCTGTTGAAAGTGTGAAAAGAGTTGTTGAAAAGATAAGGTCGAAATGTGAATTCACTGCGATAAACGCTTTTTTAGCCACTTCTGACCATTTTTTGGCTATAAGATATTCGGATAAATCTCATAAACTCTTTTATCATGGCGATGAAAGCGTTTTTGAACTTTCGACAGAAGCTGTAAAAGAAGATTGGGTGGAGATGAAGAATCCAAGCATGATACTCTCTCAAAGAAAAGAAGGAAAGATTGGATTTCAAATACTCGAGCTCTGATAGAATCTGATAGAGCTTGATATCTTTGAAAATGGGGGTGATTTTGTGAAAAAAGTTGTTTTGATCCTCTTTTTACTCTTGATCGCCGTATCCATGATTGGAATGGCAACGAATTCGGATACGATAATCGAAGAGTCCATTGGATCCGTACCAACTCTTGATCCTGGATGGTCATACGACACGACATCTGGTGAGGTCATCTATCAGATGTACGACAATCTCATTCAATACGACAGGGAATCGACTTCTAAATTCCTTCCCATGATATCCACAAATGTTCCGAGCGTTAAAGACGGCACGATACTCGATGGCGGCAAAACTTTTGTCTTTCACATTAGGCAAAACGTCAGTTTTCATAACGGTGATATTTTAACTCCCCAAGACGTCGTTTACTCCTTGGAAAGGTCTGTGATATTTGACAGATCAGGTGGCCCATCATGGATGCTAACCGAGGCCTTGATGCCGAGAATCAACGGCTCATATGTCGATTCCATTACGGAATGGGCAATTAAACTTGCAGGTGTTAAATCTTACGACGATCTTTTTGTGGAAGGCACAAAAACACCAAAGAATGAGAGATACAGACGAGCGTTGATAAACGCTTACAACATTTTAGACGAGGCGTTCGAAATAAAAGGGAATACGGTTATCATCCATCTTCCACACGTTTACCCACCTTTCATGTACGTGCTTACCCATTCAAGAAGGAGTTCATCAATACTCGACAAAAAATGGGCTTCTGAAAATGGCGCTTGGGATGGGAAAGCCAACACCTGGTGGAATTACCACAATCCAACACGTGAAAAAGATCCTCTTTACTCAATAGAAAACGGAAGTGGTCCCTTCATGCTCGAAAGATGGACAAGAGGAAGGGAAATAGTATTCAAGAGATTTGACAACTATTGGGCTGGCCCAGCCAAGATAAAATACGCGATAATAAAGAGAGTCCAAGAATTCACCACGAGAAAATTGGATCTCATGCGCGGAAATGCGGACATTATATACGTTCCGATCCAATATCTTGTCCAAGTTGACAAAATACCAAACGTAAGCGTGTACAATTATCCGACCTTCCTCATCAACGCCGTTCATATGACATGGGATATATCGACAAATGGGAATCCATACGTTGGATCCGCCAAATTGGATGGTAACGGTATACCGTCAAACTTTTTTGCCGACAAAAATGTGAGAATGGGATTCGCGTACCTTTTTGCGTATAAAAAGTACATAGACCAAGCTTGGTACGGAAAAGCAACCACACCAAATGGTGCGCTTGCCAAGGGAATGATTGGGTACAATCCAAAAGTTCCGGCTCCCTTTGATCAGGATCTGCAAAAAGCTACTGAGTATTTCAAAAAAGCTTTCAATGGAAAACTTTGGGATGAAGGTTTCAAATTCACAGCTGTTTACAACACTGGAAATGCCCAAAGAAAGACAGCTCTTGAAATAATCAGTACGTATGCCAGAAAGATAAATCCTAAGTTCAAGATAAGGATCGTTGGAGAACTGTGGTCGGCTTTTTTGAGTGATTTCCAAAGCCAAAAATTGCCGATGTATCTGTTGGGCTGGGTATCGGATTACCCAGATCCATACAACCTTGCGTGGACCTACTACGGATCGACAGGTGTATTTGGCTCGGCTCTGGGAAACGCCTACGTAAAATGGGCGCAAAAACACACAGACCCTCTACTCACAGAGTCAATGAAAACACTTGATCCTCAAAAGCGTCAGGAAATTTACGAACAGCTGAACACCATCTCACATGACAACGCAATTTACATCTTCACCACACAACCAGATGGATTGCAAGTCCAAAGATCGGACGTTCAAGGTTGGTTCTACAACTCGGTAAGACCAGGGCAAGATTTTTACTATCTCTCGAAGAAATAACACGTTACGTTTAAACCTTTAACTTTTAAGGGCATCGTTCGCTGAATGATGCCCTTTCGTATTCGCGTATCTCGAGTGAAATAAATGTTACTTGACAATTAAAATTCGTAATAGTACAATTGCAATGCTACGATATAAAAATATACGAAATTCAGCATCTTTCAAAACACACGAACGGGCAAAAAAGATTCACGCTAACAGACAAAATCATAAAGGGGGAACGAAAAAATGAAAAGGTTAACCATGCTATTGGTGGTGATGTTGGTGGCATTTTCTCTTGTGAGCATGGCCACGACAATCGTTGAAGAAAGGATAGAGGGAATCAACACCCTTGATTCGGACTGGTGCTACGATACTTCATCCGGTGAGGTTATATGGCAAATTTACGATAATCTTCTTCGCTACAACGGCAAAACGTTCATTCCAAAACTCTCCACGAACGTTCCGAGCTTGAAAGATGGGACGATACTGGATAATGGTAAAACGTACGTTTTTCACATCCGCCAAGGTGTCTACTTTCACAACGGAGATCTTCTCACTCCGCAAGATGTCGTGTATTCTCTTGAGAGATCCATAATCTTCAGCCGAGGTGGCGGGCCATCTTGGATGCTTGCCGAACCGATATTCCCAAAGATCAACGGTGCATATGTTGATACCATTGAAGAATGGGCAACGAAGTTTGCAGGTGTTAAATCTTACAGCGAACTTTTTGTTGAAGGCACTCGGACTCCTAAAAATGACAAGTACAAGCAAGCACTAATTGACGCTTTTCAGCTGGTTTCAAAAGCTTTTGAGATTAAAGGGAACGACGTTGTGATACACTTGGCACACATTTATCCACCATTCCTTTCGGCTATAAACACGGTTTATGGCGGTGTGATCTTTGACAAAAAATGGGCAATGGAGCAAAATGCGTGGGATGGAAAGGCAAATGACTGGTGGAAGTATCACAATCCCACACGCGAAAAAGATCCACTTTACTCCGTTACAAACGGCACGGGTCCTTTCGTGTTAGATAGATGGTCAAAGGGAAGAGAAATAGTTCTTAAAAGATTCGATAAGTATTGGGGAGCTCCTGCCAAAATAGAGTACGCTATCATAAAAATAGTAAAAGAATTCACCACTCGAAAGCTTGATCTTATGCGTGGAAACGCGGACATAATATACGCGCCATCACAATATCTAAAACAACTCGAAAGCATTCCGGGAGTCAAAGTTTTAAAAGGTTATCCTTCTCTGCGCATCATATCTTTGTACTTCACACAAAGCATCAGTCCAAAAGGAAACCATTTTATAGGATCTGGAAAATTGGATGGAAATGGAATTCCACCAGATTTCTTTGCAAACAAAGATGTTAGAATGGGATTTGAATACCTTTTCCCACATAAATCGTACATAAACAGCATTTGGTACGGTCAGGCTATAACTCCAAATGGAGCGTTGCCAAGCATAGTGCTTGGATACGACTCAAAAAATCCGCCAGCTTATCATCAAAATCTGGCCAAGGCCACGGAATATTTCAAAAAGGCTTACAACGGAAAACTGTGGGAAAAAGGATTTAAATTCACAGTAGTCTACAACACCGGTAACGATCAAAGGAGAGTTGCATGCGAAATGCTGAAAGCGTATGCGAGGAAGATCAACCCGAAATTCAAGATAAACATAGAAAATGAGCTCTGGTCCTCATTCCTTAGCGATATGGTAGCCGAGAGGATGCCAATGTACACGAGTGGATGGGGTGGAGCCGTTGCAGATCCTTATTACTTTGCTCAGCCGTTCTACGCTTCTTCAGGAACGTTGGGAGCTTTCTTGGGAAAGGCTTACAAAGAATGGGCAAAGTCAAATATGGATTCACTTGTCAACGAATCTATGAAGACTTTAGACCCCGAAAAGCGTGCGAAATATTACGAAGAGTTAAATGTCAAGGCTTACAACAACGCCATTTACATATGGTTGGCCCAACCTCTCATCTTTGAAATTCAGAGAGCGAATATCAAAGGTTGGACTTTCAATCCTACAAGGCCAGGTGGGGCCGCCGCTGGCATAGATTTCTACGAACTTTCAAAATAATTCAATCTTAATTGGTGTAAACTGAAGAGGGGAGAAATCCCCTCTTCGCTTTGGTAAAGGA